>JBAXMQ010000227.1:0-3861 GCA_037134215.1 Betaproteobacteria bacterium
GCCATGATGATGGCCGGTGACTCCATCACCACCAGCGCGGCGGCCATGTGGCCACCCGGAGTCAGGCCATTGGCCTCCAGGTACTGCATGGCTGTGACAAAGGTCACGGCGCTGACCGAGCCGTAGGAGGCCGCAATGGCCGCCGCATCAAAGCGTGACACCCGGTTTTTCAGCAGCTGATAGCCCAGCGCCGGCACGATGAAGGCCATCAGCATGGCCGCGCCCAAGCTGAGCATCACGGTCGGGCTCAAGCCCGACTTGGCCAGCGCAAAGCCGCCCTTGAGGCCCAGCGCCATCAGCAGGTAGAGCGACAGGAACTTGGCGATGGCCGGCGGCACCTCCAGGTTGGACTTGAGGGCGCCCGCCAGCACACCAAACACAAAAAACAAAATGGCCGGATCGAGCAGGTTTTGCATGGTGGGTTCTCCTTGGAACCCCGATGCTAGAGCGCTAAATACATCTTGTAAAATCGATTATTAACCTACTTTACATAGGTAAATATCTATGAATATCACCTTCCGGCAGCTCCGTCTCTTTTTGGCACTGGCCGACACCGGCAGCGTCAGCCGTGCTGCCAAAGCATGCCATGTGACCCAACCCACGGCGTCCATGCAACTCAAAGAGGTGACCGATTCGGTTGGCGTGCCGCTGTATGAGGTGATTGCCAAGCGCGTGCACCTGACCGATGCCGGGCGCGAGCTGGCCCGAACGGCGCGCGCCATGGCCGACCAGTGGGCGGCCTTCGAGCAGGGCATCGACGCCACCAAGGGCCTGACGCGCGGCAAGCTCCGGGTGGCGGTGGTCAGCACGGCCAAGTACTTTGTGCCTCGCCTGCTGGGCAGCTTCTGCGCCAAATACCCCGAGATCGACATCTCGCTGGAGGTGCTGAACCGGGACGGCGTGGTGCAGCGCCTGCGCGACAACCTGGATGACCTGTCCATCATGTCCATGCCACCGGCCGACATGGACCTGGACGATCAGGTCTTCATGCCCAACCCGCTGGTGGTGATCGCGGCCAGCTCACACCCGCTGGCCACCCAGCGCAACATCCCGCTGGACGCGCTGAGTTCGCTGCGCTTCATCCTGCGCGAGCGCGGCTCTGGCACCCGGATGGCGATCGACGCGCACTTCAAGCGCCTGGGGTTCAAGCCCAACTTGCGGCTGGAGCTGGGCAGCAATGAGGCGATCCGGGAGGCCGTGGCCGGTGAACTGGGCCTGTCGGTCATCTCCAGCCATGCCCTGCAGGGGCAACCCGGGCAGGGTGTGGCCATCCTGGATGTGAGCGGCTTTCCCATCGAATCCCAATGGCATGTGGTGCGGCTCAAAGGCAAGCAACTCTCGCCGATTGCCAAGGTGTTCCAGGCGCAGCTGCTGGCGCAATCCGGCCAATGGGCCGGGCCAGGGGCCAGGCCCGGGGATGAGGGCGGCGGCGACTCAGACTGAGGCGCGCCGCAAGGTCTCCACCACCGGGCGGCGCAGCACCTCGCGCAGGCCCCACCACCCGGCCGCCAGCGCCAACAGCGCGCCACTGAGCGAGCCCCACAACGGCACCCACAGTGACACCACCCAGTCAAACTCAAACACATAACGCGCCAGCGCCCAGCCCACGGCCGAGGCCACCAGCGATGCCAGCAGGCCGGCCAACAGGCCCACCCCCAGCAGTTCGGCCCGTTGCACCTGGCGCAACAAGCTGCTGCGCGCGCCCATGGCCCGCAAAATGGCGAACTCGCGCGCCCGCTCCTCGCGGGTGGCCGTCACCGCAGTAAACAGCACCACCAGCCCGGCTGCCAGCGTGAAGACAAACAAAAATTCCACCGCGCTGATCACCTGGTCCAGCACCCGCTGCACCTGGGCAAAGGTGCTGCTCATGTCCATATTGGTGATGTTGGGAAAACGCCGCACCAGGGCGTTGTCGAAGCCCGGCGAAGGCGGGGCCTTGAAGGCACCCATGTAGGTCTTGGGCACATCGTCCAATCGGCTGACCGGGTACATGGCGTAGAAGTTGGCGCGCAGCGAGCCCCAGTCCACCTTGCGCAGCGAGGTGATGCGAGCCTCGTTCTGCACGCCGCCAATGTCAAACAACAGCGTATCGCCCAGCTTCAGGCCCAGCGTCTTGGCCAGGCCCTCTTCGAAGCTGATGGCACCCGCCTCGTCCGCCACCCAGCGACCGGCCACCACCAGGTTCTGCACCGGCTTGGACGCGCTGTAGGACAAGTTGAACTCGCGGTCCACCATCCGTCGGGCCCGCTCGTCGGCGTAATCATCGGGCGTCACGGGGCGGCCGTTCACCGCCACAAGGCGGCCACGGATCATCGGGTACCAGTCAAACCGCGAGACACCAGACTCGGCCAGAGCCTTGCGAAAGGCATCGCCCTGCTCCGGCATCACGTTGATGACGAAGCGGTTGGGCGCGTCGGCCGGGGTGGCCTTGCGCCAGCTGTTGATCAGGTCGGTGCGCAAGAGCACCAGCAACACCAGCGCCAGCAGCCCGACCGACAAGGCGCTGACCTGCACCACCGTGTAGGCGGGCCGCGCCGAGATCTGGCGCGTGGCCAGCACCAGCCAGCGCGGTGCCGTGCTCTCGTTGACCTGCGAGCGCAGCAGCTTGACGGCCAGCCAGCTCAGCAGGGCAAACACAGCCGTGGCGCCGGCAAAGCCACCCACCGCGATCAGGCCCAGCGTCAGGTCGCTGCTGGCGGCCAGCAAAAGCGCGGCAAAGCCGGCCACCCCCACCGCCAGCACGCCCAGCGAGGCAGGCTTGAGCCGGCCCACGTCGCGCCGGATCACCCGCAACGGCGGCACCTGCGCCAGTTGCAGCACCGGCGGCAGGCCAAAAGCCAGCAGCAGCGTCAGGCCCATGCCCATGCCAAACAGCACCGGCCAGATGCCCGGCGCCGGCAAGGCAGCATCCACCAGGCCGGCCAGCAGCAGCACAAACACATGGTGCATGGCATAGCCGCACAGCACGCCCAGGGCACTGGCCATCAGGCCGACTGCGGCAAACTCAAAGGTATAAGCCGAGGCAATGGTGCGCTGGCTCAGGCCCAGCACCCGCAGCATGGCGCAGTCGTCCAGGTGCTTGGCAGCAAAACCTCGTGCTGACAAAGCCACCGCCACCGCGCTCAGCAGTGCTGCCAGCAGGGCGATCAGGTTCAGGAACTTCTCGGCCCGCTCCAGGGTCTGCCCCAGTTCAGGCCGGCCGCCCTGCATCGATTCGATCCGCACGCCGCGCACCGTGCGGTTTTTGACCTCACCCTGCGCCCAGGCCACAAAGGCGGCCACGCCAGCGTCCTCGCCCGCCACCGCCTGCCGGTAGGTCACCCGGCTGGCCGGCTGCACCAGGCCAGTGGCGGCCAGATCGTCCCGGTGAATCATCACCCGGGGCGCAAAGTTCATGAAGCCAGCACCCCGGTCGGGCTCGTTCACGATCAGCCGCGTCACGCGCAAGCTGATGTCGCCCAGCAGCAGCTCATCGCCCACGGCCAGTCCCAGACTCTCCAGCAGCGGCGCTTCCACCCAGGCCTGACCGGGCGCCGGGATGTCCCTTGTGAGCTCACCCAAACCCTCGGGCTGGCTGGCCACGCGCAGCGCGCCGCGCAGCGGGTAGCCCGGCGCCACCACCTTCAGCGCCACCAGCTTGCTGTTGCCGCCCCGAGCCTCGGTGGCCCGCGCCATGGTCGGAAAACCGAGGGTCTCCACCACCTGCAGGCCCAGGCCACGGGCTTTGGCCTCAAAGGCCGGCGGCGGCGGGTTGTCGCTAACGATCACCGCATCACCACCCAGCAACTGCCGCGCATCGCGCTGCATGCCGCCCTGCAAGCGGTCAGCAAAAAACCCGACCGCCGTCAAGGCCGCCACCGC
>JBAXMQ010000228.1:0-3813 GCA_037134215.1 Betaproteobacteria bacterium
AACACAAAGGGCACCAAGGCCTTGGCCAACCCGAGCCGGAACGCCATGTTCCCGGTCTTGAACGGATCGCTACCCGCCATGCCAGCCGCCGCATAGGCCGCCAAAGCTACCGGCGGCGTGATGTCGGCGAGCACACCGTAATAGAACACAAAGAAGTGCGCCACCAAGGGCTGCACTCCCAGCTGCACCAGCGTGGGGGCTGCCACCGTGACCATGATGATGTAGGTGGCCGTGGTCGGAATGCCGCAGCCCATCAGGATACACACCACGCCCGTCATGAAGAGGGCACACAGCAGCGTCAACGCTTTGAGATCGACCATGAAGGCGGGCAACCATGCGGCAGCAAAGCCAGCCATCGCCTGCGCCCAGCCGGTGATGATGTAGCTGATCTTGAAGCCAACGCCAGTCAGCGTGACAACACCGATCACGATGCCAACGGTGGCGGCCGCAGCGCCAACCGCCAGCGCGTATTTGGCACCGGTCTCAAACGCTTCCAGAAGCACGGCATTGTCAACGCGTCCCATCAAGCCCAGCCATTTCTGGCCCGCCCAGATGATCAACACGCCCAAACCCAACAGGCCCAGCTTGATGCTGTCGCCGTCGCCACCCCAGTCTACGAACACCATCAGCGCCAGCAGCAGGTGAAGCGCGACCAGCGCAATCCAGTTGCTCGGCTTGTTGCCCCGCACCGAGGTGACCAGGCCCACGATGATGCAGGACGTGATGCCGGTGAAAGCCGCCAGGTAGGGCGTGCGCCCCGAAACCAGGATGCTGATGAGCAGGGCCAGCGGAATCAGTGTCGGCCAACGCTGCTGCAGTGACTCACGCAGTCGGGGCATCTCCTCGGGTGTGAGGCCGCGCAGGCCGTAGCGCTTGGCCTCGAAATGCACCTGCATGAACACGCCGAAGAAGTGCATGAAAGCCGGCACGATCGCTGCGGCAATGATGGTCTGGTACGACACGTTCAGGAACTCGACCATCAAAAAGGCCGCTGCCCCCAACACCGGCGGTGTGATCTGTCCGCCAGTGGATGACGCAGCCTCCACTGCGCCGGCAAACTCGCGCCGGTAGCCCACCCGAATCATGGCTGGGATGGTCAGCGATCCCACGGTGACAGCATTGGCCACCGACGAGCCGCTGAGCATGCCAAACATGGCTGACCCGAACACGCTGACCTTCGCTGGGCCACCAGCATAACGCCCGGCAATCTTCGATGCAATGTCAAGAAACAACTGGCCCAAGCCGATTCGCGTCGCCAGCACGCCAAACAACACAAAGTGGAAGACATAGGTGGCCACCACGCCCACGGCCACGCCGTAAATACCCTGACTGGTCAGGTACTGGTGGTTGATCATCTGGCTCCAACTGGCGCCCGCGTGTTTGAGAAGGCCCGGGAAATAGGGCCCGGCCAGGGCGTACATGGAAAAGCAGATGGCGATCAGCGGCAGCGGCCAGCCCATGGCACGGCGCGTGGCCTCGAGCAGCGTGATGAAGAGGACAGTTCCGAAGACCACGTCTATGGTGTCCGGGTTGCCCACCCTGAACGCCAGATCGTCGAACACATAGGGGATGTACATCACGCTGACTGCGCAGGCCAGGCCCAGCAGCCAGTCCACCAACGGCACGCCACCCAGGTTCATCCGCCCGCTTCGTCCCTTGGCGTCGGCACCGGGCGGAAACGCTGCAAACACCAAAAAGATGAGGCCCAGCACAAAGGCCAGGTGTACCCCCCGGTGCGTCGTCTCCCGGAGCAGGCCAAAGCCCGCTGTGTAATAGTGAAAGCCCGAGAGAATGACCAGCAGCCACTTCACGATCACCGAGGCCGGTGTCACCAGCGGCCTAAAGCGCATCTCGGGATCGAACTTTTCTTCCAAGGCCTGCAACTCGCGCATGTCGCGCTCGCGAACTTCGGTCATAACCATCCCTTGTGAGCGGGCGCCAGGGCGCCCATATGCCACCTTACTTCAACAGGCCGGCTTCCTTGTAAAAGCGCTCAGCCCCCGGGTGGAAGGGAATGCCGACACCCTTCACCGCGTTCTCCTTGGTGATGTAGCTGCCCTTGGCGTGACCTGCGGCCAGGGCATCCTGCGCAGCCTTGCTGTACAGCGCCTTGGTGATTTGGTAAACCGTTTCAGCATCGGCCTTGGCACTGGTCACCCACTGCGCGCCAACCGACATGGTCTGCACGGCCGCCACGTCTTTGTAAACACCAGCAGGGATGGTGTCGAGCGCCAGGTAGGGGTTGGCTTTGCGCAGCGCCTCACCTTGAGCGCCGGCCAGGGGCACCAGCTCGATGCCGGCACCACTGGACGCCAATTCGGCAATGGCACCGGCCGGTGCGCCACCGACAAAGAAGAAAGCGTCGAGCGCCCCGTCCTTGAGCTTGTCGCCGGCCTGATTGGGCTTGATGTACTCCGGCTTGATGTCGCTCTCCTTCAGGCCCCAGGCTGCCAGTACCGCACGGGCGTTGACCAGCGTGCCTGAGCCCGGCTCGTCCAGCGCCACGCGCTTGCCCTTGAGGTCAGCCACCGACTTGATGCCAGCGCCCTTCTTCACCACCAGGTGAATGCTCTCAGGGTACAGGTTGGCGATCATGCGCAGGTCCGCCACCTTGGGCTTGCCTTCAAACACGCCGGTACCACTGTAGGCCCAGGTGGCCACATCCGACTGTGAGAAACCCGATTCCATGGCGCCACCAGCCACGCCGTTGACATTGGCCACCGAGCCGTTGGTGGCCTGGGCCGTGGCCACGATCTTGCCGGGCTGGCTCACGGCGTTGGCAATCATGCCGCCAACGGGGTAGTAGGTGCCGGCAGTACCGCCGGTGCCGATCCGAAAAAATTGCTGTGCCTGCACCGGAGCAGCTAAAGCTGCAGCCACGCCAAGAACGAGAAACAGATTGCGACGCTTCATCATGAGTTTTCTCCAAAGGTTGAACAACAAAGCCTTGGAGTTAAGCACATTTTTGACCTACCCCGGCATCCAAGCAGCCACTGTGCGGGAATACCCTGAGCGTCGCTGGGCTACCATGGCTGTCACGTCCACTGTGTGACACCAACGGAGCCAACCATGTTCAGTCACGTGATGCTGGGGGTCAATGACCTCGAAGTCTCAAAAAAATTCTATGACGCCGTTCTGGGCACCCTGGGCCATGGCCCCGGCTTGGCCAACAAGAACCGCTACTTCTACCGCAGCCCTACCGGCACCTTTGCCATCACCACCCCCATCAATGGTGACCCCGCGACCCACGGCAATGGCAGCACCATCGGCTTTACGGTGCAAAGCGCAGAACAGGGCGATGCTTTCCATGCGGCCGGCTTGGCCAACGGCGGCACCACCTGCGAAGATCCACCGGGTTTTCGCGAAGGCCCCACAGGCCAGATTTACCTGGCTTACCTGCGCGACCCCGACGGCAACAAGCTCTGCGCGCTGCATCGGCCGGCCAAATAGAGCTGAAAGCTCCGTCAAATATAGCGATGAAGCTATATTTTTTATATCTTTTTTGGCAATAAGCCCTGCGTGTGCGCCAGGCCGGGCAATGGTCGATTCCGATGGCCCGGTGTTGTGGCTCAGTCGTTCGACCCGCCCAGCCCGAACAGGCTCAGCAGGCTGGTGAACAAGTTAAAGACCGACACATACAGGCTGACCGTGGCCATGACGTAGTTGGTCTCGCCACCGTTCACGATCCGGCTGGTCTCAAACAAAATCAGCCCGGCCGACAACAAAGCCACCATGGCCGACACGGCCAGGCCCAGCGCCGGCATGGCAAAAAACACACTGGCCAAACCAGCCAGCAGCGCGATGACCATGCCA
>JBAXMQ010000229.1:0-3739 GCA_037134215.1 Betaproteobacteria bacterium
TGACCGCGCCGCGGATGCTGCGTGGCTGGCGCTGGCTGCTGGCTTCGGCCCTGCTGAACACGCTGATTGCTCTGGCCCTGACGCTTACCACCGCCAGCCACGGCGTGGGGCTGGGCGGCTTTGGCATCAATTGGCTGTACTCGCAGTGCATTGGCCTGGCGATCTGGGGCCTGATCGACCTCGGCCGTCTGGCGCTGACGCCCGACGAGCCACGCCAGTGGCGGCGGCTGTTTGGCATCGTGCCGGCGGGCGTGGTGCTGGGCTATCTGGGCGGGACCTTGGTGGCGGACACCCTGCTGGGTAAGCCCGGACAAGGGCTGGCGGTATGGCAGTCCGGCCAGGGCCTGGGGCTGCTGCTGATGAGCCTGGCCGTGGGCGTGGTGTGTACCTATTACTTCATGAGCCAGGCCCGCTTGGCCAGTGTGCGCGAAGAAGCGGCCCGCGCCAGCGCCAGGGCTGAAGCGGCGCAACGCCAGGCCGCGGAGTCTCAGCTCAAACTGCTGCAAACCCAGCTGGAGCCGCACATGCTGTTCAACACCCTGGCCAACCTGCGTGTGCTGGTCGGGCTGGACCCGGCCCGTGCCCAAACCATGCTGGACCACCTGATCGCCTACCTGCGTGCCACATTGGGCGCTTCCCGCGCCACCCTGCACCCCCTGCAAGACGAGTTTGATCGGTTGGCTGACTACCTGGCGCTGATGGCGGTGCGCATGGGGCCGCGCCTGGCCTTCAGCCTGGACCTGCCCGACGGGCTGCGAGCGGTGCCTGTGCCGCCCCTGCTGCTGCAGCCGCTGGTAGAGAACAGCATCCGCCACGGCCTGGAGCCCAAACTCGCCGGTGGCAGCATCAGCGTGCAGGCCCGGCAGGCTGGCAGCCACCTGCTGCTGGCGGTGACTGACACCGGCGTGGGCTGCGATACCGCCACGCCGCTGGCCACCGGCCGGGGCGCCGGTGGCTTTGGTTTGGCCCAGGTGCGTGAGCGCCTGCACACCTGTTATGGTGATCAAGGTGCTATTGAAATCGTCGCTTTACCCTCAGGCGGGACAAGGGTCAGCGTCCGATTTCCCCTCACTCAAGGGGTGCCGTCTTGAGCCAGCCGCTGCCCCCAACCGCCCTGATTGCAGAAGACGAGCCGCTGCTGGCCGCCGCCCTGCAGGCCGATTTGGCCCGCCACTGGCCCGAGCTGCAGGTGCTGGCCAGCGTGGGCGACGGGCAAAGCGCAGTGGCTCAGGCGCTGGCGCTGCGACCCGATATTCTTTTTTTTGACATCCGCATGCCGGGTTTGAGCGGTCTGGAAGCGGCCGCTGCCTTGGCCGACGCCTGGGACACTGCCACACCGGACACCAAGCCCTTTCCGGCGCTGGTGTTTGTGACCGCCTACGACCAGTACGCCATGCAAGCCTTTGAGGCCCAGGCGGTGGATTACCTGCTCAAACCCGTACAGCCCGGGCGGCTGCAAAAAACCTTGCAAAAACTACGACAAACCCTTGCTGCCAAACGATCTTCTGCTATTGATTTTGAAGCGACGCTGGGCCAGTTGCGCGGTCTGCTCGCTGCCGCAGGGCCGTCACCCCAGCCGCCCAAGCCGTCGACCAGCGGGCTGCAGCACATCCAAGCCAGCGTAGGCAGCGCCATCCACCTGGTGCCGCTGTCCGATGTGCTTTACCTGGAGGCCGCCGACAAGTATGTGCGGGTGCTGACCGCCAGCCGCGAATACCTGATCCGCACGCCGCTCAAAGAGCTGTTGCCCCAGCTGGCCCCCGACCAGTTTTGGCAGATTCACCGTGGCACGGTGGTCAACAGCCGCTGCATTGAGCTGGCCTGGCGGGACGAGCAGGGGCGGCTGAGCCTGTCGCTGCGCGGCCGCCCGGAGCGGCTGCCGGTCAGCCGCTTGTTTGCCCACCTGTTCAAAGCCATGTAAAAAAGTGTGGGTTCGTGGGATGATGCGGTGAAATGCCAGTGAGACAAAACGCATGCCTGACGACCTGACCGTATTTTCCATTCCCCTGTTTCCGCTCGGCACTGTGCTGTACCCCGGCGGCTTGCTGCCCTTGCGGATCTTTGAGGTGCGCTACCTCGACATGATCGGCAAGTGCCACCGCAGCGGCTCGCCGTTTGGCGTGGTCACCCTCACCAAGGGTGCCGAGGTGCGTCAAATCGATCCCGATCGCCGCGACCGGTCTGATCGCGACGCTTTTGCCGACGAGACCTTTCACCCCATCGGCACCCTGGCCACCATCACCGAGCTGAGCAAGCCCCAGCCCGGGCTGATGCTGATCCGCTGCACCGGCACCCAGCGTTTTCGCATGTCCAACTACAACCAGCTGCCACACGGCCAGTGGTTTGCCACTGCCACGCCGGTGGACGCCGACATGGCCATGCCCATTCCCGATGACCTGCGCCACGTCGCCACTGCCTTGGGCAACCTGATCAACACCCTGCATGCGCGCGACCTGGCACCGCACGAGATGCCCCTGCTGCCGCCCTACCAGCTGGATGACTGCGCCTGGGTGGCCAACCGGTGGTGCGAGCTGCTGCCCATGCCGCTGGATCAAAAACAGCGCATGATGTCGCTGGACAGCCCTCTGCTGCGGCTGGAGCTGGTGAGCGACCTGCTGGTCAAAAACGGGATCGGCAAATAAGCGCGCTGATTCGGCCTTTGATGACCCTTGTGGACTTGCAGCGGGCGCACTACGATCAAGACCTGCCTGCCCCCTCTGCGGGGTGACCACCACCATCTCAGGAGATGCCCACGCCATGACCCTGCACTACACGACAGCATCCAACGTGTTGCCCGAAAACAAGATGCGGATGTATCCCACCAAAGTGATCAACATCATTGGTGGACCGGGTAGCGACAAGTCGCTGTTCAGCTCGGCCATCATCCTGCGGCTGAACCTTCGCCACAAAAGTGTGGAAAACATCCCCGACTACGCCAAGTCGCTGGTCTGGCAGCGCGACTTCGAAGCCCTGAAAAACCAGTACCAGATCGCCCAACGCCAGTTCGAGATGATCAACCTGCTGGACGGCCAGGTGCAATACCTGGTGACCGAGTGCTCGCTTCCCCAGGTGCTGTACTACAACGAGCACTACGAGGACAACATCTGTGACGTGGCCAAAACCCGGCTGCATATTCTGGAGTGGTACAAGCAGCACAACAATGTGAACGTGATGGTGGAGCGCGGGGACAAGAAATACGTGCACACCGGCCGGTTCCAGGACGAAATCCACGCCCGCGCCATTGACCGCGCCCTGCGCCAGTGCCTCACCCGCGAGGGCATGCCCTTCACCGTGCTGCCGCCCGACGTGGACGCCATCAACGCTTTTGCCGACAGCCTGGATTAGCCAGCGACGGGCAGGGGGCCGACTAAAATCAGTTAATGACCCCCCCGAACCAAACCCCTGCTGCTGCCACCGCCAAAACCGACGCCGCTGACGCCAAAACCAGCAACTTTTTGCGCCAGATCATCGAGCATGACCTGGCAGCCGGCACCTACGCCCAGCGCCGCTGGGGTGGCAGCCCGGGCGACGCCGCCCACCACGCCACCGGCCCGCTGGACCCGGCCAAGATTCGCACCCGGTTTCCGCCAGAGCCCAATGGCTACCTGCACATCGGCCATGCCAAAAGCATCTGCCTGAACTTTGGTCTGGCGCGCGACTACGGCGGTGTGTGCCACCTGCGCTTTGACGACACCAACCCCGAAAAAGAAGACACCGAGTACGTCAACAGCATCATCGA
>JBAXMQ010000230.1:0-3721 GCA_037134215.1 Betaproteobacteria bacterium
CGGGTGTCGGTGAAATGGCCGACCTCAATGCCGGCCACCCGGGTGATGCTGTCAGGGCTGGTGTTGGCGGTGTCAGGAGGGGTGTCGGGCATAGTGAAACGATTATCCATGCCGCCTACCGCCAACCGCGTCAGGTCGGACGCTACTTGGCCGGCTGCAGCGTGATGACCGTGTAGGCGCCATTGACCTTGTCGGACGTGAAGCGCACCTTGTCGCCGACCTTGAGGCCGCCCAGCAGCGCCGCGTCCGGCACCTGGAACACCATGGTCATGGGCGGCATCTCCAGGTTTTTGATTTCGCCGTGTTTCAGCGTGATCTTGCGCGCGGCCAGGTCCACCTTGCGGACCTCGGCTTCGGTGCTGTCTTGAGCGGCGCCCGTCAATCGCTGAGCCGGTTGAGAAAAAACAGCGCTGACCCAAGCCAGTATTGAGATGCTTGCTATCAATTTAAGAGTATTCATGATGGGTCAAGTGTGAAGTTCAAGTTGTAGCGGCATCGGCGCTCAGTGCTTATGGGCAGCCGCCGGCTTTTTGACGCTGAGGCCTACGCTGGTCGCTGAGCCAGCGCCGGGGCTGGCCTCGCGGCTCGCCGCCGGCAGGGCGCCGGTCCACTCAAAGGCACGGCTGCCGGCCGGCTGGGTGAACCAGCCTGGGTCGCGGTAGTCGCCGGGCGGCTGGTTACGCCGCACCTTCAGGGTGGTGAACATGCCGCCCATCTCCAGCGCACCAAAGGGGCCGGTGCCGGTCATCATGGGCAGGGTGTTGTCGGGCAGTGGCATTTCCATCTCGCCCATGTCGGCCATGCCGCGCTCACCCATCACCATGTAGTCTGGGATCAGTTTCTGGATCTTTCTCACCAGTCCCTGGTGGTCGACACCGATCAGGGTGGGCACAGTGTGGCCCATGGCGTTCATCGTGTGGTGGCTCTTGTGGCAATGCAGGGCCCAGTCGCCTACTTCGTCGGCCACAAACTCCAGCTGGCGCATCTGGCCGACCGCCACGTCCGCCGTGACCTCGGGGCAGCGCGCAGCCATCGGCCAGGGCCCGCCATCGCTGCCGGTGATCTCGAACTCATGCCCGTGCAGGTGGATCGGGTGGTTGGTCATGGTCAGGTTACCCACCCGCAGGCGCACCCGGTCGCCAAGCCGGACATTGAGCGAGTCGATGCCCGGAAAGGCCCGGCTGTTCCAAGTCCACAGGTTGAAGTCCAGCATGGTGTTGACTTTGGGTGTGCTGGCGCCAGGCTCGATGTCATAGGCATTGAGCAGAAAGCAGAAGTCGCGGTCTACTTCGGCTATGAGCGGGTGCGGCGCCTTGGGGTGGGTGACCCAGAAGCCCATCATGCCCATGGCCATCTGCGTCATCTCATCGGCATGGGGGTGGTACATGAAGGTGCCGGGTCGCCGCGCCACGAACTCATAAACAAAGGTCTTGCCCACCGGAATCTGCGGTTGCGTCATGCCGCCGACCCCGTCCATGCCGTTGGGCAGGCGTTGGCCGTGCCAGTGGATGGTGGTGTGCTCGGGCAGCTTGTTGGTGACAAATACCCGCACCCGGTCGCCTTCGACCACCTCGATCGTTGGCCCCGGGCTTTGCCCGTTGTAACCCCACAGCGTGGCCCGCATGCCGGGGGCGATCTCGCGCACCACCGGCTCGGCCACCAGATGGAATTCCTTGACGCCGTCCTTCATGCGCCACGGCGCGGTCCAGCCGTTGAGCGTGACCACCGGCCGGTAGGGCCGGCCGGTGGTGGGGGCCAGAGGCGGTGCCGTGGCGGCCCCGCGCATGATGACGGGCTCGGGCAGGGCCGCCAGCGCCCCCCGGCTGACGCTGGCCACGGCCACGGCGGCGGTAGAAAGTGCGGCGCCGGTGAAAAAATGTCGTCGTTGCATAGGGTGTCCTGGGTCAATGGCCGGCTTTGGCGCTGGCAGCATCCTGGGCCGTGCTGGGCAGGTCTGCCGAAAAATCAACATCGAGCCCGGCCAAGATCGCCAGCAGGTCGCTGTGGGCCAGCCAGAATTGGCGTTGCGCCTGCAGCGCCGCGTTGACGCTGCGAATCCGGGCGCTGGCACTGTTCAAAAGATCCCAGGTGCTCACCAACATGCCGTTGTAACGCGCCTGGGTGTCTTCTTGCAGGGCGGTTTGCCACAGCACCACCTGGTCACGCTGCTGCCGTGCTTGGTCGTAGGCAGCGCGGTAGCGGCTGTAGGCCTCGCGCGCCAGACTGCCGACCCGGCTGGTCCGGCTGGCCGCCTCGGTCCTGGCCTGGATGAGCTCCTCTAGTCTATGGCGCAGAGCCTTCTGACGCTTCGTCAGCACCGGCGCCCGGGTCACCAAGGTGCCGAGCGCGGTGGCATCATCGGACCCCGGGCGCAAACTGTCTGGCTCGATGCTGGTCAGTTCGGTCTGCCAGTCGGCCAGGTCCCCCCGGCTGACCCGGCCTAGCTCGCGCTCGGCGTTGGCACGTGCCAGGTTCAGTGCCAAGTTTTGGCTCAGCGCGCTTGCTTCGATGCCCTGCTCCGGCAGTGGCGAAGCGGGTAATTCCGGCAGCCGTGCTGGCAGGGCGAGGTGGGCCACGTCTCCCGACAGGCCGAGCAGCCGCGCCAGCCGCTCCCGTGCACCGTCAGCCTGCTGACGTGCCACCGACAGCTCCAAGGATGCCCCGGTTTGCAGCAGCCGGACTTGGAGGTGTTGCGCCTGCGTCCAGTTGCCCACCACGGCCATGCGGTACGCCAGTTCAGCGCCAGCCTCGGTCGCGGCCAGTGCGTCTTGCCGGTAGGTCAGGCTCTGGCCCGCCGCCACGGCGTCGATCCAGGCGCGCTGCACCTGGTGGCTGAGCTGGGCGACCCGGGCGTTGGCGCGCGCAGTTTCCATCGCGTTCTGGGCGGGCTCGACCCACAGGTCAGAGCGCTGCCGCAGCGCCAGCGTCATGGCCTGTTGCAGCCCCAAGGGGCTGCTGGCTATGGCGGCCCGCTCGGGCAAGGGCGGCTCTTTGGCCAAGATGTCGGCGTGGCCGCGCCGGTGCTGGCCAACCGCCTCATTGGCGCGTCGCCAGGCCTCGCCATCGGGCTGGGTGATGGCAGATTGGGCCCAAACCGGGGCCTGCAAACAAACCCAGGCGCAGGCCAGGGCGAACTTCATTTTCATGGGGATCTCCTGAAGGACGGCTACCGGTGCCAGGCACCGGACGTGGCTGTGCCAGCGTCTTCAGGCGATGGGGGGTTTGAGGCCGCGAAGGGTTGTGGCGCTGGAAAATGTTGCGGCGCCAAGCTGCTGCAGGGATTGCGGCAGCGGCAGGGCCACGGCCAGGCGCCAGAATGGGGCTAGGGCCGGGGTATGACACTGGGAGCAGGACTGACAGTTGTCGCAGGCGGCCTGGCTGGTGCTCACAGCTGCCCCGTCGGCCGTGTCATGGTGTGCCTGCGCCTGCTGAACGGCTCCGTCAGCCGACTGGGCAGCAATGGCCTGGTGCGCCGACGCCAGCGGCGCAGCCGCAGCCATGTCCGTACACGCCCATGCCTGCAGGGGCAGCAACACGAAAAGCAGGGTAAGGATCAGACGGCGCATGGTGGCGATAAACAGGCTCGCATCACTGTAGCGCATGTCGCGCCAGCCCAGTTTGCCCTGCGTCAAGCCAAGGGCTTAATGGGCCAAGATTTTGGACAAAAAGTCCCGTGTGCGCTCACTCTTGGGGTGGTTGAAGAACTCGTCTGGCGTGTTTT
>JBAXMQ010000231.1:0-3663 GCA_037134215.1 Betaproteobacteria bacterium
ATGGCCACCTCCAGCGCGCTGCGCGCCATGCCCACGCTTTGCGCGGCAATGCCGATGCGCCCGCCCTCCAGCCCGCCCAGGGCGATGCGGTAGCCCTCGCCCTCTGCGCCCAGCCGGTTCTCCACCGGAATACGGCATTGGTCGAAGTTGATCTGTGCCGTGTCGCTGCTGTGCTGGCCCAGCTTGTCCTCCAGCCGGGCCACCACATAGCCAGGGGCCTTGGTGGGCACCAGAAAGGCGCTCATGCCCTTTTTGCCGGCGCCGGGGTCGGTCACCGCAATCACAATGGCCACGTCGCCATGTTTGCCGCTGGTGATGAACTGCTTGACACCGTTGATCACATAGCTGTCGCCCTCGCGCACGGCGGTGGTGCGCAGCGCCGAGGCGTCCGAGCCCACGTGTGGCTCGGTCAGGCAAAAGGCGCCCAGCATCTCGCCGCGCGCCAGCGGCACCAGCCACTGTTGCTTTTGTGCTTCGCTGCCATAGTTCAACAAAATGGCGTTGACCGGGCAATTGGTCACACTGATGGCGGTGCTGGTGCCGCCGTCTCCTGCGGCGATTTCTTCCAGCACCAGCGCCAGCGTCAGGTAATCGAGGTTGGCACCGCCATAGGCCTCAGGCACGCAGATGCCGTAGGCGCCCAGCGCTGCCAAACCGCTGTGGGCCTCTCTGGGGAAATGGTGCTCCTTGTCCCAGCGCGAGGCATGGGGCCAGAGCTGCTCCTGTGCAAATGCGCGCACGGCGTCGCGGATCATGTCCTGGTCTTGGGTGAGTAGCATAAAGACAGGTCGATATCGGTTTTAAGCCATGGCTTCTGGCGCATCGAACAAATGAAGGGCCCAGCTCGGAGGCTTGGTAAACAGGACATGAAATCCGGCCGAGAAACTTCCCAGCTGCAACCCGTGTTGCAGGGCCAGCAGGTGCAAGCTTTGACCGTTGAACAAACTGATGTGTCCGTTGCGCGGCGCCGCGTACCACCAATTCAGCCGGGCATTGGGTGTGATCTGTTGATCGCTCAACAGCGTGGAAAAAAGCACAATGCCGTCATCCGCCAACAAGCTTTTGATGTCCTTCATCAGCTTTTGCACATCGGGAGAGTGTTCAAACACCTCGTAAGCCGTGATCAAGTGAAACTTCCCCAATGATGACAAGGCAGTTGTTGTATTGACAAAGGGGTCATAAGCGCTTGAGTTCCAGCCTTTTGCTGCTAATTTCGCAGACAGCAGCCCTTGGCCAGCGCCAAAATCCAAGTGTCGAATTCCATTGGATTTGCCCTTGAACATGTCTGCCAAAGCAGCTGCATTCGCTGCAGGGCGAGCCTCTGCATAGTCAGGGTCGACGTCGATATAAGCATCGTTGTAGACATGCTGTGCAAACTCTTGTGCCGACCACTGGTGCATCTCGGGTGCGAAGACAAACCCGCAGCTGGCGCAACTGGCGTAGTAGATGGAACGGCCCGTCAGTGGGAGAAATTTGCCGCGTGCCTCTTCGCACGATTTATTGAAATCAACAACATCCAACAATTGCGCAACGGAATTGCAAACGGGGCAAGTTGTGTCAGCCATTGGTCAAAACCTCCATTGTCAATTTGTTATCCGGCGCGATTCTCTCATCGCCAAACGGCATTATTTCCTGACGCGCTGACGGGCGGTCACTTCGATTTCGATTTTCATGCGCGGGTCAATCAGACCCACCACCATGGCGGTGGCCGCAGGCCGTGCCCGGGCAAAGTAGTGGCCAAAAACCGGCGCCACATGGTCAAACAAGCTGGCATCGGTCAACAGGTAATGCACCCGAACCACGTCGTCCAAAGTGGCTCCGGCCTGGGCCAATGCAGCGCTGATGTTGGTAAAGCACTGGTGCGTCTGCTGCACGGCGTCGTCCACGATGCTCATGTCGCGGTAATCGAAGCCGGTCGTGCCTGAGACAAAAATCCAGTCGCCGTCCACCACGGCGCGGCTGTAGCCGGCCAGGGTTTCAAAGCTGGAACCCGAGCTGATGTGACGCACCGCGCTCACAGCAACTCCAGTGCCACGGCGGTGGCCTCACCGCCGCCAATGCACAGGGTGGCCACGCCTTTTCTAAGGCCGCGCGCCTGCAGGGCATGGATCAGCGTCACCATGATGCGGGCGCCGCTGGCCCCGATCGGGTGGCCGAGCGCGCAGGCGCCGCCGTTCACATTGACAATGTCGTGGCTCAGGCCCAGCTCCTGCATCAGCGCCATGGGCACCACGGCAAAGGCCTCGTTCACTTCCCACAGGTCCACATCGGCCACCGTCCAGCCGGTTTTGGCCAGCAGCTTGTGCACCGCGCCGACCGGCGCTGTGGCAAACCAGTTGGGCGCCTGGGCGTGCACGGCGTGGGCCACGATCCGGGCCAGCGGGCGCTTGCCGAGCTGTTCGGCCGTGCTGGCGCGCATCAGCACCAGGGCGGCGGCGCCGTCATTGATGCTGGAGCTGCTGGCAGCCGTGATGGTGCCGTCCTTCTTGAAGGCCGGTTTGAGTGACGGGATTTTGTCAAGCTTGATGCGGCCCGGGCCCTCGTCGGTGGCCACACGCACCTCGCCGCTGCGGCTTTTGACCGTCACCGGGGTGATCTCGGTGGCAAAGGCGCCACTTTGGACGGCGGCCTGCGCCCGCTGAACGCTGGCGCTGGCAAAGGCGTCCTGCTGGTCGCGAGTGAAGCTGTACTTGGCGGCGCAGTCCTCGCCAAAGGTGCCCATGGAGCGGCCGCTCTCGTAGGCGTCTTCCAGGCCGTCGAGCATCATGTGGTCAAAAATGCGGTCGTGCCCGATGCGGTAGCCGCCGCGCGCCTTGGGCAACAGGTAGGGGGCGTTGGTCATGCTTTCCATGCCGCCGGCCACCAGCACGTCGGCGCTGCCGGCCAGCAGCATGTCGTGCGCCAGCATGGCCGCGCGCATGCCTGAGCCGCACATCTTGCTCAGTGTGACGGCGCCGGCACTGTCGGGCAGCCCGCCCTTGAAGGCCGCCTGCCGCGCTGGCGCCTGGCCCTGGCCCGCCATCAGGCAGTTGCCCATCAGCACCTCGTCCACCCGCTCGGGCGCCACGCCAGCGCGCTGAACGGCGGCGGCGATGGCCGCGCCGCCCAGGTCGTGCGCTGCCAGCGACGCAAAGTCGCCCTGAAAACTGCCCATGGGGGTGCGGGCTGCGCCCACGATAACGATCGATTCCTGCATGATGGGTTCCTTCTTGAAGCTTGGAATTCAGGCCATGAAGCGTCCGGCCCCGCGGCCTGCCGCTGCGAAGCGCTTGTCACGGTCATAGGGGAAAATATCAAGCACGTGGCCGGCCTGAATGCGGTCCTTGTGGGACTGCCAAAACGCAGCATCCAGCAGGTCGGCATGGTGCTTCATGAAGATGGCGCGTACCGCCGGGTTGCCCAGCAGAAACGGACCGAAGGTTTCCGGAAACACGTCTTTGGGCCCGACGCTGTACCAGACCTCGCCCGACATCTCGTCCTCCTCGTTGCGCGGCGCGGGCACCTTGCGGAAGTTGCAGTCGGTGATGTACTCGATTTCGTCGTAGTCGTAAAACACCACCTTGCTATGGCGGGTGATGCCAAAGTTCTTCCACAGCATGTCGCCGGGAAAGATGTTGGCCGCCACCAGGTCCTTGATGGCGTTGCCGTACTCGATCACGCCGC
>JBAXMQ010000232.1:0-3649 GCA_037134215.1 Betaproteobacteria bacterium
GGCTCCGCGGCTGTCCCCCGCCCTGCGGGCTCCTCCTTGATGCCGCTGCGCCGAATGCCCCACCACCCTGATCTGGCGAGGTGATTGGTGCGCGGCACAGGTGTTCGTCCGAATACCGAAGTACGGTTCCCCAAGTTGGGTGCACCAACCCTCACGCCGGCTGCTGGGGCCGCCTGGGTGTCGCAGCGAGGTTAAGGAAGGAGCCCGAAGGGCGGAGGGACACGAGCGGCGGCACCCAGGCGGCCCCAGCAGCTCGCAAGACACGCCCGCGAGTCCGGCTGGCCACCCCAACTGAGGCTTGAGTGCCCCGCAAACCTCAAAGCGATTAACGCCCCTTCGCACTCGGCGCTACCCACAGCTTGGCACCTCCGGCTTCCAGGTGCGTCAGGTACACCCGCAGGTCAAATTCGAGCTGGTGGTAGTCACCCGCCATGTGGGCGCACAGCTGGTAGAAGGCGCGGTTGTGCTCACGTTCCTTGAAGTGGGCCAGCTCGTGCACCGCGATCATGGTCAAAAAGGGCAGCGGCGTGTCCTTGAACAGTGCCGCCACTCGGATCTCGCGTTTGGCTTTGAGGCGCGAGCCCTGTACGCGTGACACCGTGGTGTGGGTGCCCAGGGCGTGGGCCACGGTGTGCAGTTTGCTGTCAAAGCAGGCCCGGCTCAGCGGCTCGGCGCCGCGCAAAAACTCGGTTTTCAGGCCCTGGATGTAGTCGTACAGCGCGCGGTCGGTGCGCAGGCCGTGGGCCTTGGGGTAGCGGGCCAGCAGCCAGGCCCCCAGTTCGCCTTGCTCAAGCAGGCCCTGCACCCGCGCCTGCAACTCAGGCGCGTAGTGGCCCAGGTAGTTCACCTGCGTCTCAGTGCCCGCCTTCGCGGCGCAGGGCGGGGAACAGGATCACGTCGCGGATGCTGGGGCTGTCGGTCAGCAGCATCATCAGCCGGTCTATGCCGATGCCGCAGCCGCCGGTGGGTGGCATGCCGTACTCCAGCGCCCGCACAAAGTCGTGGTCAAAGTACATGGCCTCGTCGTCGCCGCCGTCCTTGGCCTCGACCTGGGCATGAAACCGTGCTGCCTGCTCCTCGGCATCGTTCAGCTCAGAAAAGCCGTTGCCGAACTCGCGCCCGGTGATGTAGAGCTCAAAGCGTTCGGTGACACCGGGCTTGCGGTCACTTTCGCGCGCCAGCGGTGAGATCTCCACCGGGTGCTCGCAAATAAAGGTGGGCTGCCAGAGCTTGTCTTCCACGGTTTCCTCAAAGTACAGCACTTGCAGGCTGGCCAGCGAGCGGGTTGATAGCTTGTGCTTGGCTTCCGTCAGCCCCAGCTTGCGTAAAGCGTTGATCAGCCAGGCGGGGTTGTCGACCCGCAGGCCGCTGCCGTCGTCCAGCGCATGCGCCGCTTCGGTGTACTTGACGATGGCCTCGCGGATGGTGAGCCGCTCAAAGGGCCGGGACAGGTCCACCGGCTTGCCATCATAGCTGAGCTGCAGCGTGTCCACGGCCTTGCGTGCGGCGTCGCGCACCAGGTTTTCGGTGAAGGTCATCAGGTCCTGGTAGTCCCAGTAGGCGGCGTAGAACTCCATCATCGTGAACTCGGGGTTGTGCCGCACCGAAATGCCTTCATTGCGGAAGTTGCGGTTGATCTCGAACACCCGCTCAAAGCCGCCCACAATCAGCCGTTTGAGGTAAAGCTCAGGTGCGATGCGCAAAAACATTTGCTGGTCCAGCGCGTTGTGGTGGGTGGTAAACGGCCGGGCGTTGGCGCCGCCCGGGATCGGGTGCAGCATGGGCGTCTCGACTTCCAAGAAGCCGTGCGCCACCATGAATTCGCGGATGCCGCTGACGGCCTTGCTGCGCGCGGTGAAGCGATGGCGTGCGGCCTCGTCCATCATCAGGTCGACATAGCGCTGGCGGTACTTGACCTCCTGGTCGGCGATGCCGTGGAACTTGTCGGGCATGGGGCGCAGGCTCTTGGTCAGCAGGCGCACCTCGGTGGCGTGGATTGACAGTTCACCGGTCTTGGTCTTGAACACCCTGCCAATGGCTGCCACGATATCGCCCAGATCCCAGTGCTTGAAGCTGGCGTACACCGCTTCGCCCACGTCTTCGCCCTTGACATAGATCTGGATGCGCCCGGTGCTGTCTTGCAGCGTGCAAAAGCTGGCCTTGCCCATGACCCGTTTGAGCATCATGCGTCCAGCGACTTTGGCCACGCTGCCCTGTTCCAGCAGGCCCTCGGGCGTCTGGCCGGCGTGCGCCGCAAACAGGGCGTCGGCGCGGTCAGCGGGTTTGAAGTCGTTGGGGAAGGCCACGCCCTGACCCTGGGCCTGCAGCTCGCGCAAGGCCTTGAGCTTCTCGCGGCGCTCCAGCATCAACTGGTTCTCGTCCTGGACGGGGGCGGGGCTTGTGGGTTCAGACATGGGGCGGGTGCTCGTATCGGGCGGTTGGACAACCCATGATTTTAGTTGGCTGGCGCCGGGTCGCTATGATGCGGGCAGTTCCACGGCGCCCCATCATGTTGTACCAGATCATTTCCCTGCTGCTCGAAGTGGTGACCGGCGTCGTGGGCGGCAGCTGCCTGCTGCGCTTGTACATGCAGCGCCAACGCATTCCAATGTCGGCCCGCTCCGGCAACCCGCTGGGCCGTTTTGTGTTTGCGCTGACGGACTGGCTGGTGCTGCCGCTGAGGCGTGTGCTGCCGGCCATTGCGGGTTGGGACACCGCCAGCCTGCTGGGCGCCTACCTGCTGCAACTGCTGCAGTTTTTGCTGCTCTGGTTGTTGGCGGGTGCCGCCGGTGGGCTGTTGACGGTGCCCATCTTGGCCGGCTTCGGCTTGGTCCGGCTTGCTATCTCAGGCCTCACCGGCTTGATCATTGTGTATGCCGTGCTGTCCTGGGTACAGACCGGCTCCATCATGGCGGATGTGGTGGAGCGCCTGTGTGCGCCGCCGCTCACGCCCATCCGGCGCCTTGTGCCGCTGGTGGGCGGCATCGATCTGTCGCCGCTGGTGCTGCTGGTGCTGCTGCAGGTGGCGGCCATCGTTCTGGGCCACCTGCAGGGCTGGGTCCTGCTGGCGGTCTGATCAGCTGACCGCGTCGGCCGGCTGGCGCTGCAGCATGGCCAGCGTGCTGGCCAGCGTCTTACGCAGTTCGCGTCGGTCGCAGATGAAGTCGATGGCGCCCTTGGTCTGCAGGAATTCGGCACGCTGGAAGCCCTCGGGCAGCGTCACCCGCACGGTAGACTCGATGACACGTGGGCCAGCAAAGCCGATCAGGGCCTTGGGTTCGGCCACCACCACATCTCCGATAAAAGCGAAACCAGCGCTGACACCGCCCATGGTGGGGTCGGTCAGCACACTGATGTAGGGCAGCCCTTTTTTCGCCAGTCGGGTCAGGGAGGCATTGGTCTTGGCCATCTGCATCAGACTGAGCAGACCCTCTTGCATGCGCGCGCCGCCCGTGGCCGTGAAGCAGATGAAGGGCACCTTTTGCTCGATCGCGGTGTGCACCCCGCGCACAAAGCGCTCACCCACCACCGAGCCCATGCTGCCGCCCATGAATTCAAACTCAAAGCAGGCGGCTACCAGGCCGATGCCCATCACCGCCCCGCCCATGACGACCAGGGCGTCGGTCTCGCCCGTGCTCTCCAGCGCATC
>JBAXMQ010000233.1:0-3640 GCA_037134215.1 Betaproteobacteria bacterium
TGGGCATGCCGGCCAATGAGCGCATGGACTGGCTGGTGGAAAAAGCCACCGAGCTCGGCGTCACCGCGCTGCAGCCACTGATGAGCGAACGCAGCGTGCTGCGCCTGAGCGGCGAACGCGCCGAAAAAAAAGTGGCCCACTGGCACAGCGTGGCGGTGGCCGCCAGCGAACAATGCGGCGGCAACCGTGTGCCGCCGGTACAACCGGTCAGCACGTTGGCCGCCTGGCTGGCTGGCCTGCCGGCGGCGCCGGCTGGCACCCGGCTGCTGCTGTCACTGCGGCCGCACAGCCCAAAGCTGCGGGACGCGGTGGCGCTGTTGGCGCCCGATGCGGCCCTCACCCTGCTGTCCGGCCCCGAAGGCGGCCTGAGCCCAACCGAAGAAGAAGCGGCGCTAGCTGCCGGCTTTGTGGCCGTCAGCCTGGGCCAGCGCACCCTGCGCGCCGAAACCGCCGCGCTGGCCGCACTGGCGGCGCTGCTGCTCTGAGGCCCCGCACCCGGTATCTCTCCCACACCTGTTTGTTGACCCCCCAACCGAAAGCCCCCATGACCCAGTTTCATCACCCCGTCGAGTTCATCAAATCGCCCGCCCCGGCCGGCAACGCGGCGCTCGGCGCGGTCGAGGCCGTGGTGCAAGAGGTCATCGCCCAGGTGCGCAGCCGGGGTGACGCGGCGGTGCGCGAGTACTCGCTGCGCTTTGACCGCTACAGCGGCGAAACGCTGGAGGTGAGCCAGGCCGAGCGGCTGGCGGCGCTGGCCGCGCTGGACCCGCAAACCCGCGCCGACACCGAATTTGCCATTGCCAACGTCAAGGCCTTTGCCCAGGCGCAGCTGGCCACCATGCTGCCGCTGGAGGTAGAGACCCTGCCCGGCGTGCACCTGGGGCACCGGGTGATCCCGATCGAGCGCATCGGCGCCTATGTGCCGGGCGGCCGCTACCCCATCCTGTCGGCGCCGGTGATGACACTGGTGCCGGCCAAGGTGGCCGGTTGCGACGAGGTCATCGCCTGCCTGCCGCCCAATGCCCACCCGGCCATGATTGCCGGCTGCCACCTGGCCGGCGCCGACCGCATCTTCCGCATCGGCGGCTCGCAGGCGATTGCCGCCATGGCCTACGGCACCGCCTCGGTGCCGGCGGTGGACAAAATCGTCGGCCCCGGCAACGCCTACGTCAATGAAGCCAAGCGCCAGGTGTTCGGCCAGGTCGGCATCGACCAACTGGCCGGCCCGAGCGAGATTTTTGTGGTGGCCGACGACAGTGCCGACCCGCACATGCTGGCCACCGACCTGCTGGCCCAGGCCGAGCACGATGTGCACACCCGGGTCGGCGTCATCACCACCAGCCGCCGTGTGGCCGAAGGCACGCTGCGCGAGGTCGAGCAACAGTTGCTCGGGCTGCCCACGGCCGACGTGGCCGGCCCAGCCTGGCGCGACTTTGGCGAAATTGTGCTGGTGCCGGACGAGGCCACGCTGATCGCCTACGCCGACTTCATTGCCGCCGAACACCTGCAGGTGCATACCGCGGAGCCGCACGCCATGGCGCTCAAGCTGCGCAACTACGGCTCGCTGTTCATCGGCACGCGCGCCAGCGTGGTGTATTCCGACAAGTGCTGCGGCACCAACCACACCCTGCCCACCCTGCGGGCCGGCCGCTACACCGGCGGCCTGTGGGTCGGCTCCTTTGTCAAGATCGCCACCCACCAGTGGCTGGACCAGACCGGGGTGCAGGCGGTGGCGCCGCCGGCGATCCGGCAAAGCGCCACCGAGGGCATGGAAGGCCACCGCCGCGCTGCCGCCCTGCGCCTGAACACGGCGGAGGGTTCATGAGCCGGCCGCTGTGGCTGCTGGCCCTGTGCCAGGGCCTGTTCCTGACCAACAACGTGGTCTTTATCGCCATCAATGGCCTGGTGGGCCTGAGCCTGGCACCACTGGGCTGGATGGCCACGCTGCCGGTGATGGGCTACGTGGTGGGCGGCGCCCTGTCCACCAGCCTGGTGGCGGCCACGCAGACCCGGTTTGGGCGCAAGCGCTCGTTCCAGTTGGGGCTGCTGGTGGCCCTGGCGTCGAGCCTGCTGTGCGCGTGGGCGGTGTTTGACAAAAATTTCTGGCTGCTGTGCGCCGCCACCGTGGTGGCCGGCTACTACAGCGCCAATGGCAACCTGTACCGCTTTGCGGCCGCCGAACTGGCGCCGCCAGCCTGGCGAGAAAAAGCCGTGTCGCTGGTGATGGCCGGTGGCTTGATGGGTGCGGTGGTGGGGCCCAACTTGGCCAACCACACCCGCACCCTGCTGGGCGTGCCCTTTGCGGGTGCCTACCTGGCCCTGGCCGGCGTGGCGCTGCTGTCGATGGTGGTGATGGCGCTGATCGAGTTCCCGCCAACGCCTGCCAAGAAAGCCGGCGCCGGCGGCCGGCCCCTGGGTGTCATCATGCGTCAACCCGTGTTCATGGTGGCTGCGGCCGCCGGGGCATTGGGCTACGGCGTGATGAACCTGTTGATGGCCGCCACCCCGCTGGCCATGCAGCAGTGCGGCCTGCCCTTTGGCGACACCGCGCTGGTGTTGGAGTGGCATGTGATCGGCATGCTTGGCCCCGGCTTCTTCACTGGTCACCTGATCAAACGCTTTGGCACGCTGACCATCATGGGCGTTGGCGTGGCGCTGATGGCGCTGTGCATTGCCGTGGCGCTGACCGGGGTGGCACTGCATCAGTTTGTGGCGGCACTGCTGTTGCTGGGCGTGGGCTGGAACTTCCTGTTCACCGGCAGCACCACGCTGTCAATGCAAACCTATGCCCCGGAAGAAAAAGACCGTGCTCAAGGCGCACTGAACTTCTGCGTCTTTGCGGTGATGGCGCTGAGCTCGTTTGGCTCTGGCCTGCTCGTCACCACACAGGGGTGGACGCTGCTCAACCAGGGCTCCCTGCTGCCCGTGGCACTCATTGGCGCCGGCCTGTTCTGGCTGGCACGCCACCAACGGCGGGCGGCCGATGCACACACAGCCACCGGTCCTGCGTGACCCGGCGCCGATGCTGGTGCAGGCGCTGCGTGACTGGGGCGGCGAGCAGGACCTGTGGGTGTTTGGCTATGCCTCCCTGATCTGGCGGCCCGAATTTGAGGCGGTCGAGCAGCGGCTGGCGCGGCTGCATGGCTACCACCGGGCGCTCAAGATGTGGAGCCGCATCAACCGTGGCACACCCGATTGTCCGGGCCTGGTGTTTGCGCTGCTCAGCGGTGGCAGCTGCCAGGGCATGGCGTTCCGCATCCCGCAGGCGCAAGGCGAGCAGGCGCTGCGGCAGCTATGGCCGCGAGAAATGGTGACTGGCGTTTACGACCCCAAGTGGCTGCGCTGCCAGACCAGCGGCGGGGTGGTGCGGGCGCTGGCTTTTACCCTGCCGCGCCAAAGCCCTAACTACACGGGCGAACTGCCACCGGCGCGCTACCAGCAGATTTTTGCCCAGGCCAGCGGCCGCTTTGGCAGCACGCTGGACTACGCGCGCCAGACCCACGAACACCTGCACCGGTTGGGCATCCGGGACGCGGCGCTGGCGCGGCTGCTGCGGCTGGCGGCCTGACCTGGGATCGGGCCTTTGATTAGCCGCAAGAATGAAACGGCAAACCGGCTCATAGTGCTTCTAATGTGCATC
>JBAXMQ010000234.1:0-3629 GCA_037134215.1 Betaproteobacteria bacterium
TCCTGCAGCGCCAGGATGCGCTCCTCAATCGTGCCCTGCGCCACCAGCTTGAGCACCCACACGCTTTGCGTTTGGCCGATGCGGTGGGCGCGGTCGGTGGCCTGGGTCTCGGCGGCCGGGTTCCACCAAGGGTCGTAGTGGATCACGGTGTCGGCCTGGGGCAGGTTCAGGCCCACGCCGCCGGCTTTGAGGCTGATCAGGAACAGCGGCACCTGGCCGCTGGTGAACTGCTCGATCACCGCATCGCGCTTCTGGCTTTGCCCGGTGAGCTTGACCCAAGGAATCTGGCGCTGTTTGAGCTCAGCCTCGATCAGGGTGAGCATGCTGGTGAACTGCGAAAACAGCAGAATACGCCGGCCCTCGGCCAGCATCTCGGGCAGCAGCGTCATCAGCTGTTCCAGCTTGGCCGAGGTCTTCACCTTGGCGGCCGCCGTCAGCGGCAGCAGCCGGGGGTCGCAGCACACCTGGCGCAGCTTGAGTAGCGCGTCCAGAATCATGATCTGGGACTTGGCCAGGCCCTGCCGGGCCAGCGCCTCGCGCACGGTTTTTTCCATGCCCAGGCGGATGGTTTCGTACAGGTCGGCCTGCTTGCCACTGAGCTCGACCCGCATCACGGTTTCCACCTTGGGCGGCAGCTCGTGCGCCACCAGCGCCTTGGTGCGGCGCAGCATGAACGGCGTGATGCGGGCGCGCAGCTGCTGCAGGCGCTCCGGGTCGCCCTGCTTTTCGATCGGGGTGCGGAACAGCGTCTTGAAGCGGGTCTGGCTGCCCAGAAAACCCGGCATCAAAAAATGGAACAGGCTCCACAGCTCACCCAGGTGGTTTTCCATCGGGGTGCCCGACAGGCACAGCCGGTGCCGGGTCTGCAACTGGCTGGCCACCTGCGCGGCCTGGCTGCTGGCGTTTTTGATGTTTTGCGCCTCATCCAGCACCACCAGGTGCCAGTAGGCCTGCAGCCAGCGGTCCCGGTCGCGCTGGAGCACCGAATAGGGGGCGATCACCAGGTCAACGCTGTGCAGCTGGTCGGCCGCCTCATGGCGTTCCTTGCCGTGCAACACCAGGCAGCGCAGCTGCGGGCAAAAGCGCGCGGCTTCGCGCTGCCAGTTGCCCAGCAGGCTCACCGGGGCAATGATCAGGGCTGGTTCGCTGAGGCGCCCAGCGTCTTTTTCGATCTGGATGTGGGCCAGCGTTTGCAGGGTTTTGCCCAGGCCCATGTCGTCGGCCAGGATGCCGCCCAGGCTGTGGGTGCGTAGAAATTGCAGCCAGTTCAGGCCCTGCTGCTGGTAGGGGCGCAGCTCGGCCTGCAGGCTGGGCGGCACCGGCACGTCCGGCAGCTCGGCGTGGCCGCTTAAGCATTGCGCCAACGCTTGCAGAGACTGTGCACTGGCCCACACCGCCCCTTCACCCAGGCCGACGGCAGTGCGCAGTGCGTCCAGCCGCGACAGCTTGAGGCTGTCGCCCGAAAAATCATGGCCACGCTCCCCCACCAGCTCCAGCAGCGCCTGCAGCCAGGGTTTGAGGCCGTCGGTGGGCAGCCGCACAAAGCCGTCGCCGCCGGGCTGCGGCAGGTACATGAAGGGTGGCAAGGTGGGCGCGCCGGTGGTGGGGTCGGGCGGGCTGTGGGCGGCCTGCGCGATCAGGCCGGGCAGCCAAGGCAGGATGTTATGGCGCTGGCCATTGATCTCCATGCCCAAAGACAGGTCAAACCAGGGCGAGGTGCCGGCGTCCTCGCCCTGCGGCTGCAGCGCGACCATCAGGCTGTCGGCACGGGTTACCCAGTGGGTCAGGTCATCGGCCAGCAGCAGCTCAAAGCCAGCCTCGCGCAGTGGGGCGAAGTCGGCATCGGCCCAGTCCAGCCAGCGCTGCTGCGACAGGTCGCCCGGGATGCCAAACAGGCCGCCGTCGGCCGACTGCAGCCCCAGCTCGTACAGCAGGGTGATGGCCTCGAACTCGGCCTCGGTGTCGCGGGTTAGCAAAAAGCGGCCCTGCGCGTTCTCCACCATCACAGTGCTGCCCTGGCCGGCCCACCAACCGCAGTGACCGGCGTAATCAAATCGCAACTGGGCCTGGATCAGGCCACGGTGCTTGGCGATGTCGGGGCTGTTGCGCGACAGCTGCAGGCAGGCGCGCGGTCGAATGTCACGCAGCGTGCTGACCGCCTCCAGCACCGGCGGCAGGGGCAGCGTCCCCAGGCGCTGCATCAGCTCGGCCTGGTGTTTTTTGAGGGCAGCAGCTTTGAGCGGCGGGCTTTTGAGTAGCACCGCCAGCGCCGAGTCGTTCAGGCCGTCGGCCTGCACCGGACCGCAGACGCCCTGCGCGCCATCCAGATAAAGCGGCGGGTTGTTCAGGCACAGCCGGGCACCGTTGTCAGCCCCGGCCAGGCGCGCGCGCAGGCTCCAGGCGGGCTCCCCACCTTGTGGCCCCGGGGTTTCTTGCCAGTGCCAAGCTAAAGCTCGCGGCGGGCCCCATTGCAGTGCGGCATCGGGCGCGCCGCTGCCATTGTTGGTGAACAGGCGCCCGGTGCTGGCCGCCATTTGCAGCAGCATCTGGCCGGCCTGGCTGGTGGGCAGCACGCTGGCACTGAAGCTGTAGGTGCTGTACGAGTTGCTGCCGTTGGGCTGTGCGCGCAACAGCCGGAAGATGTCATGGTCGGTGGCGCTGGCGGCGTCCATCACCGCCAGACCCTCGTAGGGCGGGCTGGTGATGCGCTTGGGCTTGCCCCAGCCGCCGCTCAGTTTGGGGGTGGCGGTCATGGCTTCGAACAGCAGCAGCGGCGTTGGACCATGGGCGTTCATCACCGTCAGCAGGTACAGATACTGGGCGGGCTTGGCGGCACCGGGCCGGTCGGCGACGCCGACATAAGACTTTCCGGTCTTGGCGCGATCCAGCGCCTGCAGCCAGCCCAGCAACTGGGCCTCGGCCTCCAGCCGGGCCAGCTCGGCCTTGCGCGCCAACTCAGCCTGGCGCGCCGCCTCGACCTGCTCGGGCGTAGGCGCCGCTGCCGGCACGACCCCAGTCTCGCCATCCAGCAGACGCAGGCCCTGGTAAGCAGCTTTCAAAGTCAGCGCCACGCCGTGCTTGCACTGGTGGCCGACCGGGCAGCTGCAGTCGCTGTCCCAGTAGACCAGTTGGCCGCCCTGGGTCAGCTTCAACTCGACCGACAGCTCGTAGGGCTCGCGCTGGCTGCCCTGCACCTCGCCCAGCAGCACCCAGCCGCCAAAGCCGGGCTCGATGTCCAGGCTCAGCACCTGTTGGTTGCGGTACAACACCAGACCGCGCGACCAGGTGGGGTCATCCACCTGGCGCTGCAGCGAACGCGGGTCAAACCACAGGCCGTTGCCCAGCATCACAGGCCCATGGCGTGCCCGGCCTGCTGGTCGGCGTGGTAGCTGCTGCGCACCATGGCGCCCACTGCCGCGTGCTTGAAGCCCATGACGTAGGCCTCGCTCTCGAACATCTTGAAGGTGTCGGGGTGCACATAGCGCTTCACCGTCAGGTGTGCGCTGCTGGGCGCCAGGTATTGGCCGATGGTCAGCATGTCGATGTCGTGGGCGCGCATGTCGCGCATCACCGCCAGGATTTCCTCGTCGGTCTCGCCCAGGCCCACCATCAGGCCGCTCTTGGTCGGC
>JBAXMQ010000235.1:0-3593 GCA_037134215.1 Betaproteobacteria bacterium
GCAAAATACGGGCGGGCGCCGATGTGGTGCAAATCTACACCGGCCTGATTTACCATGGCCCGGCTTTGGTGGGGCAAGCAGCGCGCGAGATCAAAAACAGCTGCTAGGCCACGCTGATATTCAATAGTTTGCTTCTTTTTCTATAGCGTTTTTGGGGTCTTCAGTTATTCGGTCATGTCAACATGCGGGAGGTCCCGAAGGTACTTAGCGGGATCAGGGCGGCGGGGCATTCGGTGGTCTCAATCCGCGGTCATCGCCGCCACATGCTCAGCGATCGCCAGCGCGCTGGTCAAACCGGGTGACTCGATGCCGAACAGGTTAACCAACCCTGGCACGCCGTGGTCCTGCGGCCCCTGGGTCAGTCTCCTCAGCCTGGTCGCCTCGTCAGAGCGAAAAAAAAGGACTTGCGCGGTGCGCAAATCCTTGCTGTATCAACCTTGATCTGGTGGGCGGTGGAGGTTTCGAACCTCCGACCCCAGCAGTGTGAATGCTGTGCTCTACCCCTGAGCTAACCGCCCTGCGTCCCCTGCGGACAAGACCCAAATTATGCCACAAGCCATCAGGCTGCCAATCGCCAAACCGTCTTGCCGCCGCTGGCCTTGTCAATCTGGGCCAGAAGCTCTTCGTGGGCGGCCAACTCCTGGTCGCTGGGTGCCGGCACTGCCAGCACCACGCTACGCAGGTCCACGCTGTGCTTGGCAGGTCCGGTCGCTTCGCCAGGGCTTGGGTCGATCAAGAGGGCATCCTGCCCGCGCGTCATGTTGACGAAAACATCGGCCAGCAATTCGGCATCGAGCAGGGCGCCGTGCAAGGTGCGGCCCGAGCGGTCCACTTCCAGCCGGTCGCACAAGGCATCCAGCGAATTGCGTTTGCCCGGAAAAAGATCCTTGGCCATCGCCAGGGTATCGATCACCCGGCCCACGTGGCTGGCAAATGCCGGACGACCCAGCAGCGCCAACTCCTTGTTCAGAAAACTGAGGTCGAAGGCCGCGTTGTGGATCAGCACATCGGCGCCCGACAGATAAGCCAGCAGGTCGTCCACCACCAGGGCGAAGGCCGGTTTGTCTTTGAGGAACTCGCTGGTGATGCCATGCACCTTGAGCGCATCCTCATGGCTGTCACGCCCGGGGTTGACGTAGTAGTGGCGGTTATTGCCGGTCGGTTTTCGGTTGAACAATTCGACGCAAGCGATTTCGATCACTCGGTCGCCCGTGTCGGCTGACAGCCCGGTGGTTTCGGTATCCAGGAAAATCTGACGCATGACTTGACCGGTCTCAGTGGACTTCCTTGGCGTGGTTGATGGAGTACTTGGGTATCTCGACCACCAGATCTTTTTGCGCCAGATAGGCCTGGCAGCTCAACCGGGAATTGGGTTCGAGCCCCCAGGCGCGGTCCAGCAGGTCTTCCTCGTTCTCGTCGACCTCATTGAGCGAGGTGAAGCCCTCGCGCACGATCACATGGCAGGTGGTGCAGGCACAGCTCATGTCGCAGGCATGCTCGATGTTGATCTGGTGATCGAGCAGGGCCTCGCAAATGGAGGTACCGGCCGGCGCGGAGATCTCAGCCCCCTGGGGACAGTATTCGGGGTGCGGCAGGATTTTGATGATGGGCATAAGTGGGTTCCAAGCAGACGGCGTCAGACCGCTGCGATATTTTTTCCGGCCAGGGCCTTGAGGATGCCGCGGTTCATGCGCAGGGCGGCGAAAGCCTCCGTGCCTTTGGCCAGGGCCTGCGTGGCCGCCTCGATCTGCGCCGCCTCGTCGCAGGTGCTGATGGTCCGCAGCGCGGCCATCAGTGCATCGACAGCGTCGCGCTCATCGACTGCCAGCAAATCACCGTCGGCGCTCAGCGCGCTGTGGGTCGCCAGCAGCATGCGGTCGGCATCCACACGGGCCTCGACCAGCGCACGGGCCTGCATGTCGGCCTCTGCCGTGGTGAAACTGTCCTGCAGCATGCGGGCGATCTGATCGTCGGCCAGGCCGTAGGAGGGCTTGACGTCAATGTGCGCCTCGACGCCGCTGCCCTGCTCCAGCGCACTGACGCTGAGCAGGCCGTCGGCATCCACCGTGAAGGTGACACGAATACGCGCGGCACCAGCCGCCATCGGCGGGATGCCGCGCAGCTCGAAGCGGGCCAGGCTGCGGCAGTCGGCCACCAGGTCGCGCTCGCCCTGAACCACGTGCAGCGCCAGCGCGGTTTGACCATCCTGGTAAGTGGTGAAGTCCTGCGCATTGGCCGTGGGAATGGTTTCGTTGCGCGGCACGATGCGCTCAACCAGGCCGCCCATGGTCTCCAGGCCCAACGACAGCGGGATCACATCGAGCAGCAGCAGGTCGCCGCCGGCATTGTTGCCGGCCAGCTGGTTGGCCTGCAAGGCCGCACCCAGCGCCACCACCTCGTCCGGATTGAGGTTGTTGAGCGGGGCACGGCCAAAGTAGCTGCCCACAGCGCGCTGCACTTGCGGCATGCGGGTTGAGCCGCCCACCATGACCACGCCCTGCACCTCTTGCACCGTCAGTTGTGCGTCGCGCAGGGCCTGGCGCACGGCCGTCAGAGTGCGCGCAGTCAGGGCTTGGGTGGCGGCCTCAAAATCCGAAATTGTGACGTCAAAAAGCAGCTCAGTCCCCGTCAATTGGGCCTGGAACGCTACGGAATCCGTAGCAGACAGGGCTTCCTTGCAGCGCCGCGCCGCTTGTTTGAGAGCGGCCTTGTCGGCCGGGCTGCTCACCGTGCGACCGGCCTGCGCCATGACCCAGTCGGCCAGCGCCTGGTCATAGTCATCGCCACCCAGGGCCGAATCCCCGCCGGTGGCCACCACTTCGAACACGCCGCGCGTCAGCCGCAAGATGGAGATGTCAAACGTGCCGCCACCGAGGTCGTAAATGGCGTACACGCCCTCGCTGCCGTTGTCCAAACCGTAGGCGATCGCAGCCGCCGTGGGTTCGTTGATCAGGCGCAGCACATTCAGCCCAGCCAGTTGCGCCGCGTCTTTGGTGGCTTGGCGCTGCGCGTCATCAAAATAGGCGGGCACGGTGATGACCGCGCCAAACAGGTCGTCACCCATCGTGTCTTCGGCACGGTAGCGCAGCGTGGCCAGAATGTCGGCACTGACCTCGACAGGCGACTTCTCGCCTTGCGCCGTGTGCAGACCCAGCATACCGGGGTGATCGGCAAAGCGGTAGGGCAGTTTGTCGGCGCCAGCCACGTCTGAGAGGCTGCGCCCCATGAAGCGTTTGACCGAGGCGATGGTGTTTTCGGGGTCCAGCGCGAGGGCGGCCTGCGCCTCGGCGCCAATTTTGCGGCCGCCATCGGCCAGGTAGCGCACCACCGAGGGCAGGATGACCGCCCCCTGCTCGTCGGGCAAGCATTCGGCCACGCCATGCCGTACGCAGGCCACCAGCGAATGGGTTGTGCCCAGGTCGATGCCGACGGCAATGCGCCGCTGGTGCGGGTTGGGCGATTCGCCCGGCTCGGAAATCTGTAAAAGCGCCATGTTGCTCGTGTCTGTTAAGGGCTCTATTGTCCCCGTTGCGCTGTCTCCAGGCGCTCCTGCCGGGTCTGCAAATCGTGGTTGAAACGCTGAATGAACATCA
>JBAXMQ010000236.1:0-3575 GCA_037134215.1 Betaproteobacteria bacterium
GGCACGGCGCCGGCGCAGGTGCAGGCGCAGATTGCGCGGCACCGGGCGCGGCTAGAAATCGGTACGCCAGGCCAGGGTCAATAGCCGGTATTGCGACTGCAAGCCGCGGCCGTCGCTGGCAAGGGCGGCCTGCCAGCCACCGCGCGCCAGCCCCAACCTGGCCGCCTGCCACGTGGGCTCCCATTCCAGACGCCAATGCCACCCTGCCGCCGCTGGTGCGCCGCTGTCCCACCCTAGCCACGCCTGCTCAATACCAGCCTTGCTGCTGGCGCGCAGCGTGAGCGCAGCCGCTGCCGCGGCGTCCTCCATCACAGTCCAGGCCAGATCCGCCTGCCAGTGCACACCCATGTGGGCCTGAGCCTGTGTTCGGCTGAGTTGCCCGACCATCTGGGGAGCGTAGTCGAGTGAGCCGTCCGGCGCCCGGCTGACCACATTGGAATCGAGCGTGCTTTTGTCGTTGGCCAAATCAGCCCAACTCAACCAAGACGCCAGGTCATCAGCGCGCAGCTGCACACGCCAACCCGGTGCTGGCTGGCCCTCAACAGCCAGCGAAAGGCTTGCACCGAATCCGCTGGGGCCGGATGCGGGCAGATACGGCCCCGAAATGCTTGGGTCTGAGCGGTCAGCCTGCACGGCAAAGTCATAGACACCACCCCCCCGGTAGCCCACCTGGCCCGCCAGTAGCCCGGTGCGCAAGTCCTGCAGCTGCAGCAGCGCCAAATCAGCCTGCAAACGCCAGGCCTGCGTGGGCGCCAGTTGCAGCCAGGGGCTGCGTACGGCAACACCGGTGCCGCGCCAGCTTTGGCTGCGAGCCGCCGGCGCATAGGCGCCAAGCGTGGACGGGTTGGCATGGCGCGCATTCAGGGCGGCCAAGGTCACGGCATCCGCACTGGCTTCCAACTGCGCTTCAGCCCGGGTCAGGACGGCCAAACGCCACCCACTCGGGTGGGTCGCGCCCAGTTCGGCCCGGATGCTGCGCCAGGCGCGCGCGGTGGCGGGCGCGCCCGAGCGATAGTCGGGCCAGTCCGGCCGATCAAGGGCCAGCACAGGCAGGCCCTGCGCGGCAGCGTCATCGGTCGCCGAGACATCCACTTGCCAGTTGCTTGGACTGGCCGGTTGACCGGGCACTGGCCGGAGCTGAGCACACACAGGCAGGGTGGCAGCACCGACCAAGGCGATAAGGCAGACCCGCTCAAAAGGTCTCATACGAGCCATCGGTGTAATCGATACGCTTGCCGGACACCCGGCCAACGGCCTGATTGTTGACCGTTAAGGGGTAGTCCGACAAGCTTGAGTCCAACACCACTTTCACACCGGTCGTGCTTTCCATGGTGGTGACCGTCTTGACCGGCGTCCGCGTGCCGGTGATATTGACGGTCTGGTCGCCCTGCACGTACTGGCCGCCGGCTACCTCGGTGACTCTGTCAGAGGCGGTCTCAGTCGACGATAAGGTCAACTTCAATGCGGGTCGATCCGGGATGACCAGGCTGCCGTCGAAACTCCGCCGCGATTTCTTCACATTCGAACCGCTCGCCGGCAAGGAACTGATGGACTGGTCGTAGTCGAGCATGTCCATGCTCAGCAAGCCCGTCAAAAAGCTTTTGCCGTTTCGCTGCAAATCCCCCTTGAACGAGACCAAGGTTGGCCTGTAGGCGGTGGCAGACCCCGTTTTGTCGCTTTTGTAGTCACCCACCTTTAAATCGCCCGTGAAGCCAGTGGTCAAGGAGTTGCCTTTGACCTTGAGCATGATGTCCTTGGCCGCGTTATTGGGCACAGTGCCGTCAGGTGATCGCGCCAGCCGCAAGTAGGAGCCCTCAATAAGCGCCAGCCGACTTTCCAACCGATTCTCGAACTGCAGATCAAAAGCACCAGACAAGGCCAATGTCGTCACACCTGCAGACTCTGTGGCCAAGGCTGCAAGTTCAACCTTGTGCTTGTACTGCGTATTGGGTGCAGTCGCAAGCTCCGAGGGCGTGTTTCGCACAATACTGATCGCTGGCGACACCTCACCTGTCAGGTTAACGCCAACGATGACCTTGCCACCATCGCGAACCGCCTGCAGGCTGGCCTCGTTACCCAAAAAACCGTTGCCGTAACGTGTCAGGTTATTGCCCTCAACTCTCCATGTTTGCGTGTACACGACGAACTGGTCATCCATGACGGCACTGGGCGCCAAGCTGACGCTCAAGCGCCACTGAACTGCGCCGTTGTTTTGCGAGTCGATGCCTTTGGGGTAGGTTCGACAGGCTATCCATTTCGCTTGGGCTGCACTTGTGGCCGGGGTCGATCGGTCTATCTGATACAAGCCACAATCACCAGCTTGATTCGGCAAAAAATTGGAAAACTGCTGTGATTGCGCTACAACCACACCATCCCAATACTTGACCGCCTGCAAGGCCAAGTTGATCACTTCCAGGTTGCTTTCCGCCATCGGCAATGCCTGGACTTTGAGGTCCTCCAGCACGATGTACAGGCCAGTCTGCAGGGACAGGTCAGCGCCATCCAAGGCTTTGGCATTGCTGCGCAACGCGCCCATGAAAGCCTTGGCTTGCGACACCGGGGTCGCTGCGGTAACTGGGGAACCTGCGGCGTCACTGAGGCCCTGGCTCGGCAGGCCAGCGATCGTGGCAATCACCCGAATCTTTTCTGACAACTCGGCTTTCAAATCCTTGTCAACCAGGCCTTTTTTTGCCATGGCCGCCACCACACAAGACACCTTTTTGGCCTGATCACCGGTACAACCCTGTGCGCCGGACAATGCCATCTCTGATACCGCAGCCATGGCCACTGCGGCAGCATTTTTCGGCTTTTTATTGCTGTCGAATTCAGCGGCGGTGGTGAGCGGATTGAACGTCATCGTGGCTGCCATGTCGCTGTTGGCCTGCGCCACATTGATAGCAGTCAAACCGCCAGTCTTGCCCAACGCACTCGCGGTAGCTGCCTCGGTGTACGGATTGATTTGTGCAATTTGGGTATCGCCACGTTTGGCCGCAAAGCTGGCGCGCAGTGTGAAATCTACAGCCGGTGTGATGGACTGACCGGTTGATTCGTCGAACATGGTGGTTTGACCGGGCACCACCGACGCCACCACCACGACCACGCCATCGTAATTGGAGACTTTGGCCGTGTAGGTGCCGTCTTCGTTGGTCATGACATCGGCCAGGGGTTCACCCTGTGGACCGGCTTCGGTAGCCCTGTAAACACTCACCTTGGCCTTGGCCATCGGCCCTTTGACCACGGCGCCTGTCACCGTGAAATCATTAGCGCCCAACGCGCCGATGCCACCCGCACTGCCACCACCACCACAAGCCGCCAACGCCAAGCTGCTGACAAGCAGCACGAACAATTTCATGATTTACCCCCTGCAAAACACCTTGGAATCCCCGCTATGGCAAGGTCGCCCTTGCAAAATAGCCAAAATGTCGCGACGATAGTATCTGACACAGCGCAGTGCAAACCACCCTAAGTTATCAGCAACCCTAACCAAGTCACCGCCATGACCCCTCAAATGCAAAACATCCTGGTGCTCTGCATCATTGCCGGCTTCCTTGTCATGGAGTTGGCGACGCGGCGTT
>JBAXMQ010000237.1:0-3515 GCA_037134215.1 Betaproteobacteria bacterium
ACCGGCAAATGCAACCGCACATGCTGGTGCGGCGCACCATTGCGCTGGTGCTCGCGGGCGGGCGCGGCTCGCGTCTGAAGCAGCTCACCGACCGGCGCGCCAAGCCGGCGGTCTACTTTGGCGGCAAGTTCCGCATCATTGATTTTTCGCTCTCCAACTGCGTCAACTCCGGCATTCGCCGCATCGGCGTCATCACCCAGTACAAGTCGCACTCGCTGCTGCGCCACCTGCAGCGTGGCTGGAGCTTTCTGCGCGCCGAACTCAATGAAATGGTGGATTTGCTGCCCGCCCAACAACGCCTGGATGACGAGCATTGGTACCGTGGCACCGCCGATGCCATCTACCAGAACCTCGACATTGTCCAGTCCAGCAACCCCGAGTACATCGTGGTGCTGGCGGGCGACCATGTCTACAAAATGGACTACTCGCTGATGTTGCAGGACCATGTTGCCAGTGGTGCGGAGTGCACCGTGGGTTGCATCGAGGTGCCGCGGGCCGAGGCCTCCGCTTTTGGCGTGATGGCCATCGACGCCCAACGCAAGATCATTGACTTTGTCGAAAAGCCGGCCCAGCCGCCGGGCATGCCGGGCAATGAGGCCATGTCGCTCGCCAGCATGGGCATCTACATCTTCAATGCCACCTACCTGTACCGCCTGTTGGACGAAGACCTGGCCAATCCTGCGTCCAGCCATGACTTTGGCAAAGACGTGATTCCAGTGGCGGTGCGGGAGGGTCAGGCACAGGCGCATCCGTTTTCGATGTCCTGCGTGTCCACCTCGGCCCAGGCCAAGCCCTACTGGCGCGATGTCGGCACCATTGACGCGTTCTGGGAGGCCAACCTCGACCTGGCCTCGGTCACGCCCGAGCTCGACATCTACGACAACGACTGGCCGATCTGGACCAACCAGCGCCAACTGCCGCCAGCGAAGTTTGTGCAGGATGCCCAGGGCAAGCATGGCCTGGCCATCAACACCATGGTGTCGGGCGGCTGCATCGTGTCGGGCTCCAACGTCAGCAACTCGGTGCTGTTTTCCAGCGTGCGGGTGCATTCTTACTGCCAGATCGACCAGGCGGTGCTGCTGCCCAACACCACCATCGGCCGCGGCTGTCGCATCAGCAAGGTGGTGGTGGACCGCGGCTGCACCCTGCCCGAGGGACTGGTGATCGGGGACGACCCCGAACTCGACGCCCGCCGCTTCGAGCGCACCAGCAACGGCGTGGTGCTGATCACGCGCAGCATGCTCAGCCGGTTGGCCGACACAAAGGCCTGACGCGGAGCGCCCGGGTATGCGTGTTCTGCAGGTCAGCGCCGAAATCTTTCCCCTGCTCAAGACCGGCGGCTTGGCCGACATCGCTGGCGCCTTGCCGCAGGCGCTGGCTGGTGTGGGGTGCGACGTGCGCGCCCTGTTGCCGGGGTTCCCGGCCATCCGGCAGGCACTGCGGGCCTCGCGCGTGGTGGGTGAGTTTCAAACGCCCTGGGGTGAGGCGGTGGCTGTGCGTCTGGGCCAGCTCGATGGCGTGCCGGGGGGCGACGAGCCGCTGAGTGCCTATGTGTTGGACGCGCCGGGCCTGTTTGATCGGCCCGGCAACCCTTACGAAGACGCCCAGCGCCGGCCCTATGCGGATAACCACCGCCGCTTTGCTGCGCTGGGTTGGGCGGCAGCGCACCTGGCCTACGGGCTCGATGGCGGCTGGGCCCCGCAGCTGGTGCACTGCCATGATTGGCATGCGGCACTGGCCCCAGCTTGCCTCAAGCTCTGGCCCGGCCCGGCAGTGGCCCCCGTGCCCAGCTTGTACACGGTTCACAACCTGGCCTACCAGGGCATTTTCGATGCCTCGGTGTTCGGCGAACTCGGCTTGCCGCCCGCCGCCTTCGCCGTCGACGGCCTTGAGTTCCACGGCCAGGTGTCGTTCATGAAGGCCGGCCTGTACTACGCCGACCACCTCAGCACCGTCAGCCCGAGCTACGCCCGAGAAATTCAGACCCCGGAGCAGGGCTGTGGCCTGGACGGCCTGCTGCGCGCGCGGCGCGACCACCTGAGCGGCATTCTCAACGCGGTCGATGAGGCCGTATGGAACCCGGCCACAGACGCCCTCATCAGCCACCGCTACCGGCCCGAGCGCCTGGCCGGCAAGGCCCTGTGCAAGGCCGCGCTGCAGCGCCACAGCGGGCTGGCTGAGCAGGCCGATGCGCCGCTGTTTGCGCTGGTCAGCCGCATCACCGGGCAAAAGGGCCTGACGCTGGTGCTGGCCGGTGTGGACGAGGTCGTGGCGCGCGGTGGGCAATTGCTGGTGCTGGGCAGCGGCGACGCTGAACTGGAGCAGGCCCTGCAGCAGCAGAGCCAGCGCCACCCGGGCCGTGTGGCAGTGCACCTGGGCTATGACGAAGCCCTGGCCCACCGCATCTTTGCCGGCAGCGATGTGACCCTGGTGCCTTCGCTGTTCGAGCCCTGTGGCCTGACCCAGATGTATGGCCTGAAGTACGGCAGCCTGCCTCTGGTGCGCGGCGTGGGCGGCCTGGCCGACACCGTGACCGATGCAGACCTGGCCACGCTCGATGACCAGACCGCCACGGGTTTTGTGTTCGGGCCCTTCACCGACGCCGCCTACCAGCACGCGCTGCGGCGCGCCTTTGCCCTGTACCGCAAGCCTGCGGCCTGGGCCAGGGTGCGGCAGACCGGCATGCGCCAGCTGCTGGGCTGGGTGCCGGCCGCGCTGGCCTACCTGGCCCTGTACCAGCAACTCCTTACTTCTTGAGCTACCCCCAACCATGACTGTTTCCACGCTGCCACCCGCTGCACCCGCCTCCTTTGATGTCGACTCCCCCGCCCACGACCTGGCGGCACTCAAGCGCGCCATTGCCAACAAGCTGCTGTTCACCGTTGGCAAAGACCCTGAGGCGGCCCAGCCGGTGGACTGGCTGCATGCCGCCGCCCATGCAGTGCGCGACCAGCTGGTGGAGCGCTGGATGCGCACCACCCGCGCCAAGAGCGCGCAGGACGTGAAGCACGTGTATTACCTGTCGATGGAGTTCCTGATGGGGCGCACCTTCAGCAACGCGCTGGTTGCGCTGGAACTGCACGCCACGGTGCGCCAAGCCCTGGCCGAACTTGGCGTGGACATGGACGCCGTGGTCGAGCTGGAGCCCGATGCCGCTTTAGGCAACGGCGGCCTGGGCCGGCTGGCGGCTTGTTTTCTGGACTCGATGGCCACGCTTGGCATCCCCGGTTACGGCTATGGCATCCGCTACGACTACGGCATGTTTCGTCAGACCATTGTTGACGGCCGCCAGGTCGAGGCGCCCGACTACTGGCTCAATGCCACCAACCCCTGGGAATTTCCCCGGCCCGAGGTCACCTACCGCATCCAGTTCGGCGGCCACGTGGTGCGCCAGGGCGACCGCCATGAATGGGTGGACAGCCACGACGTGCGCGCCATGGCCTACGACACCATCATCCCCGGCTACGGCACCCAGGCCACCAACACGCTGCGCCTGTGGTCGGCCAAGGCCACCG
>JBAXMQ010000238.1:0-3430 GCA_037134215.1 Betaproteobacteria bacterium
GTCAGCCGAATCGCACCCGGTTGCGACCATCCTCTTTAGCGAGGTACAGCACACCATCGGCGGTCCGAACCGCAGACTCGAGGTCGGCGATATCCTCCCTGGACACGACACCGATGCTCATGGTGACGGAGATCCGGGTCTGATCGCTCAGGATCAATTCCATCTCTTCGATTTTTTGGCGCAGATTCTCAAAGATGGAGGCCGCGGCAGTCATACTCACTTCCGGCAAGAGAAAACAAAATTCCTCTCCGCCAAAACGGCCAATCAAATCGGTCCCACGAAAGCTGGTTTGCAGAATCTCCCCGATCCGGGTCAACACCATGTCGCCGGCATCATGGCCGTGCAAATCATTCACTTGTTTGAAATGGTCGATGTCCGCCATGGCTACAGTCAATGGCGACCGGGAATGTCTGAGACGCTCAAAAATTCGCTGCCCCACGTCAAAAAAGTGCCGTCGACTCAACAGCCCAGTCAGGTAATCCCGGTTGGCAATATGGCTCAGGTTACGGATATGCTCCAGCAACTCGATATTCTGATTGATCCGGAAAGCCAATTCCTCGTCCAGGAAAGGTTTGGTAATGAAGTCGCTCGCGCCAGCCTTTAAAAACCGCGATGACAGCAAGTTGTTGCCATGGGTCGACATGCCGATGATGGCCAAATCCCGCCGCGAATGTTGCCTGCGGATTTGCTTGACCAACTCGACGCCATCCATTTCAGGCATGTTGTAGTCCGCAAGCACAAGGCGGGTCTCCGGATGCGCGTCCAGCATGGCCAGTGCCTGTTTCCCATCCGCAGCTTCAACGATTTGGTAGTTGTGAGTTTCCAGCAGGCGCTTCGCCGTCATACGTGCCACGCGGGAATCGTCGACCACCATGACCTTGATGGCTTCATTGCGGCGAAGCTGGTTGATCAGCAGCACAATCTGTTCGAGACAGTAGGCCGGGTCTTCCTTGAGCACGTAATCGACGATGCCCTTGGACATCATCAGATCACGCTGATCGTCGTCCATGGGCTCGGTCAGGATGATGGTGGGTATGCCTTTCGCAACCATCACATCCACCAGGTCGTCCTCAATCACATTCGACATGCCCAGATTCACCAGGCCCGCAAAAAACTGGTACTTCCCCCCGTTGATCAACTCTTGGGCCTGTGCGCTGCTTTCAACAGAAAGGGTTTCAAAATCACAGTGCTTTTTGATGTTTCGCACCAACACGCGGGCGAACATTTTGCTGCCTGCCGCGACCAAAATCGTATTCGGCTTTGCGCTGGACATTTCAGTAGACATGTGAGGCAGCACAGTCGTCAGACGGCTTTAGATTTGTTGAATGTGGGTGATGATAGCCCACGACGCCAAAACTTGATGTGCGTCATCATTTCGCAAACACTGCTTCAAGCACCTGTGCCACCATGAGGTCCGCTTCGACACGCCGCCATGCCAGGCCGTGGATGTCATCCTCGCGCAGGCGGGGCTCCGGGTATTTGGGTACTCAGCCTTGACCAAGCAGGCACGCCGTCCCCGCCAACGCCAACGCCCAAGCGCTTAGCTCTTCCGCGCCACCCAAAACGTGGCACCGTCAGTGCCGTAGTGTTCGGTATGCAGCGTGTCGCGCGGCAGGGTAAATGGGTCACCCGCTTTAAGGTGGTGCACCTGCTCGCCCACGGTCAACACGAAGTCGCCGCGGACCACCAGCGCACTCACCTCAAACGCGTGGGTGTGGCTGTCTACCTGCTGGTCGGGGGCCCACTCGCGCACCAGCACCTCGTCAAAGCCGGCAGCCCGAGAGGTCGCCTTGAATTGGTCAAACGTCGGCAAGCTCATGGTGTCAGACCAGGGCCTTGTGGCCGCCGTCGCACAGCGGCTTATTGGCGCTGTGCTTGCAACCGCAAAAATAAACAGTTTTGGACTCGGCTGCGTCGTACTTCACAGGCGTGAAGGCAGAGCCCTTGTGCGAGCCATCGCAAAACGGCTGCGCCTTGCTTTGGCCGCAGGAGCACCAGTAGTAGCTCTTGCCCGCTTCAACCGGCGCGGCGTAGGGGGATTTTTGGGCGATATACGGTTCCATGGCGTCTTGCTCCCAAGGGTGTGGATGAGCCATCGTACCGCAAGGCAAGGGCACGCCATTCCGATGGATGGATTCCCGCATGCGCGGGAATGACAGTTAGGACGCGGGAACGACAGTTTGGACGCGCAAAGGAAGGCTCTCAGGCCAAAGGTCCGTCAATTAGGTCTTTTCAGATATTGAAATGGTGGTTAAACTTTGTCCCTGCTGGATTCTGGCGTGCCGCCTGCCACTTTTGTCCGCTTCAATGCTTGAGGAATCACAATGAATTTGTTCTCCGCCTTCGCCAAGCTGATGCTGAAAACCAAGTTGATACTGGGTTTTGGCTTCGTGTTAGTTCTTGCGGCCGCCATTGCCTGGACGGCGCACCGCGGCTTGGACGAACAGTCGGCCACCACACGCCAGATGTACGACAAAGACCTGATGGGCATCTCCTACCTGCGCCAGCTCAACCGCGACAACAACCTGATGGCCCGTACCGTCAACCGCTTGGTGCTGGCCGTCAACGCCAACGACGCTGAAGCCGTGGCCAAGGCAGAGGCCACCATTGCCGACACCAAAAAAGTGCTGATGGCCAACCTTGAGAAGACAAAGCCAACCATCATCCGGGCGGAACTCAAGGCCAAGTTAGAGACCGTGCCCAAGATGTACGACGACTATTTTGCCGCTGCCGACAAGATCGTCGCCACGGCCAAAGGGCCGGATGGCGTGGCACAGGCCTACAAAATCATTGCGTCCAAAGAGTACCAAGGCACCATCAACACGCTGATCGGCACCATCAAAGAGATCAGTGATGTCAAGTCCAAGGGTGCCGAAACCAATATGGAAGCTGCTGATGCCCGCAGCGACGATCTCGACCGCCTGATCCAGATCATGTTTGGCGGCATGGCCGCCTTGGCGCTGCTGACCATTTACATGGTCAACAAATCCATCAACACGCCGCTGGCCGACCTGAACCGGGCGCTGACCGACCTGGCCGCGTCCAAGCTTGACACCACGGTGCACAACACCGATTACCCCAACGAGATTGGCGAAATGGCCCGTGCCGTGGCCAAACTGCAGCTGGCGCTGCAAGAGGCCGACCGGCTGGCCAAGGCCGACCAGGCGAACAACAAACTGGCGCAGGAAACCACCCGCCAGATCGGCGAGATCATCTCGGCCGCCGCGGGCGGCGATTTCACCGCCGCTGTCAAGCTGGAGGGCAAGGAAGGCTTCTTCCTGGACATCGCCAGCCAGGTCAACAAGCTGATCGAGACCTCGCGCCACGCCTTCAAAGCCATCTCCAGCAACGCGGGCAGCCTGTCGCTGGCCGCTGAAGAGTTGTCTGCGGTGAGCATCCAGATGAGCTCCAACGCCGAAGAAACCACCGC
>JBAXMQ010000239.1:0-3403 GCA_037134215.1 Betaproteobacteria bacterium
CGCGGCAGGAAGTTGCGGTACACCAGTCGGTCGTTCTCAATCACCTGGATTTCTGTTCCACCGCGGGGAGACAACTTTTCCCGGACCAGCAGGACATACTTGTCGAAATTCGGCTGCGCACTCCAGGCTTCAGTGAACTTGGCATGAAAGTAATTGCCCACGTTGGTCAGCGTCTGGCCATTGACGATCCCGCCGTATTCCAATGGGTCCGTCGGCTTGAAAACTGTCGGGGCTTCACCCGCTTGCACGGGGCCAGGCGTCTGGGCGCCAGCCGGAGCCGCAAGACCAGTCCCAATGGCCAGAACAACAGCCATGGCAATGGCCATCGCGCGTCTGACGGTGGCGGCCTGCCACTTGATGTCGTGGTGCTTCACGGGCTTGTCCCCGAGGCCGCCTGACCGTTATCGTCCAGCAGCATCCTGAGTCCCGCTGCTTCATGACGCATGCGAAGCAAAGCCAGGGTTTGGTCTACCTCACTGGTGACCAGGCTCAAGCGCGTGTTGAGGTGTTCATTTTCAGCTGTCAGGACGTCAAGCAGTGTGCGTCGCCCTAACTCACGCCACTGGTCAAAATAGTCCTTACGCACCTGGTCGGTGCCTGGAACGAGCTGACGCAAGAGCTCGATACGGCGAGTTTGAACCTCATAGTCTGCCTTCGCTGCCAGCACATTGAAACGGATGTCTAGGGCGAGTTGCTCGGCCCTTTCCTCTGCCGAGCGGGCACGCTCCAGCAGTGCCTGGATCTGTGTTCGTCCACCGCCACCGTCAAAAGCCGTCCATCTGGCTGTGACAAAAAGTTGCGCCGGTGATGACGCACCGTACACATCGGTACCGGTCTGCTTGCTGGCCTGTAAATCAATTTGAGGTTTCTGCCCCGCCTGGATCTCTGCCAGCCGCGCTTTGGCGGCGGCGGCTTCGGCCCGGGCTGCGCGCAAAGTGGGATGGTCTTGCGTTGCAACAGACGCCAGCAATCCCTCGCTATCCTCCGGAAGTGTCGGCAAGTCAGCCGATGACAAGGCCGGTGTCAGCGTCAAGCCGGTCAGACGTGTCAGGCTGAGTTGATGCTCGCGCTGCTTGGCTTTGACGGCAGCCAGGGCATCTTGCGCCTGTGCCATCCGCGTCTGTGCCTGCGTCAATTCGCTGCGACGCCCCGGAAGCACTTGGACGGTCGCCGCCAGTTTGTCAATCAGTCCCGTCAGTTCCACGATGTGCTGGTCGTACACCTTGTTCAGGCGCGTCTGCTTGATCCATTGCAGGTAAGCAAGGGCAGTGTCATACACCGTGCCGTCAACCACAGTGCGGAGTTGGTTCTCCAAGGCACCTGCCTGCTGCTCACGTGCGTCCACCTGATGGCGCAATCTGCCAAAATCAAAAACAGAATAGGTGGCTGACAGCGCGAGGTTGGCGGGTCCGGTCGAACCGCCACTCTCCAGGCGCGCCGAGCCGCTGTTGGCACTGATGTCCAGCTTGGGCCAGGCGCCAGCGCGCGACTGCAAAGCATCCTGCTCGGCCGCACGCCAATTGGCTTGTGCCTCGCGAATCGCTGGTGAGCGATTGACGGACTCGCGCACCAGCAAGCGGAGTTGCGCAAGACCCGGGTCAGCGGGGCCCGACGCAGCATCGGCAAAGACCGAAGTCAAAACCATCGCGGCACACACCAGTGCAGAGGGCCAATTGCGCACGTTCATCGTTCCTGCAAAGCCTCTCGGGCCTTGTAAATGGGTTTGAGCAGATAGTCCAGGATCGACTTTTGGCCTGAGCGTATGTCCACCGAGGCGGTCATGCCGGGCATGATGGGTAGACTCTTGCCCTTGAAGTTCAGTGCCGCCTCCTTGGTCCTGACGAGCACCCGGTAATAGGTCTCTTCACCACTGCTCGCCGCCGCCAATCTGGAGTCTTCCTTCAAGGTATCCGGGCTGATGTGCTCCACCACCCCATCAAGGCCGCCATAGATGCCGAAATCGTACGCGGTAATCTTCACCGTCGCAGGCATGCCCTCATGGATGAAGGCCACATCCTGAGGACGCACTTTTGCCTCGATCAGCAGGCGATCATCGAGCGGCACAATCTCCATGATGGTGGCGGCAGGCTGGATCACGCCGCCGATCGTGCTAATCCGGACATCTTTGACCACACCGCGCACAGGTGCCCTGACCACCGTTCTTTGAGCCGTGTCTGCCCGCGCAACCACATTTTCCCGGGACTGCGAGAGTTCGCTCTCAACCCTAGAAAGTTCTGCATTGGCTTCGGCACGGTACTTGCCCTCACGCTCAGAAATCTGGAGTCGAAAGTCATTGACCTGACGCTTCATCCGCAGCACTTCGATGTCGGACAACAGGCCGCGCGCCACCAGCGGCTCGGTCAATGTGACTTCCTGTTCCGCCAAATTCAGACTTCGCTGCAGTTCGGCAACGCCTGAGGCCAATGCCAATCGCTTTGAGTTGTAGGCCAGCGTTTCGTTGCGGATGATGTCAGGGTGCCGGCTCAACTCCGGCGGGAATCCCAAGGGCATTTCATAGGCTTCCGCGCGCAGCCTGGCCGCGCTGGCCTGCAAGGCCACCATCTTGTTGAAGCCCTCTTTGTAAGCCGCGTTGGCACGGGTGGGGTCAATTTCAATCAGCACCTGTCCCGGCTGTACGCGGTCGCCCTCCCTGACGTGCATCTTGGCCAGGATGCCGCCTTCCAAACTCTGGATCATTTGTTCGCCGCTGGTGGCAGTGACTTTCCCGGCGCCGCGCGTCACTTCATCAACCCGCGACATGGCGGCCCAGATGAAAAACACCAGCAAGATCAGAGCAAACACGTAGGTCGCCCAGCGCACACGCGGTGGCGCGTGATCAACCATGGCAACGTGCAGCTCGCGCATGTGCGCGAGCTCTGCCGGTTGCAGTTGCGTCCTGCGGACAGGGACCAGCGCGTTAGCCATTGGCGGCCTTTTTCAAGGTCGGTTTGACGGTAAGTCCACCGCCACCCGTCAGAGCGGCCATCACCTTGTCTTTGGGTCCATCTGCCACCACCCGCCCTTGGTCCAGCACCACGATCCGGTCCACCAAGTCAAGCAATGACAGGCGGTGGGTGGCAAGCACCAAAGTTCGCGCGCCAGGCATTTTTTTGAGCTGCATGATGAACGCGCTTTCAGTCTGCGCATCCATCGCACTGGTCGGCTCATCCATCAGCAGAATCGGCGAGTCAGCCAGCAGGCAACGCGCCAGTGCCACCAACTGGCGCTGACCACCCGACAAGCCGGCGCCACCTTCGCCGAGCATCATGTCCATCCCTTTGGGTTGACGCGCAATGATCTGGGTCAAGCCGGTCATCTGGCAGACTCGCATCAAGCGCTCATCTGACACGTGCGGCAAACCAATTTTCAGGTTTTCACGCAGGGTGCCGTGGAACAGTTTGCA
>JBAXMQ010000240.1:0-3393 GCA_037134215.1 Betaproteobacteria bacterium
TCTGGGGCAGGAGGTCGTGGCGCCTTACGTCAGACCGGGGCCGGATGGGGAGCCGCTGTTCCGCCTGCCCGGCGCCGTCAGCCAGCCGCTGCCGTACCTGGGCTACGCCCCAGGCGCCTACCTGGGGCAGATGGTCGAGCTGATTCTGAAGCAAAGCAACACCGCGATTCACTTTGACCGGGTCTATGAAACCGACATGGCCGAAGGCCTCAAAGCCATGGCGCTGGAGGGCCATGGGGTCGCTTTTTTGCCCTACAGCGCGGTGCAGAAGGACCTGGCGGCCAGCAAATTGGTGGCCGCCGCCCCGGCCGGCTTGAGCGGGCTGCAGATCACCATGGATGTACGCGCCTATCGGGAGCGGCCCTCGCTCAAGGACAGCAGCAAATTGGCCGCGCTTGGGGCTCGTGCCGGTGGCGCTGGCCCCAAACGCAATGCGCAGGCCCTGTGGGACTACCTGCTGGTGCAGGCCACCTGAGACCGCGCAGCCGCAGACATGCCCTCGCATTTGGGACAATCAAGGCCATGACCAACACCCTGACCCTGACCCGGCCCGATGACTGGCACCTGCATGTGCGCGACGGCGAGGCCTTGAACACCGTGGTGCCTCACACGGCCGCCCAGTTTGCCCGCGCCGTCATCATGCCCAACCTGAAGCCGCCGGTGACCACGGCGGCGGCGGCGCTGGCTTACAGGGCACGTATCCGGGCGGCACTGCTGCCCGGCCAGTCGTTCGAGCCGCTGATGACCCTGTACCTGACCGACCATTTGCCGGTGTCGGAGATTGGCCTGGCAGCGCAGGCCGGGGTGGTGGCGCTCAAGCTCTACCCGGCCGGCGCCACCACGCACAGCGACGCGGGCGTCACCGACATCCGCAAGGTCTACCCGGTGCTGGAGGCCATGCAGCAGGCCGGCCTGCCCTTGCTGGTGCATGGCGAAGTCACCTCGCCGGAGATAGACCTCTTCGACCGCGAGGCGGTCTTCATCGAGACCCAGCTCATCCCCCTGCGCCGCGATTTTCCTGAACTCAAGATCGTTTTGGAACACATCACCACGCGGGAGGCGGCGCAGTACGTGGCTCAGGCCAACGGCTTCACCGCGGCCACCATCACCGCGCACCACCTGCTCTACAACCGAAACGCCCTCTTCACCGGCGGCATCCGGCCGCATTACTACTGCCTGCCCGTGCTCAAGCGCGAGCTACACCGCCAGGCCCTGTTGCAGGCGGTGGCCAGCGGCAGCCCACGGTTTTTCCTGGGCACCGACAGCGCACCCCATGCGGCTCACCTCAAGGAGCACGCCAGTGGCTGCGCGGGGTGTTACACCGCGCACGCCGCGCTGGAGCTCTACGCTGAGGCCTTTGACAGTGTGGGCGCACTTGACCGTCTCGAAGGTTTCGCCAGCTTTCACGGTGCCGACTTTTACGGCCTACCGCGCAACACCGGCCACATCACCCTGCAACGCCAAACCTGGACGCCGCCCGACACCTTTGCCTTTGGCCAGGCGGAACTCAAGCCGTTGCGCGCTGGCGAAACCCTGCCGTGGCGCATGCTCTAGCGCAGATTGACTGGCAGGCCCCCTGGCTGGCGCCCGTGGCCACGCTGGGCCAGCGAGTGGTGGCCCGTTGTGTGGCGGGCATGCCATTGGCCGAGGCGCTCAATGCCTGTGCCCCGACCCGAGGCGTGCCGGTGCACTTTGTTCCGCAATCGGTACTGCCGGTCGGTCAGGCCTATGAAAGCTATATTTTCAATAGCAAACAATGCCCTACCCGTGAGGGTTTGCATGACTTTTTCAACGGATTGATGTGGCACCGCTTTCCCCACACCAAGGCCCGCCTGAACCAGTTGCAAGCCGCGCAGATCGTGGCCGATGGTGGCGTCGGCCAGGTGCGCGGCCCGTTGCGCGACGCCCTGACGCTGTTTGACGAGAACATGGCTTTTCTGCGTACGCCGGCGCCGCTCTGGGATGCTTTGCAGGCCAAGCGCTGGGCGGCAGTGTTCGGCGAATTGCGGCCGCTGTGGGCGCAGTCCCGCCTGGTGCTGTTTGGCCACGCGCTGCTCGAAAAACTGGTGGTGCCTCGAAAAGCGATCACCGCCCACGTGCTGCTGGTGCAGCCCGAGACCGATGGCCTGGATGATCTGGACGCTTGGGTGGCGGCAATGCTGAACCCGGCGGCGCTGGCGACCAAGCCCTTCGCCAATCTGCCGGTGCTGGGGGTGCCGGGCTGGTGGCCCGCCAATGAAGCGCCGGCTTTTTACCAAGACTCTGCCGTGTTCCGGCAACGGCAATAACCGGACGTTTTGTGGGAATAGCGTCCCGCCGCTTGATTTCCGCGCCAGCCCCCCTAACATTTGCGACACCAGCCCGCTTGGACGGGTTGTTGATCAAGGAAGACCATGAAACGAATCCTGCTTTTTGTGCTGACCAATGTGCTGGTGGTGGCGGTGCTCGGTGTTGTTGCCAGCCTGCTCGGTGTCAACCGCTTTCTGACTTCAAATGGCCTCAACCTGGGCGCGCTGCTGGGTTTTGCGCTGGTGATGGGTTTCGGTGGCGCCATCATCTCGCTGCTGATCAGCAAGCCCATGGCCAAATGGACGTCGGGCGTGCGCGTCATCGAGCAGCCGCAAAATGCCGACGAGGCCTGGATCGTCGAGACCGTGCGCAAACTGGCTGACAGGGCCGGCATCGGCATGCCCGAGGTCGGCATCTTCGAGGGCGAGCCCAATGCCTTTGCCACCGGCGCCTTCAAAAACTCGGCCCTGGTCGCGGTCAGCACCGGTCTGCTGCAGGGCATGACGCGCGAAGAGGTGGAGGCCGTCATCGGCCATGAAGTTGCCCACATCGCCAATGGCGACATGGTGACCATGACCCTGATCCAGGGCGTGATGAACACCTTTGTGGTGTTCCTCAGCCGCGTCATCGGCTACGCGGTCGACAGCTTTTTGCGCAAGGGCGACGACCGCAGCAGCGGTCCCGGCATTGGCTACTTCGTGACCACCATCGTGCTCGACATCGTGCTCGGTTTTGCCGCTGCCATGGTGGTGGCCTGGTTCTCACGCCAGCGCGAGTTCCGCGCCGACGCCGGTGCCGCCCAGCTGATGAGCCGCAAGCAACCCATGATCAACGCCCTGACCCGCTTGGGCGGTATGGTGCCCGGCGAACTGCCCAAGAGCGTGGCCGCCATGGGCATTGCTGGCGGCATCGGCAAGCTGTTCAGCACCCACCCGCCAATCGAAGAGCGTATTGCTGCGCTGCAGACGGCCTGATATGGGTTGACGTCTCCCTGGCGCGCTGTTGGGGTTGGCGTCTGCTTTGGCGTTGGCGTTGGCGTTGGCGGGAACGGCGTGCCTGCTTCCGCTCGTGTCCTCCGCCCTGCGGGCTCCCCCTTTACCTCGC
>JBAXMQ010000241.1:0-3385 GCA_037134215.1 Betaproteobacteria bacterium
GCACTGGCGCTGGAAGACCCAGCGCCCCAATACCGCATCATTCTGGTGGCCCGCAATGACGTTGCCAAAGGTGAGCTGATTAGAAAATTGGTGACTGGGTACAAGTCGAACGAGTACCGCCGGTTCGTCGAGAACGACCCGAAGGCCAAGGGCTTTTCGCGTCCGGAATACTGGCGCTAATTTCGTGGCCGTGCCGCCCGCAGCGCCTGCGGTAGCTAGCAGTGCCGAAAAGGCCTGCCAGGTCATCCGGGAGGCCATTCAGAGCGGCCAATACCCGGGCGGCTCCTGGTTGCGGGAGCAGTCCATTGCCGAGCGCGCGCAAGTGTCTCGCACCTCGGTGCGCCAAGCCTTCAATATGCTGGCGGCCGAGGGGTTTGTTGAGCTCCACCCCAACCGCGGAGCGATGGTGGTGGACTGGACAGAAGAAAATCTGTTGCAGATTTTTGATCTGCGTGCCATGTTGGAAGGCTACGGCTGTGAGTTGGCCGCCCTGAACCGGACGGCCCAAGAGCTGGACGCACTCCAGGAGGAGGCAGACCTCTTCAGCCAGCTCGCGCGCCAGAGCGAACCTGACCGCCAGTCGGTGGCCGAATCAAACAACCGATTTCATCGGCTCATATTGAGCGCCGGGAGAAATCCTCGTCTGGCATCGCTCTTGGTGGCCGTCGTCCAGGTACCCATCGTTCGACAGACGTTTGGCAAATATGACCAAGCTGCCCTCGAACGCAGCGCCATGCAGCACCAGGATCTGGTACTTGCCATCCGCGCGCAGGATGGCAAGTGGGCCCAGGCGACCATGCGCGCCCACATTCTGGCCGCCAAAAATGTCATTTTTGCCGCGCCAGAAGCCTGAGCCAATGACGCCATGCTGAACCCCTCATTTTTTGTCAGGTCATGCCAATGTCCGTGTTGAATCCACAAGCTGACGCCGAACGCGCGATACAGGTCATGCAGGATGGTGGCATCGCCATCTTGCCCAACGACGTGGGTTACTCACTGATCGCAGCGACGGCACCTGCGCTTCAAAAAATATTCCAAACTAAGCGACGGGCGCCGCAAAAACTCAATGCCATGTTGGGCAATGACGACCTGCACCGTGAACTTCATGTGGTGAGCGAGCGTGGCAAATCCATTGTTGAAGCCATCACCAAAGACTATGACCTTCCTCTTGGGTTGATTGCACCTTGTCACGGCGATCACCCGCTGCTGCGCAGTCTCGACCCGGATACCTATGAACGCAGTACCAAAGACAACACCTTGCTCATGCTGCTCAACGCAGGACCATTTCACCGCGAGATCACCCGGTTAAGCGCAGCGCGGGAAACGCTGTTATTTGGATCATCGGCCAACCTGTCGATGCAGGGCACCAAGTTTCGCGTCGAGGACATGGAGCCCGAGATCACCGACATCGCCGACCTGGTGATCGACTACGGCCTGATGAAATACCACCTCTGGCAAGCGTCTTCCACCCTGCTGCACTGCGAGACCCTGGAAGTCGTGCGTTACGGCTCCTGCTTCGAAAACATCGCTGACATCCTGAAGCGTCACTTTGGCATCACATTGCCGCCTCGGCCCTTGACGGACACGGCGTGACTATGGCTTGGCAGCTACCCAGATCGACAGGCTGACAATCAGGTCTAGCAAGCGCGCGAGATATTTCATGGGACACCTTTCAAGTTCAAAAGTCAATTGCCTCGGACCAGGAAATCTTAGCGCGCCCTGAAAAGTTGTATGCAATCAATTCGATATGTGCTCGGAATCAATTTTGTATGAGATGAATTGCATACAAAATGAAAAATCCCAAACCCACACCCGCAGCCATTGGCCTTGATCACGTCGGCTTCATCACCCCGGATCTGACACTGAGTCAAGCTCTGTTTGCCAATCTCGGCTTCGCGCTCACCACCCGGGCAGATCACACCCGCACCAATGCCCAAGGGCAAGTGGTGTCGGCAGGCAGCTCACAGCATTCGGTCGTGCTGCACTCGGGCTACATTGAACTGATGCAGATCACTGACCCGTTGGCCGGGCACCAACTGACGCCAGCGATCCATGAGCGCTATGGGCTCCATGTGTTGGCGTTGGCAACCTCGGACGCTTCTGCCTGGCATGCTGACTGCCTGCGACGGCAGGTGAGCGTGGGCCCGCTGCTGGACTGGTCCCGCCCAGTGAAAACGCCCGAATGCGAAGGCCTGGCGCGGTTCTGTTTTTTTGACACCCCTTGGCAGGCCAAAGACCCTTCCTACATCTGCTGGGTCCAGCACCTTACGCCCGAACTGGTGCGCTCACCGTCATTGCTGGCACATCCAAACCTGGCGCAAGCCCTGCTCGGCGTGACCTATGAGGGGCCGCTAGACGGCCTCCTGGCCTGGGGCCAACGCTTGCAGGCTGCGGGCGCAACCCGCCCCGACGATGGCAGCGGCCTGGGTCATTGGCGCCTACAGGGTGCTGGCCTTACCCTGAACGTGGACGCAGATAGCCTGGCGGTACGCCCCACCGCACTCACCTTGGCGTTTGAAAATCTGGGCCCGATTGAGCAACGCGCCCGGGCATTGGGCCTGTCCTGCCTGCCACTCGCTGGCCTGGGGACGGGTTTGCGTATCGACTTGCGTCAGGCTTGTGGCATCTACCTCGACGCACTGGTGAGCCCAAACATCGCAACATCCTCCTAGCGCCCGACCCGCCCGACCCAGGTGGGCGCGCCAGTCTGCGCTCGTTTTCCGGATGGCACCGGTGTTTTGGCCGCAAAATCCAGCCATGACCAGAACCACCCAACTCCTCCATCCGCAACGCGACCCCGCCCCCACCCGCCCTGCCGCCACCGTGCTGCTGCTGCGCGATGGCCCGGCCGGGCTGGAGGTGCTGATGACACGCCGCGCTTTGACGGCCAGCTTTGCCCCGGGCGCCTATGTGTTTCCGGGCGGCGGCATCGATCCACTGGATGCCGCCAGCCACGCCATGTCAACGCGGCGCCCCGGCCAGAGTGACTTGCACCTGACGCAGGCGATCGCCGCCATCCGCGAGAGCTTTGAAGAGCTGGGCGTGTTGTTGGCCCAGCACGCCGATGGCCGAGCGGCCGACCAGCAGGACATCGCTGCGCTGGACCGCAGCCAGCCCTTTGCTGCCCAGTGCCACGCGCGCGGCCTGCAGCTGGCGGCCCACGCGGTGTTTGTGCTGGCGCACTGGGTCACCGACCGTGACCTGCCGCGCCGTTTTGATGTGCCGTTTCTGGTGGCGCGCATGCCCGCCGGGCAAACCCCGGTGGCCGACGGCCAGGAGCAGTTCGAGCCGGTCTGGGTGCGGCCAGCCGACGCCTTGGCGCGCCACGGAGCCGGCCAGTTTTTCATCATCTTCCCGACCATCCGCACGCTGGAGCGGCTGCAGG
>JBAXMQ010000242.1:0-3338 GCA_037134215.1 Betaproteobacteria bacterium
TTCTCTTCGATGGCTTTCACCAGGTCGTTGAGTTCCATGACCGTCATGCTGTCCAGCGCGGTCAAAAATGCGTCTTTATCGAATGCCATTTTTATTTCCTAACAATATGGGTTGTCAAATGCTGCATGCCATCAGGCTGCAACTGCTTCCGCCGGTGCTTCGGCTGCTGGTTCGCCAGCGCCTTTTTTCTCCGCGATGGCCGCCAGCACACGTGCTGTACGAGAAATCGGGGATTGCATCAAGCCCAGCAACTGCGCCAACAGCACTTCCTTCGAGGGGATGCTTGCCAGTTGCTTCACGCCGTTCACGTCCAAGGCTTTTCCGCCGTATGCGCCGCCGCGAATCACCAATTTATCGTTGGTTTTCGCGAAGTCAGCCACCACTCGCGCGGCAGCCACAGCATCGACAGAGAAGCCGTAGATCAGCGGGCCGGTCATCAAGTCGGACACCACCGCAAAGCCACTGCCAGCGACAGCACGGCGAGCCAGCGTGTTTTTCAACACGCTCAGACTCACGCCGTTGCTGCGCGCCACAGTGCGCAATTTGGTCATGTCAGCGACCGTGATACCACGGTACTCCGCCATCACGAGCGTTTGAGCTTTTGCGGCGAGGCCAGTCACATCACTGATGACCGCTTCTTTCTCACTGCGATTCAGACTCAAGGTCTACTCCTTAAAAATGTACCGGTCAGCCCTGCGCTGTCCGGTACGCCTCATTGCAGCGACCAACTGTTTCGGAATAAATTCCATCAGCAGCGGGATCGCCATCTGCGTTGGCTGGTGCGGATTAAGCCCAGGCCCGTCCGGGGACGCTCCGGGCACCAACGGTCTTGGATGACCTGCGTGCAACTCGCATTGCGCGCAGCCCACCACTTCAGGCCGCCCTCTCAGGCAACCAGAACTCCTCTGTCAGGCCGTGATGGTCTGTGTGTCAACCCTGACACCCACACCCATCGTGCTGGAGACGGCCACTTTCCGTAAATACACGCCTTTGCTGGACGAAGGCTTGGCTTTGGTCAAAGCATCGATCAATGCCGCCAGATTGCCCTGCAACTTGTCACTGTCGAACGAGCGCCGACCAATGGTCGAGTGAACAATACCGGCCTTGTCGACGCGAAACTGAACCTGACCCGCCTTGGCGTTCTTGACGGCCGTGGCAACGTCTGGCGTCACCGTGCCGACCTTGGGGTTGGGCATCAGGCCGCGGGGACCAAGAATTTGACCCAGGGTACCCACCACACGCATGGCGTCCGGCGCGGCAATCACCACGTCAAACGGCATGTTGCCGGCCTTGATGGAGGCGGCCAAGTCGTCCATGCCGACGATGTCCGCACCGGCAGCACGGGCCTCTTCGGCTTTGGCACCTTGGGCAAACACCGCCACACGCTTGGTCTTGCCAGTGCCATTGGGCAACACGACAGCGCCGCGCACCACCTGGTCCGACTTCTTGGCGTCAATGCCGAGCTGCACCGCCACGTCGATGGATTCGTCGAACTTGGCAGTTGCGAACTCCTTCACGATGCCCAGGGCATCGGCCAGCGGGTACAGTTTGTTGCTGTCAATCTTGCCGACTTGGGTTTTCTGTTTTTTGGTGAGCTGAGTCATTTAAACGCCCTCCACATTCACGCCCATCGAACGGGCAGAGCCAGCAATCGTGCGCACGGCAGCGTCCATGTCGGCCGCTGTCAGGTCTTTCATCTTGGTCTTGGCAATTTCTTCGAGCTGGGCGCGAGTCACCTTGCCCACCTTGTCGGTGTGCGGACGGGCCGAGCCCTTGTCAATCTTGGCAGCCTTCTTGATCAGGATCGATGAGGGCGGCGACTTGATGACAAAGGTGAAACTCTTGTCAGCAAAGGCCGTGATCACGACCGGCAAGGGCAGACCGGGCTCAATCCCCTGGGTCTGCGCGTTGAAGGCCTTGCAGAACTCCATGATGTTCAAACCACGCTGACCCAGTGCCGGGCCAATCGGTGGGGACGGGTTGGCTTTGCCTGCCGGAACTTGCAGCTTGACAAAACCGACGATTTTTTTCGCCATGCTTTTCTCCTTTCGGGTGCTAACGCCCGGACCAAAACCTTTGCTGGCTTGGCCCCGGCTCCCCGGGGGTTAACGACTCACCAACACGGTCCGCACCGAGTCGAAAAATGCGGACGCTCTACCTTCTCAGGTCTTTTCGATCTGGGAAAAATCCAGTTCAACAGGCGTTGCGCGGCCGAAAATTGTCACCGAAACGCGCACTTTGCTCTTGTCGTAGTTGACGTCCTCCACCGATCCGTTGAAATCGGTGAATGGCCCGTCCTTGATGCGCACAAACTCGCCCACCAGAAATTCGATCTTGTGCCGGGGTTTCTCCGTGCCTTCTTGCATCTGGTTGACGATCTTCATCACCTCAGCTTCAGAAATTGGCGCCGGCCGGTTTTTGCTGCCACCCACAAAACCTGTGACCTTGTTGGTGTGCTTGACCAAGTGCCAGGTGTCGTCATTCATCACCATCTCAACCAGCACATAGCCCGGGAAAAATTTACGCTCAGCAGTTTTCTTCTGGCCGTTCTTGATCTCGACAACTTCTTCCATGGGCACCAGGATGCGGCCGAACTTGTCCTGCATGCCAGCGCGCTGGATGCGCTCCAGGATGTTTCGCTCGACCGCTTTCTCCATGCCGGAATAGGCGTGCACCACATACCAGCGCAGGTCAGGGTTGCTTGGCGCAGTGGCCAGCACTTGGGCGGGGCTGGGTGCCTCACCCGCCATGGCGTCAACGACATCATTCATCATTTCTTCCACCCCAGGATAAGGTCATAAAACAACCACTCGAGCGTCTTGTCAGTGAGCCAAAGGAACACGGCCATCACCAACACAAACACAAACACATAGACGGTCATCTGGATGGCCTCCTTGCGTTCGGGCCAAACCACTTTTCTAACCTCGCGCCAGGCATCCCGACCAAAGGCCAGCAAGGCCTTGCCAGACTCGGCAGTCAGGAAAACCGCCACGCCGGCACCCAAGCCCACCAGCAGCGCACCCCACTGCGCCCAAGGGCCCTGTTTAGCAAGCAGGTAAAACGCCGCCAATGCTGCAACCACCAGTGCGGCAGCAGCGGCAAGCTTGGCCTTATCGGCGCTGGTACTGACGGTTTGAACTTGTGTGCTGGCCATTTTTCTTTATCGTGTACGGGGTCGGATGAAACCGAAACAGCCTCTATGAGACGCTGAGGCCCGCCATTTGCATGGCGGGCCTGTCATTCACTGGCCACCTGATTCAGGTGGCAGGGGCAGTAGGAATCGAACCTACAACCTTCGGTTTTGGAGACCGACGCTCTGCCAATTGAGCTATACCCCT
>JBAXMQ010000243.1:0-3299 GCA_037134215.1 Betaproteobacteria bacterium
ACTTGCTCAACGAACACTTTGACGTGTTCCCGCCCGAAACCCGGGCTTTTTTGAACGGCTTCAAACAGCGTTGGCAAGAAAAAGACGTGCACCGCATGATCGCCTCGCTGGCCGACCTGAAGGTGCTGGTGGTGGGCGACGCCATCATTGACCAGTACCACTACACCTCCCAGTTGGGCCAGACCGGTAAAGGCAGCTTCATGGCGGTCAGCTATGAATCAGAAGAACAGTTTGCCGGCGGCTCCCTGGCCGTTGCCAACCACGTGGCCGGCTTTGCGCGCGACGTGACCCTGCTGACCGGCCTGGGTGCCCTGGACAGCCACGAAGCCTTTATCCGCGAGAAGCTGCTGCCCAACGTCAAGCCGCAGTTTTTTGTCTTTCCCGATGCGCCCACGGTCACCAAGCGCCGCTTTGTGGATGCCGACCTGACCAAGTTGTTCGAGGTCTATTTCTTCAAGGAAAACGCGGTGCGCGGCGAGGTGGAAGACCATCTCTGCGACTGGCTGGAGGCCCACCTGCAAGACTTTGATGCCGTGGTGGTGCCCGATTTTGGCAACGGCTTCATCACTGGGCGCATGGTGCAGTTGCTGTCGGCCAAGTCCAAGTTTTTGGCGGTCAACACCCAGATCAACAGCGGTAACCGCGGCTACCACGTCATCCACCGCTACCCGCGCGCTGACTTTATCTCGCTCAATGAGCCCGAGCTGCGCATGGCGGCGCACAACCGGCACGAGCCGCTGGAGACCGTGGCGCAGTCGGTGGGCGAGCGCCTTGGCGCGCAGCATCTGGCCGTTACCCGTGGCAAAAAAGGCGTCATGCTGCAGGGCCTGCAACAGGGCGGTACGGTCCAAGTGCCGGCGCTGTCCACCAAGGTGGTGGACAGGGTGGGTGCTGGCGATGCCTTTTTGTCTCTGGCGGCCTTGTGCGCCGCACGCGGACTGGACCCCGAGATCACCGCGTTTGTCGGCAGCGTGGCTGCCGCCATCGATGTGCAGGTGGTGGGTAACCGGGAGTCGATCCGCTCGGTGCCGCTGGCAAAATATGTTTCTACACTACTGAAGTGAGGGGCCGGGGCCCCGCTGTCGACTCTTTTTGAGATTGAACACCATGCAAGCGACTGTTGTTGGCCGGAATCAACCTTGCCCATGTGGCAGCCAGCGAAAGTTCAAGCACTGCTGCGCAGGCAAGTCATCACAGGCTGTCGCGCCAGCGCCCTTATCCACCGATGTGGACGTACTGTTGGCCGCTGCCGCCACCCTGCACCGATCCGAGCGCTTACCGCAGGCCATTGCCGCTTACAAACTGGTCCTTCAGCAGCAACCCGAGCACGCCCACGCCCTGCACATGCTGGGCATGCTGGCGCAACTGCAAGATGACCAGATGGCCGCGGTTGAATGGATCAAGCGGGCGATCGCCATCGAGCCCACACCCGAGATGCACTACAACCTGGGGGTGGTCTTACAGGCGCAAAAAGACTGGAAAGGTGCCGCGCTGCACTACAACACCGCCATCGCGATGCGGCCTGACTACGGCTTTGCCTGGACCAACCTGGGCTCGGTGTTCAAGGAGTTGGGCTTCAAGGAGGCCACGATCGAGGCGTACGCCCGCGCGGTTGAACTGCAGCCCAGCATATGCAGCCTGCACACCAACCTGGGCACAGCACTTATTGCAGCTAGCAGGCCGCGGGAGGCCATCGACGCGTTTCAGCGGGCGCTGAGTCTAAAGCCCCAGGACGCTGCCAGCCTGCAGGGTATGGGCGCATCCTTGATGAGTGTGGGCGGCGGCCAGAACCCCGAGGCTCTGAATTATTTCCGCGCCAGCCATGCGGCAGATTCATCGAGTATCGACGCGCATAGCAACTTGATTTTTGCGATGGACATGGACCCGCGTTTTGACACGCAAGCCCTGCTTGCCGAGCGACGGCGCTGGGCTGACCTCCACGCCCGTCCGCATGAGCACAAGCAGCGGGCCCACCGCAACCTGCCTGACTCCGCACGCAGAGTCCGGGTGGGCTACGTCTCCGCAGACTTTAAAACCCATTCGGCGCCCAAGGTATTCGGCGCCATGCTGATGCATTACGACCGCACGCAGTACGAAGTCTTTGCCTACTCTCAGCTGGACTTCAAGTCCAAGGACGATCAGTCCTACCTTTTTGCTGGCGCGGTAGACCATTGGGCCGACATTGGGCAGCTTAGTGATGATGAATTAGCTGCGCGCATCCGGCTGGATCAGATCGACATCCTGGTGGACCTTTCGGGTTACTCATCGGGCAGCCGCTTGTTGACTTTTGCCCAAAAGCCGGCGCCCATACAGATCACAGCCTGGGGTTACGCCAGTAGCACAGGGCTCAAGGCCATGGACGTCTTTTTTTCCGATCCCGTGATTGTGCCGCCCGAAGAAAAGCCATGGTACGTGGAAGAAGTACGCTACCTGCCCAACTTTTTGCACTACTGGTGCTCGGCGCCTTTCCCGCCAGCCGCACCCCTGCCCGCGTTGACCAATGGGCACATCACCTTTGGCTCCTTGAACCGTCTGAGCAAGGTCACGGACGATGTGTGGGCGACATGGGCTGAGGTACTGAAAGCCGTGCCCAACAGCCAGTTCCTCATTAAGGCGACAGAGAATAAGGATCCCGAAGACAGGGCCGCTGTCATCCGGCGGTTTGAGCGCGCAGGCATCGACAGCCGCAGACTGATCCTCCTTGAAGGTAGCGACTGGCCCCAGCACATTGCAACCTTTGCCCAGGTCGACATTTGCCTAGACCCCTTCCCCCATGGCGGCGGCGTCTCCACGCTGGAAGCCCTGAAATCCGGCGTGCCCGTGGTGGCGATGGGAGGCGATACCTTGGTGAAGCGGATTTCGCTCTCCATTTTGACGTCGCTCGACATGACCGACTGGGTTGCCCAAACGCCAGAAGAGTATGTGGCCCTGGCTGCCGGCAAGGCCGCCGATGTCGCAGGGTTGAAGCAGTTGCGAGAAACGCTGCGTGAGCGCTTTGACAACTCTGCTGTGGGCGACAACAAGGCCTATGTGGCCGCTGTCGAGGTGCAGTACCGCCAACTCTGGCAGCGCTGGTGCGAACAGCAGCGGTCAGTCGAAGCACCGAAGCCTTCGGACGCCCGAGGACTTTTGGCCGCCTAGGCCTTACCAGTATTCAATAGTTTGCTATATTTAGGATAGCAAACGCGCCTTCTGCGCCAGCCGGTCCCTGCAACAGGGCGCCAAAAACCCGGTTTATTCGGGCATCAAAACCGGCCCCAAACCCTAAAGTTATTCCAAGTCACTAAGTCGGTGACCTG
>JBAXMQ010000244.1:0-3273 GCA_037134215.1 Betaproteobacteria bacterium
TCCGCTTTTTGCGCGAGCGCGTGTCGGCGTACAAGCTGGTGCGCCGCATCGAGTTCAGCGACCTGCCCAAGACCATCTCGGGCAAGATTCGTCGGGTGGATTTGCGCGGCCAGGAGCATGCGCGAGCCGGCAGCGGGGTGCGCAACGCGTTCGAGTTTCTGGAAGAACAATCCCGCACGGGCTGACCGGTGCCGGGTGCTGCTGGCACAGCGACCGACCGCTAAACTGCAGTCATGCACATCTACCTGGTCGGCGGCGCGGTGCGGGATGCCCTGCTGGGTCTGCCGGTGAAAGACCGCGACTGGGTGGTGGTGGGCGCCACGCCCGAGCAGTTGCTGGTGCAGGGCTACCTGGCGGTGGGCCGCGACTTTCCGGTGTTCCTGCACCCGCAGACCCGTGAGGAATATGCGCTGGCCCGGACCGAGCGCAAGACCGGGCCCGGCTACCACGGCTTTGCGGTGCACGCCGCGCCCGACGTGACGCTGGAAGAGGACCTGGCGCGGCGTGACCTCACTATCAATTCCATAGCTTTAGAGGCAAGCTGCATCAGGCCTGACGGCACATTTGACCCTGAAAAAAGTGCCGTGATTGACCCCTGGGGTGGTCGCGCCGACCTGGCGCGCCGGGTGTTCCGCCATGTCACACCCGCATTCCGGGAAGACCCGGTGCGCATCCTGCGTGTGGCCCGGCTGTCGGCGCGTTTCCCGGACTTCACCGTGGCACCTGAGACCTTGGCGCTGATGCGCGAGATGGTGCAGGCCGGCGAGGCCGACCATCTTGTGCCCGAACGGGTCTGGCAGGAGATGGCCACCGGCCTGATGGCGACGGCGCCCTCACGCATGTTCACCGTGCTGCGCGACTGCGGCGTGCTGGCCCGGCTGCTGCCCGAAGTGGCGGCGCTGTGGGGCGTGCCCCAGCGCCCCGAGCACCACCCTGAGGTGGATACCGGCCTGCATCTGCTGCTGGTGCTGGACATGAGCGCCCACCTGGGCGCCTCGCTGGCCGTGCGCTTTGCCTGCCTGTGCCATGACCTGGGCAAGGGCAGCACCCCGCCCGAGCTCTGGCCGCGTCACCTGGGCCATGAAGGGCGTAGTGTGGCCCTGCTGCGGCGATTGGCCGAACGGTGGCGCGTGCCGGTGGCCTGTCGCGAACTGGCCGAGGTGGTGGCGCGCGAGCACGGCAACATCCATCGCAGCCTGGACTTGAATGCTGCGGCCCTGATGCGGCTGATCACACGCTGTGATGCGCTGCGCCAGCCACAGCGTTTTGCCGAGGTGCTGCTGGCCTGCGAGTGCGATGCGCGTGGCCGACTCGGCCTGCAAGAGTCCGCTTACCCGCAGCGCCCGCGCTTGCTGGCGGCGCTGGCGGCGGCACAGGGGGTGCCAAGTGCCTCGGTGGCGGCTGCCGCGCAGGCGGCGGGTGCCAACGGCAGCCAGATTGGCGAGGCCGTCTACCAGGCACGTGTGGTGGCGGTACAAGCCGGCATGGATCCCTGATCAGTCAAGCCACCAGCGCGAGTGCCCCAAAGTCACCCACTCGCTCGCTCAGGCCAGCCGGCACCAGTTCACAGCCGTCGGTGAGCGCTGGCAGTTTGCCCGCTACTTCGGCGCGGAGTTTGGGCAGCAGCCAGTCGCGGTGGTGCCAGAACACACTGCCGCCGATGCTGATGCGCTGCAGGTCCAGCGTGACGATCAGGTTGTAAAGGGTCCGGCCCATCACCCGGCATAAGTCATCAATCAGGGCTCTAGCCCTTGTGTCGTCTGCCTTTGCAGCTATGAAAAGTGAAGCAGCGTCCGGGTAGCCCAGGGCGCTGAAGCGGCGGCCGATGGCGTTGCCGGCCATCAGACCCTCGACGTCGCCCACATTGCCGCAGCCGCACAGCGCGTCCAGGTTGTCGCTGACAAAGGTATGGCCGGCGTGGCCGGCATTGCCGTTTTTGCCGCGCAGCACATGGCCATCCACACACAGGCCCATGCCGATGCCGGTGCTCCAGGTCAGGTACGCGCAGTGGTCCAGCGGCCGGCCGTCTTGCTGCAGCGCGCCCCAGCGGCGCTCGGCCTCCAGCGCAGCGATGCCGTCGTTTTCGACCCGAACGCGGGCAAAGTGCTGACGCAGCGGCGCTTCCAGGGGGGCTCTGGTCCAGGTGTTGGGCAGGCCGCGCGCCGGCCCGGCCAGGCCACCGCAGATGTTGGGCGCCGCCAGCTCGATCAGGCCCTGCTGCATGACGAAGGGCCCGCAAGAGGCCACGCCCACGGCCTCGATGTCCGACATGGCCACGCCGCTGTTGCGGCAGCTTTCGCCGATCAACCGCAGAATCTGCGCCGCAAGGGCGCCCTCGTCGCCCTTGCGGGCGGTGGCCTCGGTTACGCGGCCGTGCACACCGGTGCCATTGGCCACACTGACCGCCACCTTGGTGCCGCCAATGTCTACACAGGCCACCGGTGCTGCGCCTTCGGGGAGTCGAAAGTCACCGGTGAAAAATTCTGGGCTCATCGGCGAAAACTCCTGGAATTGGCGGGCCGGCACGGCTCAGGCGCGGCCGTGGCGTCGGTGGGCAGTTGGACAGCAGGCGGCATGCGCCGATGCTAACGCGCCACACCGCCGTCAGTTACGGCGGTGTTACCGCCCGGCAGCCGATCGTGCTCACAGGTGGGCGCGGGTCCATCGCACGATGTCGGCTGCACCCATGGCGCCGGGCTGGCGCGCCACCTCGTGGCCATTGGCAAACAGCGCGAGGGTCGGGATGCTGCGGATTTGGAAGCGCGCGCCCAGCGCCTGCTCGGCCTCGGTATCCACCTTCACCAACCTCACCAGGGGTTCGAGCTGGGCGGCGGCCTGCTCAAAAGCCGGCGCCATTTGCCGGCAGGGGCCGCACCAGGGCGCCCAGAAATCGACCAGCAGCGGGATTTGGCTGCGGCTGACGTGGCGGTCAAACAGCGGCTCGGTCAGCGCCAGCGAATGCCCTACAAACAGCGGTTTGTGGCAACCGCCGCAATCCGGGGCCTGGCCCAAATCGGCCTGGCGGACCCGGTTGGTGGTGTGGCAGTGCGGGCAGACGATGTGCAGGGGGTCGGTCATGAGGGCTCCTTTCCATTTTCAGATGGAGGCGGGGTTGGGGGCTTCAACCTGTTGCTTGTTTTCAGCATAAGACAAACGTCAAAGGGTAGAGTTCCTGCGGGATCAGGCCGGCGGGGCATTCGGCTCCGCGGCTGTCCTCCGCCCTGCGGGCTCCCCCTTGATGCCGCTGCGCCGAACGCCCCACCAGCCTGATCT
>JBAXMQ010000245.1:0-3260 GCA_037134215.1 Betaproteobacteria bacterium
TGCCAAAAGGTTTTGGCCTTTTCGGCGTAAATCACCACGGTGGACATGGTGGCCGGGCCGGTCAGGAGCGGAATGGTCAGCGGCACCACGGCAATGCTGGCGCGGGTGGCGGCGTCGTGCATTTCCTCGGCGTTGGATTTGGCCTCGGCCGGCTGGGCGTTGAGCATGGCCAGTGCCGAGGTCAGCAGCAGCATGCCGCCGCCCACCTGAAAACTCGCCAGCGAAATACCAAAAAACGCCAGAATGTGCAGCCCCATCAGCGCGCTGAGGGCAATCACCACAAAGGCGCTGAACGAGGCGATCCAAATGGTGCGCTTGCGCTGCGCCGGGGTGAAGTCGTGCGTGTAGTGGATGAAAAATGGCACGATCGCCAGCGGGTTCACAATGGCTAGCAGCGTCACCAGGGGCTTGAAGTCCATACAGTGCGGACCCTAGCGGCCGCCGGCCACGTCAATCAAAGCCCCGGTGGTGTAACTGGCCTCTTCTGACAGCAGCCAGACGATGACTTGCGCCACTTCCATCGCGCTGCCGGCGCGTTGCATGGGCACCAAGGGCGCCAGTTGCCGCGCCCGGTCGGGCTGCCCGCCCGAGGCGTGGATCTCAGTCTCGATGATGCCCGGCCGCACCGCGTTGACGCGAATGCCCTCGGCCGCCACCTCGCGCGCCAGCCCCAGGGTGAAGGTGTCAATGGCGCCTTTGCTGGCGGCGTAGTCCACATACTGGCCCGGCCCGCCCAGCCGCGCCGCCGCGCTGGACAGGTTGACGATGCTGCCGCCCGTGCCGCCATGGCGTGTGCTCATTCGCCGCACCGCCTCGCGGGCGCAGACAAAACTGCCCACGATGTTGATGTCAAACATGCGCTTCAGGCGCGCCACGCTCATCTCGTCCACCCGTGCCGCCATGTCCACCACGCCCGCGTTGTTGACCAGCGCGGTGAGCGGCCCCAGCTTGGCATCGATGTGCGCAAACATGGCCAGCACCTGCGCCTCTTCGGCCACATCGGCCTGCACCGCCATCGCCGTGCCGCCGCCGGCGCGGATCTGCCGCACCACCTCGTCTGCTGCCAAAGAGTTGGCGCTGTAGTTGACAGCCACGGCAAAGCCGCGCTGCGCTGCCAGCAAGGCAGTCGCCGCGCCAATGCCGCGGGAGGCGCCGGTGATGAGGAGGGTGGGGGTCATGGGGGCGGCCTTTGTGTGTGGTTCCAGTGCGTTGTCAGCCAAGAGGATAATCGGTCTGCTCAGGACCCCGTAAAAGTTTCAGGATTGACCGCCGTTGGTGGGCGCGGGATACTTGTAACCGAGTCGTGACAAAGCGGCGGGATGACAAGCCTTGCCGATGCCTCAGCCACCAACCCAGAACGACATGAAACAGAAAGTCAAACAGAGCGGTTTCACCCTGGCGGAGATTGCCATTGTCTTGGCGGTGATCGGTATTGCCATGACCATGGGTTTGAAAATGCTGACCGCGACGCTGGAAAATGGCGCTATCAGCGAGACCCAAGCCAAACAGGAACGCATCAAGTTGGCATTGGTGAGCTACCTGCGTACGAATGGCCGATTGCCTTGTCCGGATACCGCGACGCCAGCAACCGGAAATGAGGTGGCTCCGTGTATTGCCTCAAATGCTTTGGGCTACGGCGTACTTCCTTGGCTGACATTGCAACTTTCGCGCGACGCCGTTCTGGACGGCTGGGGCAACTTTTTCAGTTATCGGGTCGCGAACACCCAACCCGCTGTGGTGGTGAGAAATTGGACTTCAAGGACGGTTGTGCCATTCGACATCAATGAGTTGACGACCCCGAACGTTGCACTGATTATTCAAGAGCGCACTGCGCCCGCCGCGGCATTGACCCAAATTACGGATGGAGCAGTTTTTGTGATTCTGTCGCATGGAAAAAATGGATTGGGGTCTCTGACGACGCGCGGCGCTGCCCGAGTTCCTCCACCGACTGCCGCCGTCGCGCGCGATGAAAACATCAACGGCACGGTGGGTGCGCGCACGTTTGTCCGGCGGGCCTTGAACGACAATCCGCAAACACCGGCTGCAGGGACTAATCCCTTCGGCCCTTTCGACGATTTGGTGGCCTATATGACCGGGCAGGAATTGTTGCGGTCGCTTACTGCTGAGAAAACGCTTTTTGGTTGCCAAAACTACTGCGGCACGGGGGCTCCAGGATGTAACGCGACCAATATCCCTGTAGGTAATCAGAACGCGACCTGCCCCTAGGAGATGTGATGGCTCATTCCCGGTTCAGATCCACTTTGCAGTCAGGTGGCGCAGTCAGACAACGCGGCTTCACCCTTGTCGAGATGGGTATCGTGCTGGCCATCATCGGCGTCATTCTGACCGGCATTTTCGGTGGTCAGAGTTTGATCCGCAGCGCTAAGGTGAGCGATGTAGTGGCGATTGTGGAGGACCTGCGTACCGCGACCACCCTTTTCAAGAAGCGGTTCAATTATCTGCCGGGCGACTTCCCAGCGGCGGCGGGCGATATCGCTGGGATTCCGAGCCCGGCGCCCACCGTGCCTGAGACGGGTAACGGTAATGGGCAGATAGGCGTCTTTGGCAATGTGGTGGCCGGCACGGGTTTGGCAGTCGCTGCGACTGAAGTGGCTTGGGCACCGCTACACCTTTTCAATGCCGGCTTGATCGGCAAGGTCGACAGCAGCCAGCCATTGCGCATGATTTCGACCAGCTATGGCCCTGTGCATCTGGTCTCCAGCGTGATTGCAGGTGGGCTGGTCCCGGGCGCCGGTCCGCTGGTGACTGGCTTCATTGCACAGAACCCGACCGCGCGCAACGCCATCGTGTTTTTCAACCTGCCCTGCGACGTGGTCAGAGATGTCGATTTGAAAATTGACGATGGCAACGGCCAAACGGGCCGCGCTGTGGGCAATTTCGCGGCAGGGGGGGCGTGCCCGGCAACCAACATCATCACTTGGTATGCGGTCGCCCTTTAGGTGCCAAAGCCTGTCAAATAACTCAAGCAACCCTGTTATGTCCCAAACCCTCACCCTCACCCTCACCCTCACCGCCCCCGACCACCACACCTTCCCCGTCTACCAAGCCAAGCCCACCGGCACGCCCAAAGGTGCGGTGGTGGTCTTGCAGGAGATCTTTGGTGTCAATGCCCACATCCGCGCCGTGGCCGACGGCTTCGCGGCGGCGGGTTATGTGGCGCTGGCGCCGGCCACCTTTGACCGGGTCAAGCCCGGGGTGGAACTGGGTTACGAGGCGGCGGACATGCAGGCTGGCATTGC
>JBAXMQ010000246.1:0-3245 GCA_037134215.1 Betaproteobacteria bacterium
TGGTCACCGGCTACGACATCATCTTCTTCTGGGTCGCCCGGATGATCATGATGACCACCCACTTCACCGGGCGGGTCCCGTTTCGCCATGTTTACATCCACGGCCTGGTGCGCGATGCCCAGGGCAAGAAGATGAGCAAGTCCGAGGGCAATGTCCTCGACCCGGTGGACCTGATTGACGGCATCGCCCTGCCCGAGTTGTTGGCCAAACGCGCAGAGGGTCTGCGCAAGCCCGAAACCGCGCCGCAGGTGCGCAAAAACACCGAAAAAGAGTTTCCTGCCGGCATCCCGGCCTTTGGTGCCGATGCGCTGCGCTTCACCTTTGCCTCGCTGGCCTCGCTGGGGCGCAGCATCAACTTTGATGCCAAACGCTGCGAGGGCTACCGCAACTTCTGCAACAAGCTCTGGAACGCCAGCCGCTTTGTGCTGATGAACTGCGAAGGCCAGGACTGCGGCTTGAAAGAGCACTCCAAGGCAGAGTGCGCGGTGGGGGGCCCCGCCCATGGCTACCTGGTGTTCAGCCCGGCTGACCGCTGGATCAGCTCGGTGCTGCAACAGGTCGAGGCCGAGGTGGCCACCGGCTTTACCGACTACCGCCTGGACAACGTGGCGGGGGCGATTTACGGCTTTGTGTGGAACGAGTTCTGCGACTGGTACCTGGAGATCGCCAAGGTGCAGATTCAGACCGGCAGTGATGCGCAAAAACGCGCCACCCGCCGCACCCTGATCCGCACGCTGGAAACCATTTTGCGGCTGGCGCACCCGCTGATCCCCTTCATCACCGAAGAGCTCTGGCAAAAGGTGGCACCGGTCGCCGGCCGGGGCGGTGAATCGGTGTCGATCGCCAGCTATCCCATCAGCCAGCCCGAGCGCATTGACCACAAGGCCATCGCCCATGTGGCCAAGCTCAAGCAATGGGTGGACGCCTGCCGCAACCTGCGCGGCGAGATGAACGTGTCGCCCGCCACCCGGCTGCCGCTGTTTGTGCTGACCACAGGCGCCGAAGAGGCGGCGTTCATGCAGCAATCGGCGCCGGTGCTGCAGGCGCTGGCCAAACTGGCCGAAGTGAGACTGTTTGACGACGAGTCCGCCTGGGCCGGCGCGGCGCAGGCCGCGCCAGTCGCGGTGGTGGGTGAGGCCCGCATTTGTCTGCACATGGAAATTGACCTTGCCGCCGAAAAATTGCGACTCGGCAAGGAATCCGACCGGCTGGCCGGCGAGATCACCAAGGCGCAGGGGAAACTCGGCAACGAGGCCTTTGTGGCCAAGGCGCCACCGGCTGTGATTGAGCAGGAGCGCAAGCGCATCGCCGAATTCACAGCCACGCTGGCCAAGGTGAACGAGCAGCTGTCGCGACTGGGCTGAGCACGCCGCTTGGGCCGTGCGATTGGCTAGCGCCGGCGCATCACGTGGATGAACTCGGTGCCCACGGTCTGCTGTTCAATGAGTTCGTTGCCGGTCTGTTTGGCAAAAGCCTGAAAGTCACGGACTGAGCCGGCATCGGTCGACAGAACCTTGAGCAACTGGCCGCTATGCAGGTCGGCAAGCGCTTTTTTGGCCTTGAGGATGGGCAGCGGGCAATTCAGGCCGCGCGTGTCAATCTCTTTGTCGATGTGCATGGTGTTTCCGGTTTCGCCGGCATTTTAGGCGCCAAGCTGGGGAACGCTGGACAGGTCGTCTATGCCCGCCTGGGCCACTCGATGAATTGGGGCTCGTGGCCGCGGGTGCGCAGCCAATCGGCCAGGGCGTATCCCGTACTGGACGGCCAGCACTTCACCTCATCAAAGGCATACAGCCGGTAGTCCACCAGCTCGGGCGACAGTTTGACCTCACCATGACAGACCGCGTGGTAAGCAATGATGACCTGGTTCATCCGCTGGAAGTCGTACACGCCGATCAGGTTCAGCTCGCTGGCATCGAGGTTGGTTTCTTCCTTGATCTCGCGCTCGATCCCGCCGCGCGGCGTCTCGGCCGCCTCCATGAAGCCGGTGATCAGGGCGAACATCTTGCCCGGCCAGGCGGCGTTCTGCGCCAGCAGAATCTGGCCCTGGTACTCCACCACCGCGGCCAGCACCGGTGTCGGGTTGTTCCAGTGGGTGTAGCCACAGGCGGCGCAGCGCAGACGCTCCTTGTCACCGCCGTCTTCCAGCAGGGTGATGAATGCCAGTGGCGTGGCGCACTGGGGACAGAATTTGAAGGCAGAGCTCATAAGGGGCAATCAGGCGGGGAACACGCCGGTGGAGAGGTAACGGTCACCGCGGTCGCAGACGATGAACACAATGGTGGCGTTCGACACGGTACGCGCCAGCTGCTGCGCCGCATAGCAGGCGCCAGCGGCCGAAATGCCGGCAAAAATGCCTTCTTCGCGGGCCAGCCGGCGGCACATGTCCTCGGCCGCCTCTTGGCTAACGTACATCAGCTCATCGACATGGTCGGGGTTGTAGATCTTGGGCAGGTAGGCCTGCGGCCACTTTCGGATGCCCGGAATGCGCGAGCCTTCTTCCGGCTGCACGCCAATGATGCGCACTGCCCGGTTCTGCTCTTTCAAAAACTGCGACACGCCGGTGATGGTGCCGGTGGTGCCCATGGCGCTGACGAAATGGGTGACGCCACCCCGGGTGTCGGCCCAGATCTCGGGGCCGGTGGTCTCGTAATGGATGCGCGGGTTGTCAGAGTTGGCAAACTGGTCCAGCACCCGGCCACGACCCTCAGCTTGCATCTGCTGGGCCAGATCGCGGGCATATTCCATGCCACCGCTTTTGGGGGTGAGGATCAGCTCGGCGCCAAAGGCCTTCATGGTCTGCGCACGCTCGATCGACAGGTCCTCGGGCATGATCAGCACCATGCGGTAGCCCTTGATCGCGGCCGCCATGGCCAGAGCGATGCCGGTGTTGCCGCTGGTGGCTTCAATCAGCGTGTCACCTGGCTGAATGTCGCCCCGCTCCTGGGCCCGCGCAATCATGGACAGCGCCGGCCGGTCTTTCACTGACCCGGCCGGGTTGTTGCCCTCAAGCTTGCCCAGGATCACATTGCCGCGCGCGGCGCATTCCACAGCGGCCAGCCGTTGCAGCCGCACCAGCGGTGTTTTGCCGATGACATCATCCAATGTGGGGTAGTTCATAGCTCACACTGTGCCATAATTTCGAGCTCAACTGCTCCCCGCCCGGGTGGTGAAATTGGTAGACGCAGGGGACTCAAAATCCCCCGGAGAAATCCGTGCCGGTTCGATTCCGGCCCCGGGCACCA
>JBAXMQ010000247.1:0-3224 GCA_037134215.1 Betaproteobacteria bacterium
TTGCCCAGATCCTGAACCGTCCAGCTGCCGGCGCCGGCGCCGGCAGTGATCTTGGCCAAGGCCGTGCTGCCCTGCTTGACCAGAACGGCCTGAGCGGTGGCATCCCAGGCATACGTCAGCGACGTCGCCGCACCTGAGGTCGTGTCATTGGCTACCAAGAAACCCGCCGAATCCTCGCCGTCTCCGCCGTTGAGGGCATCGTTGCCTTCGTTACCCACGAACCAGTCGTTGCCAGCGTTGCCGGTCATGCTGTCATCACCGCCGCCGCCATACATCAGGTCACGGTCCGATCCGCCAACCAGAGTGTCATTGCCGCTGCCGCCGAAGAGCGCATCGCCGTTGTTGCTGGCGGTCAGGGTGTCGTTGCCTGGCTCGCCGTTGACGATGGATCCGCCAGTGCCGGTCAAGGTGTTGGCATTGCTGTCCCCAAAGATCAGCGGGATGGTGGAGCGCACATCCGATTGATTGAGGCGGACCTCAAGGGCCTCCACGTTGGTGGCGGTCATGGCCGTGGAGCCATCACCCATGTTCTTGATGATGAGCGCCCCTGTATCGTCGGTCAGCACCCGGTACACGTTGGATGTGCCAGTGGCGGTAAAGCCCGTGGAGCCCCAGGTGCCGGTGAGGCTCTGTAAGACGAAGCCGTTGATGCGGCTGCTGATACCCAGCATCTGGCCGCCCAGAGTGGCTACCACCTTGTCGCTGCCCTCGCCGCCGTCTACGGTGTCAGTACCACTGCCCACAAAGATCGCATCATCGCCGGCGCCTGCGGTGATCGAATCGTTACCGCCTTCACCAACGATGGCGTCTTTGCCGGAACTGCCGATGATGGTGTCATTGCCCGGGCCGCCGCGCACCAGATAGCGGGCATTGGCGCCGGTGTCTGCAGACAGGTTAATGGTGTCTGCGTTAATCGAGCCCTGCACGTAGTGCTCGTTGGGTGAGACTGGATCGTCAACTGTAAAGAGGTTCTTGGACAGGGTAACGCCGCTTATATTGGCATCCTGATAGCCGGCCCCGGAGTTAAAGACCGCGTGGAATGCCAAAACCTCCACACCTGTCGGGAATGAAGTTGGCACTGTCACTGTGGCCACCACGGTGGTTCCGTCGGGGGCTGTCGCGGTGACGCTTGACCCGGTGTACTTAAGCGTATAGGCGGCCGCTGCTGCTGCCGTGGTCACGCTGGCGGGCAGCAAGACGGGTATCACAAGTGCATCGAAGTTGCCTGCGCCTCCATCCACGCCAGTGAAAGTGCCGTTGGTCGGCGCGAGCGCCGGGTTGGCCTCGTAGGGCAACAGCGCGTCATTGCCGGCCGTGCCGGTACTGCCCAAAACGGGCGCGCCAAACAAGTAGGTGCCTGCAGTGAGGGTTTTGTTGCTGCTGTTAAGCGTAATGTCTGCTGCCAGACCACCGACCCAGCTGGCCTCGGTGATGCTGCCACCATTAAGTCTGAGGTCACCCAGGTGGTATCGACCTGTGTCACCCTGCTGCAGTGTGTACTTGAACTGCATCGAGGTCTGTGTGCTGCCTGGCGTCACGCCGGTGTAGGGCGCAAAGGTGGCCTGCACCGTGCGCTGCACGCCGGAATCATTGGTGATGATCAGGCTCAGTTGCGGCGTGCCAGTGATCAGCACCGGGTTGGTGAAATGCACCTGAAAGTACAGGTCATCTCCCTGTACAGAGCCTAATCCGTTTTGGTCCGATGTCCAATCAATCTTGGTCGCAGTGCTGACTGGCGCTGGAAATGCTGAGGCCAGTTGGGCAGCCGTGATCGTCAGTGCGGAGGTCGTGGTAGAGCCAGTGCCGAAGTCAAAGACCAGGCTCTCGATGCTGGAAAGGGTATCAGTGCCAAAACCGGTTGCTGTGGCATTGCCCAGATCCTGAACCGTCCAGTTGCCAGCTGTCGCGGCCGCGCTGATCTTGGCCAAGGCCGTTGTTCCCTGTTTGACCAAGACCGCGTTGGCGGTGGCGTCCCAGGAATAAGTCAAAGTAGCGGTGCTGCTATTGGCCACCAAGTAAGCTGCTGAATCCTGGCCATCGCCACCAACCAATGTGTCGTTGCCTGCCCTGCCGATGAGGGTGTCATTGCCGCCCATGCCTTCAAGGTAGTTGCTGTTGGCGTCACCAATGAGCGTGTCCGCCAGGCCACTGCCACTGGCGTTTTCAATGCTGGCCAGGCTGTCGGAGCCACCCCAGTTGTCAGTGGCCAAGCCGGTCGTCAAGTTGACCGTGACGCCCATCGTGGGCGTACCTGCGGGATCAAAGTCAGAGATGTAGCTCACTTGGTCCGTGCCCGCGCCGCCGACTATGGAGTCGTTGCCACTACCGGGTATGAAGTTGTCGTTGCCTGCACCTCCGACGAGGGTGTCGTTACCGCCCCGGCCGAACAGGTAGCCACCACCATCGGTCAGCGTCAGACTGTCATTGAAATTGGACCCATGCGCCGCTTCGATGGACGTGAGGCTGTCCGTACCAATAGAGTTTCCGCTGGCCGTTCCCGATTTGAGGTTCACGTTGACCGCAGCCAATGCGTCTTCATACATGACCACATCGCGCCCATCACCACCGTCAACCGTGTCGTTTCCAGCGCCCGGACGGAACCAGTTGGTCTTGGCGTTACCTGTCAGCGTATCGGCAAAAGCGCTGCCGTTGATGTGCTCTATGTCGATCAGCGTGTCAGTGCCACCCATGCCATCTGATGCTATGCCGGTGGTGAGGTTGACCTGCACGCCGGCCCCGGACGTCGAGTAATCCACCGTGTCGCCGTATTGACCGTCGGCACCACCATCCAAGGTGTCATTGCCTGCGCCGCCGCTGAGGTAATCGTCACCCTCTCCACCCTGTAGGGAATCGTTGCCTGCACCGCCAGACAGATTGTCATTACCTGCCAATCCGAGAATAGTGTCGCTGAAATCGGTACCGGTAAGGCTGTCGTTGCCGCTTGTTCCAGATATGTTTGCCATATTCCTCGCTCCTTTAATTAGTGATTGGCAGGTTGATCTGGCCGGTGGACCAAGACCAGAATTTTGCTCAGTGCTAGGGCACTTTCTTATTGGTTTGTAACAGTATAGCTAGCGTTATCAACGCTCCCTGAAGGCGTTTTCTTTCACGCCGACCAAGGGCTTAGAAAGAAACTGCAGAATTGTTTTCTTGCCCGTGACGATGTCCACCTGCGCCTGCATGCCGGGTTGAATGGGCAACTTTTTGTCCAACACTTCAATCGC
>JBAXMQ010000248.1:0-3221 GCA_037134215.1 Betaproteobacteria bacterium
ATGTGGAGCAGAGCGGCGTGGTCCAACATCAGGTGGGCGGGCCAGGGTTGTTGACAGTCAATGCGGGCCGCCACATTGACCTGGGCAATGCCGCGGGCGTGGTAACGCGAGGGAACCTGGACAATGCCTACCTGCCCGAGGGGGGTGCCAGCATCGTGGCCCTGGCCGGGGTGGCCACACCGGCCGCCACGGCACAGCAGTCGGCAGCCGCCAAAATCAGTGCCAACGAGACACTGTTCAAGCAACTGGTCGCCACTGGTGGCCCTGCCACATTGCCCGCGTTTGATGCCCTGATTGACACCGCGCTGCCGCTGGACGCCCAGTCAGGCGGCGATATTCGGGTGTTTGGCAGCCAGTTCAAGACCGAGCAGGGCGGCTCGATCGACTTGCTGGCACCGGCTGGTTCCGTGATCGCCGGCCTGGTGTCGGTGCCTTCCTACCTGGACAGCAAGCCGGCGTCTGAAATTGGCATTTTCACTGTGCGCGGCGGTGCCATTCGCGGGCTGGTCCGCGATGACTTTGTGGTCAATCAGGGCCGGGTCTTTACCTTGGGCGGGGGCGACATCACGCTGGTGTCCCGTGATGGCAACATCGATGCCGGGCGTGGCACCAAGACCGCCAGTTCGGCACCGCCTCCTCTGCTGACGACCGACTCGGCGGGCAACACCAAACTGGATTTGGCGGGCTCTGTGTCGGGTTCGGGCATCGCCACCCTGCGCACCTCGGACAGCCAGCCAGCCAGCAATGTCTATGCCGTGGCACCACGCGGCATCTTTGACGCGGGTGATGCGGGTGTGCGCTCCACTGGAACAGTCGGCATCCAGGCCGCCGTGGTGCTCAATGCCGGCAATATCTCGGCGTCGGCTGGCGTCAGTGGCTCGGTCGGATTTGATGCGGGTGCGGCGCCGGCGGCGCCTGCAACGCCGGCCAGCGCGGTCAGCAGTGCGACAGATCCCACCCGGCAGGTGGCACTCGCGCCCAAGGACACCCTGCCTTTGTCCGTCGAGGTGCTTGGCTTTGGCGAGGCCGAGGACGACACCATGGACAACAGCCAAGATTCGCCAGAAGAGAAGCAGCGCAAGAAGCGCCTGCGCGATGCCAAGTCTGTTAAAAAACCCTGAACTGAATGTTCATCTAACCTGTTGCCCCATGCTTATGAAACGAATACCCACACTCGCCGCAGCGCTGCTTGCCCTTGCCGTTTTATGGCCAGCCGCGGCGCAGGCCGCCGAGGAATGGACCAAATCGCGCAAAGTGCAAATCGATACCAGCGCCAGCGGCGCTGCCACCGATGCGCCGGTGAACCAACTGCCTTTGCTGTTGCGTCTGCACAGCGGCAACTTTACGTTCTCCGAAGCCAAGCCGGACGGCGCTGACCTCCGGTTTTTTGCCGCTGACGGCAAAACGCCGCTGAAATTTCATCTGGAGCGTTATGACGCGGCCAACGAACTGGCCTTGGCCTGGGTGCAAGTGCCCATCATTGCGGCCAATGCCAAGGCGGACGCGATTGTCATGAAGTGGGGCAACCCCGCCGCCACGGCCGCTGGCGACAAGCCGGGCACTTATGACCCGACACACGTCCTCGTTCTGAACTTCGACGAGGCTGATGGCGTGAAGGACGCCAGTGCCAAAGCGGCTCAAGTGCGCGAGTTCTCGGGCAAAACGGCTGGTTTTGGCGCCATCGGTGGCGCCGGCAGCTTCAGCGGCAACAGCCGTGTGGTGTTGGCTGCGTCAGACTCGCTGGCACTCAGCAGTGCAGAGGGCTGGACCTTCAGCGCCTGGCTCAAACCCGAGACGCTGGACAAAGCCAGCTTGTTCAGCCTGGGCAGTGGCGCCGCAGCCTTGACGATTGAGATGGTCAATGGCACTGTCACGGTGCGAAGCGGGAGTGCGTCCGCACAAGCGACGACGGCGCTCAAAGTGGGCAATTGGCAGCATGTCGCCTTGAGTTATGCGGCCGGCAAGCTGCGGTTTTTCATTGACGGCGTGGCTGCAGGGGATGCTGCCCTTGTGTTGGCTGACGCCCGAGGTGAGGCAGCACTGGGTGCTGGTTTTCGCGGCGAGATGGATGCCGTGACGCTGTCCAAGACAGCGCGGTCGCCAGCTTACCTGAAGGCGCAGTTTGCCAGCCAGCGCGCTGACTCGGCGATGGTGGCTTTCGCGACGGAGGCCGATGCGGGTGGCGAGGTGTCCTACATGGCAATTTTGCTCGGTGCGGTGACCCTGGACGGCTGGGTGGTGATTGGAATCCTCGGGGTGATGGCGGTGGTGAGCCTGTGGGTCATGATCAGCAAGACCATTACGCTGGCGCGCATGGAAAAAGCCAACGCCACGTTTCTTGAGATGTTCAGTCAGAACCCCAATCAGTTGCTCGACCCGGACAGCGCAGCGGCAAAAGAAATCCAGGGCCTGGACAAGGTGCAAGCGTCATCGATTTTTCGGCTTTACACCGTGGGCTTGGTGCAGTTGGCGCAGCGCTTTGATGCGCAACTGAAAGCCCAGCAGAAACGCCAGCTGTCAGCAGCAGCACTGGAGTCCATTCGTGCGGCATTGGATGCCAACATCGTGCGCGGTAACCAGAAGATGAACAGCGGCATTGTGCTGCTGACGATCTCAATTTCCGGCGGCCCCTTTCTTGGCTTGCTGGGCACGGTGGTCGGTGTGATGATCACCTTCGCCGCCATTGCAGCCGCTGGGGATGTGAACGTGAACGCCATCGCCCCCGGTATTGCAGCGGCGCTGGTGGCCACAGTCGCTGGTCTGGCGGTGGCCATACCGGCGCTGTTTGCCTACAACTGGTTTGCCATCAAGATCAAGAACATTGCGGCCGACACCACGGTGTTTGCCGACGAGTTCCTGACCAAGTCAGCCGAACTGCATAGCCAGTGACACCACGCCCATCATGCAGATCCAGGACGACAACCAGCCCTACGATGACATCAATGTCACGCCCATGCTGGACCTGGCGTATGTGCTGCTGGTGATCTTCATCATCATGACAACGGCCTCTGTGCAGGGTGTGAAGGTGGACTTGCCCAAGACCAGGACCATCGACAACCTGGCCAAGAAGCAGATCAAGGCGGTCACGATCTCTCAGGCCGGCGATATGTTTCTGGACACGTATCCTGTGACGCCTGAGCAACTGGAGTCGCGGTTGACTGACCTGAAGCGAGGGAATCCTAGCCAAGCGGTGGTGGTCAAGGGTGATGCCCGGACCCAAT
>JBAXMQ010000249.1:0-3212 GCA_037134215.1 Betaproteobacteria bacterium
CACGGTAGCCAAGAAAACCGGCGTGGCGACGGAGGCCGAGGCACCGGCTGAGCCCATTGCAGCGCACGACCTGCCCGCCGCCGAACTGCTGGCGCTGTTGCAGGCCCAGTTGGCCAGGCAGGATGCCCGCATTGGGGAGCTGCATCAGCAAATGCTGAGCTCGTCAGAACTGATCCAGTCGCTGGCCGAGCAAAACACCCAATTGGTGCAACGGGTGGAGGCCAACCGGGTGCGGGTGCGTTGGCTCACACTGGCTGTGCTTTTGCTCGGGCTTGGGCTGGCGGCGATGTGGGCGCTAGGGCGCTGAGCCCTCAAAGCGGGTGTCGCCGCCAACTTGGTTGATTGCACGTGACGTGCAAGCCGCTAGGGGTGTCAGTTAGCAAACGATAAAGATGTATCGTCTTGGCTCGGATGTATCAACCGGACTTCGCAATCGACATTACGTTAGGCAGCGCAAGCCGTTCCAGCCTGAGCCCATTGCATTGAACAGCCGACTTCAACTCATGCTCTTCGTCCCGGAGACGCAAAGCCTACAGATCGAAGCCCTTCGCAGAGAGTTTGATCCAGTGCAAGCACAGTTGATAGCTGCGCACGTGACACTCTGTCGCGAAGATGAGTTTTCTGCTGATCAGATCGACGACTTGATGGATCGAGATCGTCGTTGGCATTGGCATTGGCTGTGGCCAGTTGCAGGAATAGCCACAGGTGCTCCCTCAGCTGCATTTTTCGCGTTAGTGTTCCCCACCTACGTCGCAGCCATTTCACTTGCAATTTATTTGGTGTATTGGCATCTCTGTGGCGCTTCAGGGGTCAAAGATGAGGCCTAACCCGCAGACCGACCGGACATGCCCGGATTGCCGGGGCATGTCCGGTTAGCAACAACGTTATGAGGTTGGATTGCAAACATGCGACTTGTTGCGTACTTCAAAGACACACCTGAGATGATGGCGCATCGTGTCAAGTACGAGCAAAATCATTTGGATTACCTTGAACAGCCTCACGATGAGATTCCAATTGCTGGAGGTTTACGACCAGAACCCGGTGGCGTATTTGATGGAGGGCTCAGGGTTATGGGGGTTGAGTCTTTCGAGTGCGCAGAAGAAATTATCAAGAATGATCCTTACTATTCTCCAGAATTGCGTAGCTTTGATTTACTTGGGGAAAGCACATAAACGTGATGTTGTACTGTAGTCCTCAAAAAATATCATTCCCGCGGACCGCCTATGGCGGCCACTGAATTCAATCGTTGGGCGCCACAAGTAATGCGAGTTCTTCACACGCTAGCTCTGCTGCTATTGTCGCTCTGTGCATGCATGGTATGTATAAATGCCTTTGCTAGTTCGACCGTCAACGAACAGGAAGAGTCACAGATAATCCAGTCGATTGCGCCCTTTGCGAAACGGGAAGGCAAAACGCTTTTTCTAAATCTATACAACAAGCGCAGGATAAAGCTTACAGACACTGGCACGTGCGGTGTTCCGGAGAACTGCCTGATCTATAGATTTCTCGGAATATCGCCTGACCGTAACTTCTTCGTTGTCGAAGGCATGGGTTATGAATCGCGTACGGTATTCTGGTTTGCTCGCAACTCAGGGTTGCGCCACGAAGTTTTTGCAAAGCCTGAAATTTCACCGGATGGCAAATCAATAATCACCGCCAACCCGTCGGAACAAGGTAGCAATAATGGTGTCTTCATATGGGAGTTGAGACGCGACCGACTGATAAACAAACTTCACTTTGAGCCGACTGACTATGCGCTCTATAGTTTCGTTCGCTGGGAAGGGGCCAATAAAGTCACGCTGAAGAAATTCACTTATGCTGACAAATCTGTCTGTCCAAGTGCGCAATTCATGGAATTCTTCGTTACCGTTAATCGAAATGGAACACAGTGGTTCCTCAACGAGAGTAATGGCCTGAAGGAGGTATTTTGCCAGTGACATACAGCCTTGCAGTTTTGCGCGCCTGCGCGAACAAGCTGCGGTGGCCAGCTCACCTTCACGTTAGGCCTCCGCATGGGTGAAGTTGTTGCTGCGCCTCTATAGTGTGTTGTCGAAGTATCACTCATCTCCACGGACAAGGCCGTCATTGCAAATGCAAGCTTTGGGCGTTGGCCTGCAACTTGCGCGATAACCGAGAGGACGAAAAAGCCTATTCAGTACAGCTTTGCACGCTCGGTCTTGAGGCTATAGTGCCGGTAGCGAACCCGCTTTAGCACCTGATTAAGCAGGCGAACCGATTTCAGCGGCGGAGCGCCTGGCTTCATGAAAAATTGATAACTGTTTTTTGTAAAGTTTATGCAGTAAAACCCCGTCCTGCAAACGGCTTACAGAATTATTCAGAAAAATGTATAGTCGAGGCTTGGATGTATCCACCGAGTTTTACAATCTAAATTGCGTTTAGCTCCGCCTTTATATCCCCGCATCTCATTCAGCAGATCAATACAATGCCGCTCATTCGATATGCCTTTGCTACACTATGTTTTGCATCTGCGGCCATCGCGCAGGCGTCTGATTGGCAATACGCGGGATACTCGAAAATCGGACAAGACGAGTACTTTCTCTTCTATGACGCGGAGGGCGTCCAGCGGCCAAGCACAACTGTTGCACGCTACTGGCTGAAGGCCATGACCAGGGCTAGCGTCGACCTCTACTCCACGAAGCACGCAAAGGTGGTGGTTGAAAAGACTGCGCAAAAGGTCGCCGTCGGGTATGTGCCAAGCTTCTACAAGTTAGCGCCAATCCGTGCCCAGTACGCCAGCCCCGATGCACTTCTAGATGCCGTAATCGAAATCTCCGGCTATGAGGTCGTCGCCAACGAGCGCGATGCGTTGGTCAAGAATAAGCTCTATTTCGAATTGGACTGCCGTGAACGAAAGTCGAAGCTACTGGAGATGATCACCTATGACACAAAAGGAAACTTATTGAGGAAGGGCGGGTCGGCGCAGAACCGTTATGAGTTCATCCCGCCGGATTCAAATGGCGAGTGGCAATCTCAACTTATATGCGCCCTCCGCTAGGCTCATGGGTAGGTAGTTTCGGAATTGGTCATACCAAGCTTGGCCCACCACGCCACCACTCATAAACATAGTGTGATTTACAATTGCTGTTGCCACTGCTAACCCAGTGGCATTCGCTAGGGGTGTTGGCTTTCGGGCCGACTGAGAAAGTCCCTTTGAACCTGATTGAGGTAATCCTCGCGCAGGGAAGCCGGCT
>JBAXMQ010000250.1:0-3202 GCA_037134215.1 Betaproteobacteria bacterium
GGTGCGGACCAGATGTATGGCGGTAGTGGCGATGATACCTATTGGGTTGACAACATCGGAGACGTGGTTACTGAGGCTACGGGCGCCGGCAGCGATCTGGTCGCAAGTTGGATCTCCTATTCGCTCCCGGGTGACGTTGAAAGTTTAATCCTTCAAGGAAGCAACCCTACTAATGCAACCGGGAATGAGTTAGATAACACCCTTTGGGGTAATGACGCGGCAAACAGTCTGGACGGAGGCGCTGGCAATGATGTCATGTATGGTGGATTAGGTAATGACATATTTGATTGGGATTCTGCTTTAAGGGGTGGCAACGACACAATGTACGGTGGCTCGGGTAATGACACTTATGTTATTTCAGGCGTCGATCAAATCGTAGAACTAACCAGTGAAGGTATTGATACTATTTGGTCTGCCCAAAGTTATTCACTTGTACTGCTGCCTTACGTCGAAAATTTGAGTTTGTTTGGAACTTTTATCGCCAGTCTTACCGGTAACGGTGGTGCAAATATTCTACGGGGTAACTCTGGTGATAATTTAATCGACGGAAAGATGGGGGATGACACGATCGATGGTGGGGCAGGTGTAGACACTGCGATATTCAGTCAATCCTTTGAAAAATATACTTTTAGTTCAATCACAACTGGATGGTTAATTTCAGGACCCGATGGCAGTGATACTCTTTCTAATGTGGAGTTTGCGCAGTTTGCAGACAAGACACTAGCACTGACAAACTTCTTGCCGACGGGCAGCGTAACCATCAGTGGCAACGCTGCACAAGGGCAGACATTGACCGCGACCAACAACATATCCGATTTGGATGGCATCCCTACGAGTGGGCCGGGTGCGATCGCTTACCAATGGATGGCCGATGGTGTCTTGATCGTTGGCGCAAATGGTTCATCGTTGGTTTTGTCCCAATTGCAGGTCGGAAAAGCTATCACTGCCGTAGCCTCTTACATAGACAGTCATGGCTCTGCCGAGAGCAAGACCAGCAGCGCCACGACAGCAGTGGCCAATGTGAACGACGCATCCACCGGCACCGTCACTCTCACCGGTACGGCCACCCAGGGACAGACATTGACAGTCACTAACACGCTGGCCGATCTGGACGGTATTCCGACCTCTGGCGCGGGTGCCATCGCCTACCAGTGGCTCGCCGATGGGGTGGCGATCTCGGGTGCCACTTCCAGCACCCTGGTGCTGGGCCAGGCCCAGGTGGGCAAGGCCATCAGCGTGCGCGCCAGCTACACCGACCTCTTCGGCACCGCCGAAAGTAAAACCAGCAGCTCCACGACAGCGGTGGCCAATGTGAACGACGCACCCGCCGGCACGGTAACCCTGAGCGGGACCGCCACCCAGGGCCAGACGCTGACAGCGGCAAATACGCTGGCTGACCTGGACGGAATTCCTACCTCTGGCTCGAGTGCCATCGCCTACCAGTGGCTCGCCGATGGGGTGGCGATCTCGGGTGCTACGTCCGGCACCCTGGTGCTGGGCCAGGCCCAGGTGGGCAAGGCCATCAGCGTGCGCGCCAGCTACACCGACTTCTTTGGCACAGCCGAGAGCATCGCCAGCAGCGCCACCACAGCGGTGGCCAATGTGAACGACGCGCCCTCCGGTTCAGTCAACATTAACGGTACCCTGGCCCAGGGCCAGACATTGACAGTCGCCAATACTTTGACTGATCTTGACGGCATTCCCATATCCGGTAGCGGCGCCATTAGCTACCAGTGGCTGACGAACGGCGTAGCGATCTCCGAGGCCACGGGCACAAGTTTGACTTTAGGTCAGAGTCAAGTCGGCAAGGCCATCAGCGTGCGGGCCAGTTACACCGACCTCTTCGGTACTGCCGAAAGCATGACCAGCAGCGCAACCACAGCGGTCGCCAACGTGAACGACGCACCCACCGGCACCATCAACATAAGTGGTACCGCCACCCAGGGCCAGACGCTGACGGCGGCCAACACGTTGGCTGACGTGGACGGCATCCCCACCTCAGGCTCGGGCGCCATCACTTACCAATGGCTCTCCGACGGCGTGGCGATCTCCGGTGCCACTTCCGGCACCCTGGTGCTGGGTCAGGCTCAGGTGGGCAAGGCCGTCAGCGTGCGGGCCAGTTACACCGACCTCTTCGGTACTGCTGAGAGCATGACCAGCAGCGCCACGACAGCGGTGGCCAATGTGAACGACGCCCCCACCGGCGCCGTCACCATAGGTGGCACCGCCACCCAGGGCCAGACGCTGACTGCAACCAACACCCTGGCTGACGTGGACGGCATCCCCACCTCTGGCTCGGGCGCCATCGCCTACCAGTGGCTCTCCGATGGGATAGCGATCTCCGGGGCAGCCGGCAGCACCTTCGCGCTCACTGCCGCCCAGGCCGGCCACGCCGTTTCCGTACGTGCGAGCTATACCGACCTCTTTGGTACGGCAGAGAGCATGACCTCATCCTCGGTGAATGTGGCAGCGGCTATTGTCAAACCCACCCTCTCCGGCATCGCCTACGACTGGAAGAACCACATGCTGCTGCAGGACGTGGCGGTCTCGGTCAAGGGCGGTGGGGCGCCAGTTGAGGGGGTCAATGCGCCCATCCAGTTCAAGGCCCTCACCTGGGATGCCAGCGGGCACGCCAGCGTGGAGGTGTGGAGCCATACCAGCGCTGCCTTCGAGAGCCTCACTGTGGACCTGTCCATCAGCAACGCCACGGGCATCACCTTTACCGCCGGCACACTGCCCAACACCAGCACGGGGGGTACCGGCTGGACGCTGATCACCAGCGCCAACGGCACCAACCTGACGGTAGGCGGCTTTGCCAATGACATCAGTGCAGCCGTGGCGGCCGGCGACTTCAAGCTCGGCACCATCACCTTTGAGACCGCCACAGCCCAGCGTGCAGACCTGCAGTTGGTCAACGGCGACGTGGGTCTGGCCAAGGCCACGGCCTACGGGCTCAGCCTGGCACGCACCAGCAGCAGTGCCAGCGGGGCCTTCAGCATGAGCGCCATGGAGCCTGGCAGCTACGACATGACCGCCAGCCGGGCCACCACCGACATTGGCAATGCGATCACCAGTGCCGATGCGCTGGCTGCACTCAAGATTGCGGTGGGCCTGAACCCGAATCCGGATCCGGACGGCACTGGGCCGCTGTCCGCACCGGTGGTCTCGCCTTACCAGTTCATGGCGGCTGATGTGGTGGGCA
>JBAXMQ010000251.1:0-3200 GCA_037134215.1 Betaproteobacteria bacterium
CCAGGAGAACTTCAGACCTGTGGCCGACAGGTCGTCCGGGCTCAGGCGCGCCAGCAGGGTCTGCGCGTTGGGCCCCATCAGCGACAGCACGCTGTACAGCGGCGAAATGTCGGTCAGAACCGCGTGTTCCTGGGGCTGGATATGGCGGGCGATCCAGTCAAAGTCGCGTACGGTTTGGGCCGAGCCGGTGACGATCAGGAAGCGCTCGCCCATGGCATTGGGCTGCTGGCGGATCACCGTCACGTCACTCTCAAAACCGCCGCGTTCATTGAGCAACGCGGTGTAGACCATGCGGTTCACCGGCACGTCCATGTTCTTGGCGCACAAGCGTTGCAGCACCGCCAGCGCATCGCGGCCCGCCAGCAGCAGCTTGGAAAACGAGCTTTGGTCGTACAGCGCTACGGTCTCGCGGGTGGCGCGTTGCTCGGCCTGCATGTCGTCCAGCCAGCCCGGCCGGCCCAGGGTGTGGTCGGGGCGCGGTGAGGCTGCGCTGGCCCTGAAGTAGTTCACCCGCTCCCAACCGTTCTTGCTGCCAAACTCCGCGCCTTTGGCGGCCAGAAGGTCGTACAGCGGCGAGGTGCGCAGCGGCCGAACTGTTTCCAGTTCCTGGCGCGGCCAGCGCATGGCGTAATGCAGGCCCAGGGTTTCGGCGGTGCGTTCGGCCAGCGCGCGCCGGTTACCGGTGAAGGGGCCAAAGCGGCGGATGTCCACATCCCACAGGTCGGTGCTGGGCGTGCCACCCACAATCCACTCGGCCATCAGCCGGCCGGCCCCGCCCGAGTTGGCGATGCCCGAGGAATTGAAGCCGGCGCACACGAAATAATTGCGCAACTCGGGCGCTTCGCCCAGAATGAAGTTGCCATCCGGCGTGAAGCTCTCGGGCCCGTTGAGCAGCATCTTGATCTCGGCCGTCTCCAGGCGGGGGGTGCGGTGGATGGCGTTCTTCATCAGCGGCTCGAACTGGTCCCAGTCCTCACCCAGCAACTGGAACTGAAAGTCCGCCGGAATCGGGTCCACGCGCCAGGGCTTGGCCACCGGCTCAAAGCCGCCCATCAGCAGGCCGCCCACTTCTTCCTTGTAATAGATGAAGCCGTCTGGGTCACGCATCACCGGCAGCATGGGGTGCACGCCCTCGATCTTGCCGGTGACGATGTAGAAATGCTCGGCCGGGTACAGCGGCACATTGACACCAGCCAGCAGGCCAAACTGGCGCGCCCACTGGCCGGCGCAGTTCACCAGCACCTCGCAGCGCACCTCGCCCTGGGTGGTGCGCACCCCTTTCACCTGACCGTTCTCGACGATGACACCGGTGACCTCAATGCCTTCTTGCATGCGCACCCCCCTATTGCGCGCCCCCTTGGCCAGCGACATGCACAGGTCAGCGGGATTGGCCTTGCCATCACCCGGCAGCCAGATGGCGCCCTGCAGGTCGTCGGTGCGCATCACCGGATAGCGTTCGCCGGCCTCCTGCGGCGAGATCAGGTGGCATTCCACGCCGAAGCTGTGCGCCATGGCCGCCTGCTTGCGCAGCACCTGCATGCGCTCTGGCGTGCTCGCCACATTCACGCTGCCGCACTGCTTCCAGCCGGTGGCCAGGCCGGTCTCAGCCTCCAGCGTGGCATACAGCTCGATGCCGTATTTGCTCATCGCCGTCATGTTGCGGTTGGGCCGCATCTGCCCGATCAGCCCGGCGGCATGCCAGGTGGTGCCACTGGTGAGCTTGCCCTGCTCCAGCAGCAGCACGTCGGCCTTGCCGGCTTTGGCCAGGTGGTAAGCGGTGGAACAACCGGCAATGCCGCCACCGACGATGATGATTTCGACTTGGGTGGGGAGGGTCATGGCGGTGTCCTGTGGGGTTGGCGCTTCAGAAAATTATGGCAGTTGCACCAGGAGTAAATGCCTTGTAGATGCGCGAATGCGGACAAGTATGAGCCGAGTGGACTCATACGGGCGGCAGATGAAACTGATTTCACGTGTGCCTATAATGCACACGTGAAAGAGCCCAAAATATTCAATTGGTCACCTGAGAAAAATCAGTTGCTATTGAGTGAGCGGGGCATTAGTTTTGAAAGAATCGTTTTTGAAATAGCGAGTGGTAACGAACTCGCGGTGCTTGAGCACCCCAATCAGGGCAGCTACCCAGGACAAAAAATATCGATGGTGCAAGTGGATGATTACGTTTATGCCGTACCGTTTATTGAAACTGAAACAGAGCTATTCTTGAAGACGATCATTCCGAGTCGGAAGGCGACGCGTCAATACCGGAGATAAATCATGAAGACAAAGGTGAAATACGATGAGGAAGAGCTGGAGGTTGTGCAGGCTTGGGAGGCTGGCACGCTCAAGCCTGTCAGCGGCATGGCACAGTTGCTCAAAGACCACCGCGGCATCGCTGAAGCAAGTTTCAAAAAAGACCAGCGTTTGAACATCAGGATATCGTCAAGAGACTTGAAAAGCTTGCAGGCTCGTGCGCTTGAAGAGGGTATCCCGTACCAGACGTTTGCCGCGAGTTTGCTGCACAAGTTTGTGAACGGCCATCTGGTCAATCAGCGCTGATCGGTCTGGGCGCAAGCCCGGCCGCAAGGTCATCACACTCATACCCACGGCAGTGAGTAGGTCTTGATATTGGTGAAACTCTTGATCGCTTCCTGCACGCCTTCCTTGTAGCCCAGGCCCGAGTCCTTGATGCCGCCAAAGGGGGTGAGTTCGAGCCGGTAGCCGGGCACCTCGCGGATGTTGACCGAACCTACATGCAGCTCATTGACAAAGCGGGTGATGTAGTCCAGCCGGTTGGTGCAGACCGAGCTGGACAGGCCGTAGGCGGTGCCATTGGAGATACGGATGGCGTCGTTGATGTCCTTGAAGCGGATGATGGGCGACACCGGGCCAAAGGTTTCCTCGCGCGCCACGGTCATGGCCGGGTCGACCCGGTCCAGCACAGTGGGGGCGTACAGGGCGCCGCGGCGCTGGTTGCCCACCAGCAGGCGGGCACCCTGCGCCGCCGCCTCATTGACGCGGCTCTCAAACAGGCGGGCGGCCGGCTCATCAATCACCGTGCCCATGTCATTGGTCTTGTCCAGCGGGTCGCCAAAGCGCCAGGCCTGGGTTTTGGCCACCACCTGCTCGACAAAACGCTCGGCCACCGCTTCGTGCACCAGCATGCGCTTGACGGCGGTGCAGCGTTGGCCGGAATTTTTGTA
>JBAXMQ010000252.1:0-3190 GCA_037134215.1 Betaproteobacteria bacterium
GATGGTGGCGTTGTATTGGCTCACCAGGTAGTCCTGAAACGACGGTGGCAACACCGCACGGGTGTTGCGTGTGCGGTTGCGGCCGTACAGGCCCTCGACCTCTTGTAGCCGGGCATCCAGGTTGCGCAGGCCGGCCTCTAGCTCGGCCCTATCGGCCTGTTCACGCTGCACCTTGGCCTCAACCTGTGCGGCCTCGGCATCTTGTCTGGCCTGACGCTCGGGCGCATCGGCCCGCTGCAGGGGTAGCGAGGGCGTGGCACTGTTGGTCGCGGTGATGGCTGGCATCGGGCTCAGGAGTGACAGTGTGGTTGGCGCATGGTTGAAGGGCTGCGGTGCAGTCTACGCCGGAAGTCTGGCGAGATCAAGCCCGGGCGACCACCGATCAGGCGTTGAACTGAAGCGCCGCCAGCCCGGCGTAGACGCCGCCCTGCGCCACCAACTCGGCATGGGTGCCCTGTTCCACCAGGCGGCCGTGGTCCAGCACCACGATGTGGTCGGCCTTTTGCACCGTCGCCAGGCGGTGGGCAATCACCAGCGTGGTGCGGTCGCGCATGGCTGAATCCAGGGCCGCTTGCACCATGCGTTCGCTTTCGGCGTCCAAGGCGCTGGTGGCTTCGTCAAGCAGCAGCAGGGGCGGATTTTTCAGCATGGCGCGGGCAATGGCGACGCGCTGGCGCTGGCCGCCAGACAGGCGCACGCCGCGCTCGCCCAGGAAGGTGTGGTAGCCCTCAGGCAGGGCCCGGATGAACTCGTCGGCAAAGGCGGCGCGGGCGGCGGCTTCCACGTCGGCGTCGCTGGCCTCGGGCCTGCCATAGCGAATATTCTCCAGCGCGCTGTTTGAAAAAATCACCGCGTCCTGCGGCACGATGCCGATACGCTGCCGCAACGCGTGCAGGTCCATGTCGCGTGTGGCCACGCCGTCGAGTAGGATGCGGCCCTCGGCCGGGTCGTAAAAACGCAGCAACAGCTGAAACACCGTGCTCTTGCCTGCGCCGCTGGGCCCAACGATGGCCACGGTTTGCCCGGGCTGCACCGCCAACGAAAAATCAGACAGTGCGGCCTGGTTCGGGCGGGATGGGTAATGAAAGCGAACTGCTTCAAATTCAATAGCGCTCCCGCCTTGCTGGACGGGGGTTGGGACCGGTTTTGATGGTGAAGAAATGGGCGAGTGGCTGCCCAGTAACTCCATCAACCGCTCGGTGGCACCGGCCGCGCGCAACAAGTCCCCATAGGTCTCGCCCAGAATGGCAAACGCGCTGGCCAGAATGATCACGTACACCACGGTCTGACCCAGGTGCCCGGCGCTGATGCGCCCGGCCATCACCGCCTGCGTGCCTTGGTACAGGCCCCACAAGAGTGCGGCCGAGGTGGCAATGATGATGAAACCCACCAGCACCGAGCGGGCCCGGGTGCGCCGAATGGCGGTCTGGAAAGCGTTGTCGGTCGAGACGTTGAAGCGTTGCGCCTCGCGCGATTCGGCGGTGTAACTCTGCACTACGGGAATGGCGTTCAGCACCTCGGCGGCGATGGCGCTGGAGTCCGCCACCCGATCCTGGCTGGCGCGCGAGAGCTTGCGCACACGCCGTCCAAACCACAGTGAAGGCAGCACGATCAGCACCAGCACCAACAGGACCTGCAGCATCACCACCGGGTTGGTCCAGATCAGGATGCCCAGGGCGCCAATGCCCATCACGGCGTTGCGCAGCCCCATGCTGAGCGAGGAACCGACCACGGTCTGCACCAGGGTGGTGTCGGCGGTCAGGCGAGACAGCACTTCGCCGGTTTGTGTGGTCTCAAAAAATTCCGGGCTTTGTTGCAGCACATGCCCGTACACGGCATTGCGCAGATCGGCCGTCACCCGTTCGCCCAGCCAACTCACCATGTAAAAGCGCGCCGCTGAAAAAACGCCCAGCGCCACGGCCACGCCAAACAAGGCTGCGAAGTGGTCGCGCAGTGCCATCACCTGCGCGCCTTTGTCACTTTGCACCAGGCCGCCATCGATCAGGCTGCGCAGGGCCAGCGGAAAGGCCAACGTGGCCAGGGCTGCCATCACCAGAAACACGCCGGCCAGCGCAATCTGCGCGCGGTAGGGGCGCAAAAACGGCAGCAAGCCAGACAGGGACTTGGGGGATTGCGATTTGGCGCGTTCGGTACTCATGGTGATCACGTTGGGGCTGACGGGTGACAGAGCAAGGGGCTACAGCTGCAAGCGGCCGGTGTAGCCGGTCATTTCAAGGTAGCCCCGACCGACCGGACGGCCGTTGCTGTCTATCAGTTCGCTCAGGCCTTCCCAGTACACCGCGCCAGTGGAGGCGCGGCTGTCGAGCTCTTGATTGTCGACGATTGCCCGCACCGTGTAGATGTCGGCTGGCGTGCGCACCAGCCACTCCACCGGATAGCGCGCACCCGTCAGCGGGCTCACCCAGTGGCGCACCGGCCGAAAGATCACCTCGCCCGGGCTGAACACATGCGGCGGCTGGTCCAGCCCCATGGCCGGGTGGCGGAACGAGCCGCCGTCCCAGAGCGCCGCGCCGGCCTTGGTGCGCAGCTGAAACGCCGTGAGCGCACTGCCGTCCGCCAGGTTCATGCCAATCCAGTCCCAGCCCACGGCCTGCGGGTGCAACAGCTCGTCGCTCCACTCGTGGTCCAGCCAGGCCTGGCCTTGCACCGCCAGCGCCTTGCCACCTATTGCCTTGCCGTCCAGGCGCAGCGTGCCCGTGGTTCGCAGCTGCGGCAGGCTGTAATAAAAACTGGCCTGCTTGGCCTCCGGCCCCTTGCGCGACAGGCCGCGGTCGCCCTGCAGCAGCAGCGGCTGGGTTTCGGTCAGCGTCAGCGTGAAATCAAAGCCACCCCCGCTCGCCTGTGCCAGGTAAGTGTTGCCATCGCGCCGCAGCGACCAGTCGCGCAGGCGCACATCGGTGTCGGTCTCGCTGGTCTGGGCCACGCCAAAGCCGGCGCGCGCCAGGCGCTGGTCGTGCCACAGTTTTTTGCCCGCCACATCGGTGACGGCGGCATGGGCAAACAGCAGCTGCTTGGCTGCAAAGGCCGAGCGCATGCCCTGCGTGGCCGCGACCCGGCTGCGAAAAAACGTGAGCTGAAAGCCAAAGCTCTGCGCCGGCGTGTCGCCGCTCAGGCTGCCGGTGATGTACCACCACTCGGTGCGAAAGTCGGGGTGGCTGCCCAGGTCGCG
>JBAXMQ010000253.1:0-3176 GCA_037134215.1 Betaproteobacteria bacterium
CGCTTCAACACTTACAAGACGATGTTGGTGTCCGGCAGGTAGCGCAGTATCAGAGCGCTTCCCGCTCCGACTGGTGCTGGGCGGCGCGCTCGGATAGACGCACCTCCAAAGGGGGGCAGTCAATTGGGTGCTTTATCTTTACTTAAAAGTTGCTCCTTGTATCGCTAGTTGATACACTAAAAGAGTGATCAAATCATTTCGCCATAAGGGGCTACAGGCGTTTTTTGAAAAAGGCAGCAAGGCGGGCATCCAACCCCACCACGCTGACAAGCTCAATCGCCAACTGGCAGCCTTGAACCAAGCCGCAATGCCGGAGCAGATGGATATTCCTGGTTGGCGGCTTCACTCTTTATCCGGTGGTTTAAATGGTCACTGGTCAGTGTGGATCAACGGCAACTGGCGGTTGACTTTTATGTTCGTTGGTCAAGATGCCGTGTTGGTTAACTACCAGGACTACCACTAGATTATTTGAAAGTTGATGATGACTATGCACAACCCTACTCACCCTGGCCTGATCATTCGTGATGACGTTTTGCCTGAACTGCAACTGAGCGTGAACGAAGCAGCAGCGCAGTTGGGCGTGTCGCGCGTCACTCTTTCACGTGTGATCAATGGGCGCTCTGCCATTACGGCCGAGATGGCGTTGCGTGTGGGTAAGTGGGTTGGTAATGGCCCTGAGATTTGGCTGCGTATGCAGGGGCAATACGACCTCTTTCAGGCGAAGAAAAAGGGTGGCCTGAAGGTTAAGAAAGCGAAGCGGCCTACGATTGTTTCTGCCACGCCTGCATGAAGGTTTGAAAGCGCTTTATTGAGCCATTTCGGTGAAGTATTTTTAATACGGGGAAAAACTGCATTATTTTGGAGCCGCCATGACCGAAGTTGCTCGTTTTGACCTCAAGCTCGATGCCGTCGATAAAGAACTGCTGGCGAGGGCCGCTAGCCTGATGGGCACGACCATGGCTGGCTTTGTGCGCACTGCTGCCAAAGAAAAGGCGCACATCCTGCTGGAGCAGTCGTCTCGCGTCACGCTGTCAAATCGCGATTTCGCGGCTTTCAACGCAGCGATCCAGGGCGCCTTCAGTCCCAATCCGGCGTTGCAGGCGGCGCTGACTGCTGCTGCCAAAGTGAAGCGTGCTTGAAGAGCAGTTGCTAGACGCCAGGCGGCACGATCGCTCGGCGTTCCGGTGTGGCGCCAAGCAGAATTTTGGGCTTTTACACACTCAGTGCGGCACAGGTGGACGTGCAGCAGCTCAGTGATGCGGATCGCAAGAAGCTGCCCCGCTACCCAGTCCCGTGTTTTCGGATGGGCCGTTTGGCCCGCGATAGCGCACAGGCGGGCAACGGCTTGGGCGAGGTTCTGATGGGTTGTGCGGTCGACCGCTGCCTGCATGCCCGCAGCCTCGTGGGTGCCTATGCGCTCCTGGTGGATGCCAAAGACGACAAAGCGAAGGTGTTTTATCAGCGGTACGGCTTCATCGCCTGCGCGGATGCGCCTCTGACCCTTTACCTACCCTTGGGTCGCTCCGATGGCGCGGACCGCTAGGCCGCACCTTCGGTGCTGTTTGGGAGGCGATATTTGTCAGCCCAGCGAGTTGTCGCCGCTCATGTACACAAACACCTCCTCAAACAGCGCGCCGCGCAGCCTAAAAAAATTGCAGTTGTGCTTGACCAGTTTCTCGCCGGCGTGGGTGATGTTCTCCACCCGGAAGCGGCTGGCGACTCGGTTCGGCCCCTGCACCACGTGGTCGAAGTCGCCGTGCCAGACCTGCGCGTAGCGGGCGTTGAGGCGCTCAAACATGGCGCGGATCTCGGTGTCGCGGCCCTGGTACAGGGTGTTGTAGGTGGCTATGGTGAAGCGCGCATCGGGCACGAAGCAGGCCAGGGTGGCGGCCAGGTCCATGCGGTCTACCGCGGCAAAGTAGTGCTCGGCCAGTTGGCTCGGGCTTGAGGCCTCGGTGCTTGTTGTCATGGTGTGCTGGGCGTGTTGGGTGCGCTTGGCGCAAAGCCGGCGTCCTGCAGCGCCCGAAAGGCGGCAAGGGCCTGCTGGTGCTGCAGGCGGTCGGGCGCTGACAGGGCCTGGTGCAGGCGCTGCTCCGGCAGAAAATGACCCTGGTCGCGGCCACGCACGCACAGCGCGTGAGGCCGCACCGCGCCCGTTGGCCGCACATGGGCCGGGATGTAGCTGATGGCCAGGCCAATGCGGCGGTCGCCGGTGGCATTGGCGCCAGAGGCGTGCACCAGGTCGGTGTGGTGCAGCGACATCTCGCCCGCACGCAGTGGCAGGGCGCAACCGGTCTCGGCATCGAAGCGCTCGCTGATGCCCTGGCCGCGCCGGATCATGTTCATCGGCTCGGGCTTGTCGTCGTGCGCAATGCTGCCCCAGCCGTGGCTGCCGGGCAGGGCCCGCATGCAGCCTGCCGCTTCAGACGCGTCTGACAAAGCCACCCAGGCGGTCACATGCAGGTGTGGCGCCAGGTAAAAGTAGGTGCTGTCCTGGTGCCAACGCACAAAGGCCGCACTGTGCGCCTCTTTCAGGAACAGGGTGCTGTGGTAGACCAGAATGTCCGGGCCGATCAGGTCCTCGACCGCGTCCAAGATGCGGGGGTGGTGCACCAGCTGGTCGGCCCAGTTGAACAGCAGGTAAGACTTGGATTTTTCGGGAAAGTCAATCGGCGCGCCCCGGGCCGCTTCCCAGGCTTCCAGCTCGGCCCGTGCGGCCTGTGCTTCGGCAATGGACAGCACCGGCACCGGGCAGACAAAGCCGTCGCGCTCATAGGCTGCCACCTGCGCCGGGCTTAGCCGCTGGCTCATGGCTGGCCGTTCACCTGCTGTTGCGCAGCCGCCATCATGGCTTCGAGCATGTCCAGCCGGGGGTGCATGGGTTTGGGGTAGGCCTGGCGGCTCTGGCGCAGGCCCAGGGCCAGTGCCGCTTCGGCCATCTTGTAGCTCAAGGGGCCGGGGTTGATGACCGGCACCGGCAAGCGCGACTCCAGGTAGGCATGGGCCTGGTGCATGGTGGTCGAGCCCAGGATCAGCACCTCGGCGCCATCAACCTCAATGGCCAGCCGGGCTGCTGCTTCGAGCAGCGGAAACACCGCGTCTTCCTTGCCCGACAGCAGGCCCTGGTTGTCGGGCGGCACCTCAATCGCCCGCACCGAGGCGCACTTGTGGTGCAG
>JBAXMQ010000254.1:0-3162 GCA_037134215.1 Betaproteobacteria bacterium
TCAATCGCCAGCATCCACGTCGGCAACGCCTTTGGCGAAATGCAGCGCCAGCAGGCGCACCTGGGCGCCATGGTGGCCCAGGTGGTGCCCGAACTGTGGGGTGTGCCCGCCATGCGGCATGAAGGGGCCTGTGCCTCCTCGTCTCTGGGCATCCTGAGCGCGATGGCCGAAATCGAAGCCGGCCGATACGACTGCGTGCTGGTGCTGGGGGTGGAAGAGTTCAAGAACCTGCCGGGTAATGTGGCGTCCCAAAACCAGAATGCTGCCGCCTGGCAGGGCCATGAAGACATTGATTGCACCTTCATGTGGCCAGCGGCCTTTGGCCTGGTGGCGCAAGAGTACGAGCGGCGCTACGGGCTGGACCGCAAACACCTGAACCGGATTGCCGAACTCAACTACAGCCACGCCAAACGCAACCCACTGGCACAGACCCGCAAATGGGCCTTTGACGCGCTCAGTTTTACGGACGACGATGAAGCCAACCCGGTGATCGAGCCCGGCACCCGGCGCCAGGACTGCGGCCAGATCACCGATGGCGCCTGTGCCGTGGTACTGGCCTCGGCCAGCTTTGCCCGGGCTCACGCCCAGCGTCGCGGCAGCACCCTGGCTAAGTTGCCGCACATCGCCGGCTGGGGCCACCGCAATGCCGGCCTGAAGCTCAAAGACAAACTGGCCCGCAGCGCCTCGGAACCCTATGTGTTTCCGCATGTACGCCAAACCATCGAGGACGCTTGGCGCCGCGCCGGCGTGAGCGGCATCGAGGCGATGCAGGGCGTGGAAACCCATGACTGCTTCACCACCACCGAGTACATGGCGATCGACCACCTGGGGCTGACCGCGCCGGGTCAAAGCTGGCAGGCGGTGGAAGACGGCAGCATCGAGCCTGGCGGTCGCTGCCCGGTCAACATGAGCGGCGGTCTGATTGGCTGCGGCCACCCGGTCGGGGCCACCGGTACGCGCATGTTGTTCGATGCGGCGCGCCAGGTCACTGGCAGCGCCGGTGACTGCCAGATTGAAGGGGCGCGGCGAATCCAGACGCTCAATATCGGCGGCTCCTGCGCCACTGTGGTCAGTTTTGTCGTGGCTTGCCCGCACTGAACCAGCGCCCGGACGCAAGGTGGACCTGGAGCTCACCCGCGATGCCTTGTTGAGCAGCACGCTCAACCACGGCCTCAAGCTGTTGGGCGATCGGTGGACAGCCGCCGTATTGCTGGGCGCCTTCACTGGCGTGAAGCGGTTTGAGGACTGGCAGGTGCAACTGGCCATCCCACGCTCCACCCTGGCCGACCGCTTGGGCAAGCTCATCAAATTGGGACTGCTGCGCCAGCGACCCTACCAAGAGCGTCCGCTGCGGCAGGCCTACCACCTAACACAGGCCGGACTCCAGCTCTATGACCAGGTGCTGATGATCTGGATGTGGGAGCGGCGATGGGGCCAGCGGGCCCGGACCTTGCCTGGCTACCTGCGTCATCAGACCTGTGGCCAGCCTTTCTTGCCGGTCCTGGCATGCACCGCCTGTCACGAGAAAACCGGTATGAACGACCTGAGCTTCAGCCTGCACCCGGTGCCGGCATTGCTGCTACCGGCTGAGGACGCTGGCCGAAATGCCCGGGTCGCAGCCAGCGGCTCGGACGGCATGGGTCTGGGCCTGAGGGTGGACCGCTGGTCCTTGCTGATCGTGACCGCGGTGGTGCTGGGCTGCCATTACTTTGATGAACTGGGCCAGGTGCTCGGGATCGCCAGCAGCGTGCTGGCGCGCAGGCTCAGTGGCATGGTCGAGTCGGGCCTGTTGTTGGCCCAGGCAGACGTCGCCGATGCCCGGCGCATGCGCTACCGGCTGACGCCGGCAAGCCGCGACCTGTTTGGCTACCTGGTCTCTTTTGCGACCTGGGCCAGCCGCGACCAACTGCATCAGCCCAGTTCGATCCGGCCGGTGCACAAGGCCTGTGGCCACCGCTTTGTGCCCCAGGTGCTGTGCAGCGCCTGCCGCGAACCGGTCCAGCCATGGGATGTGACGTTTTCCGATCAACCCAACTAAACCCGAGGAGTGCCTATGACAACCGACGTGATCCGTCGCCTGGACAGTGACCTGACACCCGGCGACCACCCCTACCTGCAAGGGGCCTGGACCCCGCTGCTCGAAGAAGTCAATGCCACCGACCTGCGCGTGATCGCGGGCCGTATACCGGACGACATTGATGGTCTGTACCTGCGCAACACCCAGAATCCGGTGTACCAGTCGCTCGGTCGTTACCACCCTTTTGACGGCGACGGCATGATTCACATGATCAACTTCAAGGATGGCCAGGCCAGCTACCGCAACCGCTTTGTGCAAACCAAGGGCCTGAGCGCCGAACAAGAGGCTGGCAAACGCCTCTGGGCCGGCCTGATGGAAAACCCGGCACTGTCAAGCCGCCCCGGCTGGGGTGCGCATGGCGCCATCAAGGACGCTTCCAGCACCGATGTGGTGGTGCATGCCGGTCATGCCTTCACCTCGTACTACCAATGCGGCGAGGGTTATCGGCTGGACCCGTTCACGCTGGCACAGCAGGGCATTCCGGCTTGGTCGCCGCTGGACGGCATCTCGGCGCACATGAAGGTCGATGAGGCCACGGGCGAGATGCTGTTTTTCAACTACTCCAAGCATGCGCCCTACATGCATTACGGCGTGGTGGACCGGCACGACCAACTGGTGCACTACGTGCCGATCCCGCTGCCCGGGCCCCGGCTGCCGCATGACATGTGTTTCACCGAGCACTACGCCATCCTGAACGACTTTCCGCTGTACTGGGACCCGGAGTTGCTGAAGCAAGGCAAGCATGTGGTCAAGTTCCATGCCGACCAGCCCTCACGCTTTGCCATCATCCCCAGGCGGGGCCAGCCACAGGACATCCGCTGGTTTGAGGCGGCGCCGACCTTTGTGCTGCACTGGCTCAATGCCTACGAGGAAGGCGACGAGATCATCCTGGATGGCTACTTCCAGGAAGAGCCCGAGCCCAAGAACTTTGAAGGCGCGCCCAAGGGCTACGAGCGCATGATGTCCTACCTGGACCAGTACAAGATGAAAACCCGGCTGCACCGCTGGCGCTTCAACCTGAGCACCGGAAAGACCAGCGAGCAGCGCCTCGACGACCGCACGCTGGAGTTCGGCATGATCAACCA
>JBAXMQ010000255.1:0-3110 GCA_037134215.1 Betaproteobacteria bacterium
ATTTACGTCGAAATTTCGCCGCTGGGGGCCTGCAACCACCGCTGCACCTTCTGCGCGGTCGATTACATCGGTTACAACAGCGACCGGCTGGAACTGGGCATGCTCAAAACCCGGCTGGCCGAGATGGGGCGCCTGGGCGTCAAAAGCGTGATGTACGCGGGCGAGGGCGAGCCCCTGCTGCACAAAGACATCAATGAGATGGTGCGCGCCACCAAAGATGCCGGCATTGACGTGGCCTTCACCACCAACGCCACGGCCCTGACCGACCGCTTCATTGACGAATCTTTGCCGCTCACGTCCTGGATCAAGGTCTCGCTCAATGCCGGCACCGCTGCCAGCTACGCCAAAATCCACCGCACCAAAGAGCGTGATTTTGACCGTGTCATCAGCAACCTCAAGCGTGCCGTCGAAGCCCGGCGTGAGCGGGGCTTGCACTGCAACATCGGCGTGCAGTCGCTGCTGCTGCCAGAAAACGCCAACGAGATGGAGACCCTGGCCCAAATCTGCCGCGACGAGATCGGGCTGGACTATCTGGTGGTCAAGCCCTATTCGCAGCACAAGTTCAGCGAGACCCGTCTCTACGAAAAGCTCAACTACGGCTCTTACCTGGACCGGGCCGAGGCGCTCGAAAAGTTCAACACGCCCGATTTCAATGTGGTTTTTCGCGCCAACACCATGAAAAAGCACATGGAAGACGAGGGCCAGCGCTATCAAAAGTGTGGCGCCACCCCCTTCTTCTGGGCCTACGTGATGGCCAATGGCGCCGTCTATGGCTGCAGCGCCTACCTGCTGGACCAGCGCTTTGACTACGGCAACCTCAACGACCAGACCTTTGAGGAAATCTGGCAGGGCGACAAGCGCCGCGCCAATTTTGGTTACGTCAAAAACGAGATGGACATCAGCGAATGCCGCAAAAACTGCCGCATGGACGAGGTCAACCGCTACCTCAGCGACCTCACCGACAACCGCGTTGCCCACAAAAACTTCATTTGAGGCCGCGCCAATGAAAACCCTGGTCACTGGCGGCGCCGGCTTCATCGGCTCCCACCTGTGCGAGCTGCTCGTGGCCCAAGGCCATGAGGTGCTGGCGCTGGACAGCTTGGTGTCGGGACGGCTGCAAAACCTCAAAACCATTGCGGGCCAACCGGGCGTGCGCTTTGTGCAGGCCGACATCTGCGACAGTGCGGCCATCGCGCCCTACTTTGAGGGCGTGGATTGGGTGTTTCATCTGGCTGGTCTGGCCGACATCGTGCCCTCCATCGAGCAGCCAGCCCAGTACTTTCAGACCAACGTCACGGGCACCCTCCATGTGCTCGAGGCCGCCCGCCGCTTTGGTGCCAAGCGCCTGGTGTACGCCGCGTCCTCGTCCAGCTATGGCGTGCCTGATGTGTATCCCACGCCAGAAACCTACCCCATCAAGCCGCTCTACCCCTACGCACTCACCAAGCACATGGGCGAAGAGCTGGTACTGCACTGGGCCCGCGTGTACCAGATGCCGGCCATGTCGCTGCGCCTGTTCAATGTGTACGGCACCCGGTCGCGCACCAGTGGCGCCTACGGTGCGGTGTTTGGCGTGTTTTTGGCGCAAAAACTGCATGGCCAGCCTTTTACCGTGGTGGGCGACGGCACACAAACCCGTGATTTCACCTATGTCACCGATGTGGCCCGCGCCTTTCTGGCCGCGGCCGAGTCCGACCTGTCGGGTCTGGCCCTGAACGTGGGCAGTGGCGACCATTACAGCGTGAACCGCCTGGTCGAGTTGCTGGGCGGCGATGTGGTGCACATCCCGCGCCGTCCCGGCGAGCCTGATTGCACCTTTGCCGATATCGGCCAGATTCGCCGTCTGCTGGGCTGGCAGGCCCAGGTATCGCTGGAGCACGGCGTGCAAACCCTGCTCGATAACATTGACGCGTGGCGCGAGGCACCGGTCTGGGACCAGGCCAGCATCGACCGCGCCACCGCCACCTGGTTCCATCACCTCAAAGAGGAGAGCACCCATGACGCATGAGCTCAAACAGCAGACCCTGGCCGCGCGCAGCCAGCAGTTGGCCGATCTCGTCACCCGTTGCCAGATCACCGCCATGAACGGTGTGCAACTGGGGGCCGAGGCCGGTATGACCCAACTGCGCAGCGTGCTGGAGCGCGCCCGCAGCAATCGCGCCAGCGTGTATGTGATCGGCAATGGCGGCAGTGCTGCCGTGGCCGGGCATTTGGTCAACGACCTGGTCAAGGTGGGCCGTGTACGCGCCTTTACCTTGCATGACTCATCGCTGCTGACCTGCCTGGCCAATGACTATGGCTATGAGAACGCCTATGCCCAGGCACTGGCGCAAATGGCGCTGCCGGGGGATGTGCTGATTGCCATCAGCAGCTCGGGCCGCTCCATGAACATCCGCAACGCCGCCGCCCAGCTCTGGGGCAAAGGTGGCACCGTCATCACCCTCAGCGGCTTTGCTGCTGACAACCCGCTGCGCACCCTGGGCGACCTCAATGTGTGGGTGGACTCGTCGGATTACGGTATGGTCGAGGTTGGCCACCAGTTCATCCTGCACCATCTCTCTGACCTGTTGGCCCCTACTGTTTGAGGATCAGCCCATGACTGCCCAAAAAATCACCAGTGTCGAAACCCTGGCCCAGCGCTCGCGCCAATGGCGCGCCGAGGGCCGTCGCGTGGTGCTGTGCCACGGCACCTTCGACCTGATGCACACCGGCCACATCCGCTACCTGCAGCGCGCCCGGCAAGAGGGCGATGTGCTGCTGGTTACCGTCACGGGGGATGACTTTGTCAACAAGGGCCCGGGCCGGCCGGTCTTCAGTGAGCGCCTGCGCGCCGAAAACCTCGCTGCGTTGGCCTGTGTGGACCAGGTCGCCATCAATCCGGCCGTATCGGCGGTGGAGCTGCTGCACCAGGTGCAGCCCAGCGTGTACTGCAAGGGCAGCGAATACCGCAAGGCCAGCGACGATGTCACCGGCAACATCCAGTTGGAGCAGGACGCTGTGGAAGCCCATGGCGGCGCCGTCATGTTCACTGACGAGCTCACCTTCAGCTCCAGCAACTTGCTCAACGAACACTTTGACGTGTTCCCGCCCGAAACCCGGGCTTTTTTGAA
>JBAXMQ010000256.1:0-3107 GCA_037134215.1 Betaproteobacteria bacterium
ACCCAACCGAACGGAGTCCCAGCATGTCCGATTTGTCCCAAACCCCCTTCTTCGACAGCCAGGCCCGGCCGGTGCGCGCGCCGCGCGGCAACACCCTGAACTGCGCCAACTGGCAGATCGAGGGGGCCTACCGCATGATCCAGAACAACCTGGACCCCGAGGTGGCCGAAAACCCGGACCAGCTGGTGGTGTACGGCGGCATCGGCAAGGCCGCGCGCAACTGGCCCTGTTTTGACGCCATCCTGGACAGCCTGCGCAAGCTGCAGCCCGACGAGACCCTGCTGATCCAGTCCGGCAAGCCAGTCGGCGTGTTCCGCACCCATGCCGGCGCGCCACGCGTGCTGCTGGCCAACTCCAACCTGGTGCCCAAGTGGGCCACCTGGGAGCACTTCAACCAGCTCGACCGCGCCGGCCTGATGATGTACGGCCAGATGACGGCCGGTAGCTGGATCTACATCGGCACCCAGGGCATCGTGCAGGGCACTTACGAGACCTTTGTCGAAGCCGGCCGCCAGCACTACAACGGCAGCCTGGTCGGGCGCTGGGTCCTGACCGCCGGCCTGGGCGGCATGGGCGGCGCCCAGCCGCTGGCAGCCAGCTTTGCCGGCGCGAGCTCGCTCAACATCGAGTGCCAGCAAAGCAGCATCGATTTCCGGCTGCGCACCCGCTACCTCGACAAGCAGGCCGCCAACCTGGACGAGGCGCTGGCGCTGGTCGCACACCATTCGGCAGCCGGCGAGGCCGTATCCATTGGCCTGTGCGGCAACGCGGCCGAGCTGCTGCCCGAATTGGTGCGGCGCGCCAAGGCCGGCGGCCCACGGCCTGACATCGTGACCGACCAAACCTCGGCGCATGACATCATCAACGGCTACTTGCCCGCAGGCTGGAGCGTGGCACGCTGGCAGGCCGCGCGCAAAGACCCGGCGCAGCACGCCGAGCTGACCCAGGCCGCGGGCGAATCCTGCGCCACCCATGTGCGCGCCATGCTCGACTTTCATGCCATGGGCATCCCCACCGTGGACTATGGCAACAACCTGCGCCAGGTCGCCAAAGACTTTGGTGTGGCGAATGCCTTTGACTACCCCGGCTTTGTGCCGGCCTATGTGCGACCGCTGTTCTGCCGCGGCGTCGGGCCGTTCCGCTGGGTCGCGCTCAGCGGCGACCCGGAAGACATCCGCAAGACCGACGCCAAGATGAAGGAACTGTTCCCCGAGAACACGCACCTGCACCGCTGGCTGGACATGGCGGGTGAACGCATCAGCTTCCAGGGCCTGCCAGCGCGCATCTGCTGGATTGGCCTGGGTGAGCGGCACCTGGCCGGCCTGGCCTTCAACGCCATGGTGCGCAGCGGCGAGCTCAAGGCGCCGATCGTGATCGGGCGCGACCACCTCGACAGCGGCTCAGTGGCCTCGCCCAACCGCGAGACCGAGGCCATGAAGGACGGCAGCGACGCCGTCAGCGACTGGCCGCTGCTCAATGCCCTGCTCAACACCGCCAGCGGCGCCACCTGGGTCAGCTTGCACCACGGCGGCGGCGTGGGCATGGGCTATTCGCAGCACTCAGGCGTGGTGATTGTTTGCGACGGCAGCGTCGAGGCCGACGAGCGCATCGCCCGCGTTCTGTTCAATGACCCGGCCACCGGCGTGATGCGGCACGCCGACGCGGGCTACGAGGTGGCAACAGCCAGCGCCCGGGCCAACGGCCTGAACCTGCCGATGGTGGGCGCATGACCGGCGCGACAAGCCATACCTTGCTGCCGGGCCAACTCAGCCTAGCCCAACTCAGAGACCTAGGCGCCAGCGGCCACACCATCGCCTTCGACGCGGCCTGCCGCCCCGGCATCCGCGCCAGCGCAGCGTTGGTGCAGCGGGCCGCTGCAGGCGACGCCGCGGTCTATGGTGTGAACACTGGTTTCGGCAAGCTGGCGAACCAGCGTATTGGCCACGACGATCTGGCCACACTGCAGCTGAACCTGCTGCGTTCGCACGCGGTCGGGGTGGGCGAGCCCTTGGCTCCCGAGGTGGTACGGCTGATCCTGCTGCTCAAGGCGGCCAGCCTGGCGCGCGGCCACTCGGGCGTGCGCGAAGCCGTGGTCGACGCCCTGCTGGCGCTGTACAACCACGGGCTAACCCCGGTGATCCCCTGCCAGGGCTCGGTCGGCGCCTCGGGCGATCTGGCACCGCTGGCCCACCTGTGCCTGCCGCTGGTTGGCGAAGGCGAACTGCTTCTGGACGGGGTGCGCATGCCAGCCTTGGCCGGCCTGCAGCAGGCCGGGCTGGCCCCCTTGCAGCTCTCGGCCAAGGAGGGCCTGGCGCTGATCAACGGCACCCAGGTCTCCACCGCGCTGGCGCTGCACGCCCTGTTTGCCACCGAGCGGGTGTTTGAAGCCGCCGTAATTTCGGGGGCGCTGACGCTGGATGCTGCCCGTGGCAGCGACGGGCCGTTTGACGCCCGCATCCACGCCGTGCGCGGCCAGCCCGGCCAGATCGACTGCGCGTCAGCCTACCGGGCGTTGACGGCGGGCAGCGCCATCCGCCAGTCGCACTTGGAAGGCGATGACCGGGTGCAAGACCCCTACTGCCTGCGCTGCCAGCCGCAGGTGATGGGCGCCTGCCTGGACCAGATGCGCTACGCGGCGCAGGTCTTGCTGCGCGAGGCCAATGCCGTCACCGACAACCCGCTGGTATTTGCCGACGCGGGCGTGCTGCTGTCCGGCGGCAATTTTCACGCCGAGCCAGTCGCGCTGGTGGCCGATGCGCTGGCGGTGGCAATTGCCGAGATTGGCGCCATCACCGAGCGCCGCATTGCCATGCTGGTGGACACCGTGGTGTCGCGCCTGCCACCGTTCCTGACGCCTGAGCCCGGGCTGAACTCCGGCTTCATGATCGTGCACGTGACCGCCGCCGCGCTGGCGTCAGAAAACAAGTCATTGGCGCACCCGGCCAGTGTGGACAGCCTGCCGACCTCGGCCAACCAGGAGGACCATGTGTCCATGGCCACCTTTGCCGCCCGGCGCCTGCAACCCATGCTGGACAACACGGCCCACATCGTCGCCATCGAGCTGCTGGCCGCCGCCCAGGGCATCGAATTTTTACGGCCACTGTGCA
>JBAXMQ010000257.1:0-3063 GCA_037134215.1 Betaproteobacteria bacterium
TGTTCAGCGCCAGGTAGCTCATGCCGATGATGGCGTTCATCGGCGTGCGGATCTCGTGGCTCATGTTGGCCAGGAAGTCGCTCTTCGCTTTGTTGGCCGCCTCGGCCGCGGCGCGGGCGCCTTCCGCTTCTGCTTTTGCCTCCTGCGTCTGCTTGAACAGACGCGCATTTTCTATGGCCACCACGGCTTGGTTGGCGAACATGCCCAGCAAGGAGATTTCATTGTCGGTAAACCCACCGAGTTTGCCGCGGGCGATCGTGATCGAGCCCAGGCAGCGGCCGTCCTTGATCATGGCCATGGTGGCCTGGGAATAATTGCCGATGCCATACCTGCGTGCCGTGTCCCGCGTGTGATCTGGCACATTGGGTCCGTTAAGCACGTCTGGGAAAACCACCAAGCCGCCCGCCTTGAAAGCAACTTCGGTCGCGTCACCGGCCAAGGGACGGGTCGATCCCATGAACTTCTGGATCGTGGCGACGAAGGCGCGTACGCGCTCGTCGTGCTCGGGCTGTGTCGCTTGCAGACCTGGGAGCCTGCCGCCCAGTGTGCGAAGCTGGTCTGTGCCTTCAACCATGCTCATCGAAATGGCCTGCATCTCAGGGATAAGTTTGATGCAAGAATCGAGGATGACCTCCACCACCGGCCGAATGTCAGCCATCGAGCCGCTGGTCACTTGCAGCACGTCAGAGACGGCAGTCTGTCGTTCCAGGGCTTCCTTCGTTTCGCGAAACAGCCGCACGTTTTCAATGGCAATCACCGCTTGGTCAGCGAAGGTCTTGATCAGGCGCCCTTCTTCTTCGGAGAACGGGCGCATGTCGAAGCGAAACGCGGCGATCGTGCCGTAGACCTGGTCGGCCAGCACCATGGCTGCGCTGAGCATCGAGAAATTACGCCCGATCGTTTGCGCACCTTCCCGAAGGCTGGCGGGCACCCCTTCGCCGTGCATCACGTCGGGGATGGAGGTGGCCTTGCCGGTGATCAAGCCCGAAATCTTGGGTGCTGGGCGGGGAAACAGGCCGCGCATGGCTTCTCGGGTTTCGCCGCTGCCGGCGCGCCAATGGAGCAGACCATCGTTGCCGATAGCGCTAATCGCCAGCTCCGTGCCCGGCAGCAACCGCGAAATGCTGGTGCAGATAGCGTCAAAGACCGGTTGCGAGTCGGCCATCGAGCTGCTGATGACCTGCAGCACTTCGGCGCTGGCGGTCTGCTGCTCGAGCGCTGTCTCGGTCTGTTCCCACAAGCGCTTTTGCTCGGTAATGTCGGTGACTGTACCCACCACCCGGGTGACGATCCCATCCGTGTCACGAACTGGAAAGGCGCGGTCACGGACCCAACGAATACGACCATCGGTGCCTGAGATGACTCGGTATTCGATGTCGTAACTGCCCTGTATCTGAGACGGAAATGCGTCAATGACACGCTGTCGGTCATCCTCATGGATGGCCATCACAAAGCTGAAAGGGTCATCCTGCAAACTGCGCAACGAACGGCCCCACAAGACCTCGTAGGCTTTGCTGATGAACAGCATTTGCCCCTTGGCCGGGTCAGTGATCCAGAACACCTGGTCGATATGGTCGGTGACTTGCTTGAATTGCGCCTGCGCCTCCCGAACCTCGTTGAGCATCTTTTGGCGTTCAGTGATGTCGTCGACAACGCCCACCATACGGCACACCTTGCCACTGTCGTCGCACACCGGAAACGCTCGATCGCGAACCCATCGGGTTTGGCCGTCATCTGTGGAAATGACACGGTACTCGATGTCGTACGACCCCGCCGACTGCAATGGCAAGGCGTCGATGACACGTTGCCGGTCATCCTCATGGATCGCCGTCACAAAGGACATGGGATCGTCGAGAAAACTTTGCTTTGGCGAGCCCCAGATACGCTCGTAGCCTTTGCTGATCACCAGCATCTGGCTTTTATCAGGATCGGTCATCCAAAACGCCTGGTCGATCGTATCGGTGACTTGCTTGAAGCGTGCCTCGCTTTCGGCCAATTGGAGCTCCAGCGCCGCAGCGCGTGCTCGCTCGCCAGCCAACGCCGCTTCCAGTTGACTCAAGCGGTTCTGGGCATCTCCGACATCATTGCTGCGTTCCATCATCGCCTCTTTTGTACAGTAACGGGCCGATGCTGGACTGCCATGTGCTTCGGTGGCGAAGAGCATAGCAAAAACAAAAATGCCCGCCGCGTGCGCTTGATTGGGTTTGCATGCTGATCCTGTGTCGTTCACAATGCCTGGCCTGGACGATTTGCATAGAGCACAGCGTCTTGAAGTACCGATATGCGACCATTTTGAAAAGGCCCGAGATGATTGATGTCCCCCCGCTGATCCAGCGCCAAAGCTTCACCCGCCCAGCCACCGATCAGGTGGAGGCCCTGCGCGGCACACCCACTGGTTTTATCGTGGACGCCATGGGCGGCAGTGGCGCGCTGGACTACCGGCTGCGACCGGCCATTGCCGAGCAGTACGCGTTTTGCGGCGTGGCCTTGACGGTGGACGCCGGACCGGGCGACAACCTGGCGCTGGTGCACGCCTTGCAGGACGTGCAGCCCGGTGATGTGCTGGTGGCCACCACCGGCGGCTTCACTGGCTGCGCCATCACCGGTGACCTGGTGCTGGGCATGGCCAAGAACAGTGGCGCTGTCGGTTTTGTGACCGACGGCTGTGTGCGGGATCTGGTGGGTCTGCGCAACGTGGGTCTGCCAGCCTGGGCAGTTGGCGTCACACCCAACTCGCCCCAGCGCCATCGGCCCGGCACCATTGGCTTTGCCATTGCGCTGGCCGGGCACCCGGTGGCCTCGGGTGACATCGTGGTGGCCGACCTGGACGGTGTGGTGGTGGTGCCACAAGCGCGTCTTGCCGCAGTGCTGGCTCGTCTGCCCCAGATCCGGGCGGCCGAGGCCCGGGCCGATGCCGCGGTGCGCGATGGCGCCAGGCTGCCTTCTTTTCTTGCGGTTGACACCAAACCGGCAGCGCCCAAGCCATGAGAGTCGCGCTGATCGGCACCGGTGCCATGGGCTGCATTTTTGGCGCGGCACTGGCGCGTGGCGGTGCCGAGCTGG
>JBAXMQ010000258.1:0-3060 GCA_037134215.1 Betaproteobacteria bacterium
TGCGCACCAGCTTCTGGAACAGGTAGGCCTCCTCGTTGCTGCCCTTGGCCGAGCCAAAGCCGGCCAGGGCCTTGGGGCCATGGTCGTCACGCAGGCCTTTGAGGCGGCCGGCCGCCAGTGCCAGCGCCTCGTCCCAGCTGGCTTCGCGGAACACAGCCGACCAGTCGGCGCTGTCCCGGTTGAGGGCCTGCAGGGCCTCTGGGTCCTTGGCCACGCCGGCGCGCCGGATCAGCGGCACCGTGAGGCGTTGGGGGCTGTGCGCGTAGTCAAAGCCAAAACGGCCTTTGACGCACAGGCGGCTGTGGTTGGCCGGGCCGTCTCGCCCTTCGACGCTGACGATGGCGTTGTCTTTCACGTTGTAGGTCAGCAGGCAGCCGACGCCGCAAAACGGGCAGACCGAATCCACTTTTTTGTCCACCACCTGCGAGCCCACCTGCGTTTTGGGCATCAGCGCCCCGGTGGGGCAAGCCTGCACGCACTCGCCACAGGCCACGCAGCTGCTGTCGCCCATCGCGTCGGCCAGGTCGAACACAATGGCGCTGTGGCTGCCACGCTGGGCGTAGCCGATGACGTCGTTGACCTGCTCCTCGCGGCAGGCGCGCACACAGCGGTTGCACTGGATGCAGGCGTCCAGGTTGACCGCCATGGCCGGGTGCGACAGGTCGGCCGCAGGCTGATCGCGCCGAAGCGCCTTGAGCTCGGGCCGCACCGTCACAGCCAGGCGCGCGGCCCAGTCGCTCAGTTCGCCATGTTGTTTGGATTCGTCCTGCTCGTTCCACTTGTAGCCAGTGTCGGGCATATCCGACAGCAGCATTTCCAGCACCATCTTCTGGCTCTTGAGGGCACGCTCGCTGGTGGACTGCACCTCCATGCCGGCGGTGGCGCTGCGGCAGCAGCTCGGGGCCAAGGTGCGCTCACCCTTGACCTCGACCACACAGGCGCGGCAGTTGCCGTCGGCGCGCAGGCCGTCTTTGTAGCAAAGGTGCGGAATGTCGACACCATGCCGCTGGGCGGCTTTGAGGATGGTTTCGCCCTCATAGGCATGGACCGTCTGCTGGTTGAGCTTGAACGCCACGGTTTGCGGCGCCACTTCGGACCATCGGGTTGGTGCGTTCATTCAGGCCACCTCATGAGGGAAATATTTCTGGATGCTGCGCACCGGGTTGGGCGCGGCCTGGCCCAGCCCGCAGATGGACGCGTCGGTCATGACCACGTTCAGGTCCTCCAAGGTGCTGTTGTCCCACACCGGCGCCTGCATCAGCCGCACTGCCTTGGCGGTGCCGACCCGGCAGGGCGTGCACTGGCCGCAGCTCTCGTGCTCAAAAAACTTCATCATGTTGAGCGCTGCATCGCGGGCCCGGTCTTTTTGGCTCAGCACAATCACCGCCGCTGAGCCGATGAAGCAGCCATAGGGCTGCAGCGTGTCAAAGTCCAGCGGCACCTGGTTCAGGCTGGCCGGCAAAATGCCGCCAGAGGCACCACCGGGCAGGTAGGCGTACAGGCTGTGGCCGGGCAGCATGCCGCCGCAGTACTCGTCAATCAGCTCCTGCACCGTGATGCCGGCCGGTGCCAGCTTGACGCCCGGGTGCTGCACCCGCCCGCTGACGCTGAAACTCCGCAGGCCCTTGCGGCCGTGGCGGCCAAAGCCGCTGAACCAGGCCGGGCCGCGTTGCACGATGTCGCGCACCCAGTACAGGGTCTCAAAATTGTGCTCCAGTGTCGGGCGGCCAAACAGGCCCACCTGGGCGATGTAGGGCGGACGCATGCGGGGCTCACCGCGCTTGCCCTCGATGCTCTCAATCATGGCCGACTCTTCGCCGCAGATGTAGGCGCCCGCGCCGCGTCGCAACTCGATCAGCGGCAGGGCACAGGGTGGATCAGCCTGCAGCAGCGCCAGTTCGGCCTCCAGGATGGCACGGCAACCGTGGTATTCGTCACGCAGGTAGATGTAGCAGGACGCTATGCCCACCACCTGGGCCGCCACCAGCAGCCCCTCCAAAAAACGGTGCGGGTCGCGCTCCAGGTAAGTGCGGTCCTTGAAGGTGCCGGGCTCGCCCTCGTCGATGTTGATCGCCATCAGCTTCGGGCTGGGCTGATCGCGAACGATGCGCCATTTGCGCCCAGCCGGAAAGCCAGCCCCGCCCAAGCCGCGCAGACCCGAGTCTTCCATGGCCTGGAGCACCGCCTCGGCCGGCTGGGTGCCTGCGGCCAACGCCGCCGCCAGCGCGTAGCCGCCCTGGGCGCGATAAGCCTGGTAGCCGGTGTAGCCGGGCGCCACCTGCAGCGCCTGCTGCGAGGGCAAAACAGACGCCTCGGCATACGCCGCCGCTTCAAAAAAAGTAGCGCTCGAGGCAAGCGGGTGAAGGGTTTCAGCCGTTTTGACCACCAAAACCACCGCCTCTGGCGTGGCCTGCAGCACCGGGTTTTGGTGCACCACCGCCACCGGCGCCTGCTCGCAGCGGCCCAGGCAGGGCGCGGCGATCACCCGCACCTCGGTGCCCAGGATCGCCGGTAGCCGGGCCAGCAGCCCCTGGGCGCCTGCCAGCTCGCAGCTCAGGCCGTCACACACCCGCACGGTCAGGGCCGGGCCTGGCTCATCGCCTTGCAGTACATCAAAGTGATGGTAGAAAGTGGCGACCTCGTACACCTCGGCCAACGGCAGGTTCATCAACTTGGCCAGCGCGGTCAGGTGGCGCTCGTGCAGCCCACGGTACGCGTCGTTGAGCCGGTGCAGGTGCTCGATCAGCAGGTCGCGCCGGTACGGCGCCGCGCCAATCAGCGCGAGCACCTCGGCCAGCGACCGGTCATCCGTCTGACGCCCTTTGAGCTTGCTCTTTTGCCGGATCCGCTGGCGCATATCGTCCACAGTTCCGAGCGTGACAGAACCCCCTGATGGCGGGGCGTTGGTTGTGACTTCAGACATTCATAGGTTCCATCGAATTCATTGCCAGCCGCAGCCGGCACGGGTGGGCAGGGCCATTGCTGTCAGGCAAAAAACTTTGCCACGCTCTGCAGCGTGCGGTAGACGCCCCAAGCCAAGGGAATGCCCACAGCCACCCA
>JBAXMQ010000259.1:0-3006 GCA_037134215.1 Betaproteobacteria bacterium
TCGAAGAAGGGGGTTTGGGACAAATCGGACATGCTGGGACTCCGTTCGGTTGGGTGGGGTGGGATGGTACATTCTAGTTGTCTATACAACTTCGGCGTAGCAAGGGGAAACCCCGAGACGCAAAGCGTCGCCCCGTCTGCAAAATCGCCAGCTTTAGCCTCGATTGCCACGATGACCTTCCGCCGATCCGCTTCGCCTCTGCGCAACTGCTGCCATTGCCATGTCTGAGGCTGACTTGCCGGCCTACGAGCGGGTCAAGGCCTTCATCAAGGCCCAGGTCAACCTGGGTGTCTGGCGGCCCGGGGACGCCGTGCCCAGCGAGGCGGTGTTGCAGCAGCAGTTCGGCATCAGCCGCATGACGGTCAGCCGCGCCCTGCGCGAGCTGGTGGTGGAGGGCGTGGTCACCCGCATCCAGGGTTCGGGCACGGTGGTGGCCCAGTTGCACCGCATCTCCAGCACGCTGGCACTGCGCGACATCCATGACGAGGTTTTGGCGCGCGGGCACACCCATAGCACCCGGCTGCTGCACCTGGGCGCGGTGCGCGCCAGTGCTGCCCTGGCGGAGGTGTTTCGCCTGCGGCGTGGGGCGCGGCTGTTTCATTCGGTGCTGGTGCATTGCGAGGACGGCTTGCCCATCCAGTACGAAGACCGGCACGTCAACCCAGCCGCAGCACCAGACTACCTGGCGGCGGACTTTGCCCTCACCACCCCCACCCGCTACCTGCTGGAGCACGCGCCGCTGACCGAGGCCCGTTACGCCATCGAAGCCTGCCTGCCCAGCGCGGAGGAAGCCGATGGCCTGGCCATCGCGCCCGGTGCCCCCTGCCTGGTGATGACCCGCTGCACCATCAGCGGCCCCCATGTGGCCAGCCTGGCGCGGCTGGTCTACCCCGGGCTGCGCTACAGCTTTAGCGGAAAGTTTCAGCTGTGAACTGGCAGCTGGTGCGTTTGGACGAAGTGCCGGCCAGCCCCTGGCGCAACGGCGGCGGCGTCACCCGCGAGTTATTGGCCTGGCCCCAGGCTGCCGACTGGACCTGCCGGCTGTCGGTGGCCGAGGTGACGCAGGACGGCCCGTTTTCGCGATTCGACGGCGTGCAGCGCTGGTTTGCGGTGCTCGATGGCGCCGGGGTGCGTCTGGGTATCAACGGGCAGTGGTTTGACCTGGACCGTCAAAGCGCACCCTTTGCCTTTGACGGCGCCGTGCCGGTAGATTGCCAGTTGCTGGGCGGGCCGACCCGTGATTTCAACCTGATGGTGCGTCAGCCATTGGGCCCGGCGCTGATGCGGCGAGTCGCAGGCCATTGGTCCACAACGCTCAAAAAATCAAAATTGATAGCAATATATTCAATAATGACGGGGGCTGAGGCCCGATTTGGCTCAAAAACAACTGCGCTGCCCGCCGGCTGCCTAGCCTGGCAACTGGTGCCGGCGGGCGCTGAAGTTGGCCTGTCGGCCGCCGAGGCCCTGTGGATGGAGGTATCTTTATGACAACACAACTCTGGACCGATTGCACGGTAGCCACGCTGCAGCCCGGCGCTGACCGGCCCTATGGCCTGATCGAGGATGCCGCCCTGGTGCTGGATGCCGACCGCGTGCTGTGGGTTGGCCCTCAGTCCGAATTGCCGACCGAAATTCGTGCGCGCTGCCAGCAGCAGCACGATGCGGGTGGCGCTCTGATCACGCCCGGCTTGATTGATTGCCATACCCACCTGGTGTATGCCGGCGACCGGGCGCGTGAGTTTGAGCTGCGCCTGAACGGCGCCACCTACGAAGACATCGCCCGCAGCGGCGGCGGCATTGCCTCCACCGTGCGCGCCACCCGCGCCGCCAGTGCCGAAGTTCTTCAGGCCCAGAGCCGTGTGCGCTTGCAGGCGCTGGTGGCGCAGGGGGTGACGACGGTCGAGATCAAATCGGGCTACGGTCTGGCGCTGGAGAGTGAGCGCCAGATGCTGCAGGTGGCCCGCGCCTTGGGGCACGAATTGCCGGTGTCGGTCCGCACCACGTTCTTGGGCGCTCATGCGGTGCCGCCCGAGTTTGCCGGGCGCAGCGACGACTATGTGGATGAGGTGCTGGCGATTCTGCCGCAACTGCACGCCGAGGGCTTGGTGGATGCGGTGGACGCATTTTGCGAGGGCATCGGTTTCAGCCCGGCGCAGACCCGGCGGGTGTTTGCCGCCGCGCAGGCGCTGGGCCTGCCGGTGAAGCTGCACGCCGAGCAGCTGTCGGACAGCGGTGGCGCGGCGCTGGCGGCGGGTTTTCGGGCGCTGAGTTGCGACCACCTGGAGTGGCTGTCGGAGGAGGGTGCTGCCGCCATGGCGGCCGCCGGCACGGTGGCGGTGCTGCTGCCGGGGGCCTTTTATTTCTTGCGGGAGACCCGGCTGCCGCCGCTGGCGCTGCTGCGGCAGCACGGCGTGCCGACGGCGATTGCCACCGACTGCAACCCGGGCAGCTCACCCTGCACCTCGCTGCTGCTGATGCTGAATATGGCCTGTACCCTGTTCCGAATGACGCCCGAGGAGGCCCTGGCCGGCGTCACCCGCCACGCCGCGCGTGCCCTGGGCCTGATTGACCGTGGTGTGATTGCGCCGGGGATGCGCGCCGACCTGGTGCTGTGGGACGTAAAGCATCCGGCTGAACTCAGCTACGCCATTGGCGCCAACCCGCACCGCCAAACGATTTTTGGAGGAGTTCCCCTGTGAGCTTTACCCTGCACCAGGGCCAGGCGCCCTTGTTGATCAGCATGCCGCATCTGGGCACCGTGATTCCGGCCGAATTGCAGAGCGCCTACGTGCCCCGCGCCCTCGCCACCGAAGACACCGACTGGCACCTGGACCGGCTCTACGACTTTGTGGCCGAGATGGGCGCTAGCGTGCTGATGCCCCAGGTCTCGCGCTATGTGATCGACTTGAACCGCCCGCCCGACGACGCGCCCATGTACCCGGGCGCCTCCAACACCGAGCTGTGCCCGACCCGGTTCTTCAATGGCGACCCGCTGTACCAGCCCGG
>JBAXMQ010000260.1:0-3000 GCA_037134215.1 Betaproteobacteria bacterium
CGCTGGCGTCCCACACCTGCTGGCGCCGGTGGCCGGCCAAACTGGCCAGCGCATCAGCCGCCGCCAGCGCCCGCAAGTCGCCCCGGTCCAGCCCGGCGCGCAGGGCCAAGTCCTCCACACTGGCAAACCCCGCCTCAGCCCGCGCCGCCACCACCCGCTCCCCCACCGCCCGCGCCAGCCCCGCCACCAGACACAGGCCCAGCCGCACCGAATAATTGGAATCTGACCCCAATTTGCAGTCCCAGTCGCTGTGGCTGACGTCGGCGGGCAGCACGGTGACGCCGTGGCGCTGGGCGTCTTGCACCAGCTGCGAGGGGGCGTAGAAGCCCATGGGCTGCGAGTTGATGAGGGCGGCCAGGAAGCAGGCGGGTTCGTGGCGCTTGAGCCAGGCGCTGACGTAGACCAGTTGGGCAAAGCTGGCGGCGTGGCTCTCGGGGAAGCCGTATTCGCCAAAGCCGACGATCTGGCTGAAGATACCCTCAGCGTACTCGGCCGAGTAGCCCTTGGCCTGCATGCGCTGCACCAGCAGGTCGTGAAACTTGTGCACACCGCCCCGGCGCTTCCAGGCGGCCATGGATCGGCGCAGGTCGTCGGCCTCATCGGGGCTGAAGTCGGCCGCCAGCATGGCGATCTGCATCACCTGCTCCTGAAAGATCGGCACCCCCAGCGTGCGCGCCAGCGCCGGCTGCAGCGCTGGGGGATAGTCCACCGGCTCCAGCCCCTGGCGCCGGCGCAGGTAGGGGTGGACCATGCCGCCCTGGATCGGCCCCGGGCGCACGATGGCGACCTCGATCACCAGGTCGTAAAAGCAGCGTGGCCGCAGGCGCGGCAGCATGCTCATCTGGGCCCGGCTCTCGATCTGGAACACACCCACGGTGTCGGCGGCGCAGACCATGTCGTAGGTGGCGACGTCATCAGCCGGGATGTCCTGCAGCGTCAGGGGCCTGCCACGCCGCTGCCCGACCAGCGCCAGGCAGCGGCGGATGGCGCAGAGCATGCCCAGCGCCAGCACATCGACCTTGAGCAGGCCCATGGCGTCCAAGTCGTCCTTGTCCCACTGGATGATGCTGCGCTCGGGCATGGCGGCGTTTTCCACCGGCACCAGGCGGGTGAGCTTGCCCTGGGTCAGCACAAAGCCGCCCACGTGCTGGCTCAGGTGGCGCGGAAAACCCAGCAGCTGCGCCACCAGGCTGCGCCACAGGGCAAATCGCCGGTCTTGTGGGTCCAGCCCGGCCTGGGCAAATTCCTCGTCCTTGATGCTGCGGCCGTCAAACCAGTGGTGCGACTTGGCCAGGCGGTCAATCAAGCCCTCGTCCACGCCCAGCGCGCGGCCGACGTCACGCAGGGCGCTGCGCGGCCGGTAGCTGACCACGGTGGCGGCGATGGCGGCACGCTCTCGGCCGTAACGGGCGTAGATGTACTGGATGACCTCCTCGCGCCGCTCGTGCTCAAAGTCGACATCGATGTCAGGCGGCTCGTTGCGCGCGCGGCTGATGAAGCGCTCAAACAGCAGGCTGGAGTGGGCAGGGTCGACCTCGGTCACGCCCAGGCAGTAGCACACCGCCGAGTTGGCAGCCGAGCCCCGGCCCTGGCACAGAATGCCTTGACCCCGGGCAAAGCGCACGATGTCGTGCACCGTCAAAAAATACATCTCGTAGCGCAGCTCGGCAATCAGCGCCAGCTCGTGCGCCACCTGCTGCGCCACGCCCGGCGGCAGGCCTCTGGGGTAACGCCGCGCCGCGCCCTCGTGGGTGTACTGGTGCAGGGTCTGGCTCGGGCTCAGGCCGGGCAGCACGCTCTCCATCGGGTACTGGTAGCGCAGCTCGTCCAGGCTAAAAATGCAACGTGCCGCCACCACCAGCGTGTTGGCCAGCAGTTCGGCCGGGTAAAGCCGGGCTAGCCGCTGGCGGGTGCGCAGGTGGGCCTCGGCGTTGGGCTGCAGGGCAAAACCACACTCGGCCACCGGCCGGCCCAGGCCGATGGCGGTGAGCACATCGTGCAGCGGCTTGCGCGAGCGCACATGCATCTGCACCCCGCCAGCGGCCACCAGCGGCAGCCGGCACAGGCCAGCCACGCGCTGCAAGGCTTGCTGCCACAGGCCATCGGCCGCGCGCTGACGCAGCGTCAGGCCCAGCCAGAGTCTGGGGCCAAACAGGGCGCCAGCCATTGTGCAGAGGGCGTGGAGTGCTTCAAATGGCATAGCAAAGGGCGGCAACAGCAGCAGCTCGCAGGCGGGCAGCGGGCTAGCGGCCAGATCGTCCCAGCCCATCTGGTAGCGGCCCTTGGGCGCGGCACGACGGGCCTGGGAAATAGCCTCGCACAAATTACCCCAGCCATCCAGGTTGTGCGGCAGGGCCACCAGCGTGCTACCGCCGGGCAGGGCAAATTCGGCGCCCGGCAACAGCTGCAGGCCGAGCTTTTTAGCCTCGGTATGCGCCCGCACCAACCCGGCCACCGAACATTCGTCGGTGATGGCCAGCGCGCTGTAGCCCAGCGCCGCCGCGCGCGCCACCAGCTCCTCGGGGTGCGAGGCGCCGCGCTGGAAGCTGAAGTTGGACAGGCAATGCAGCTCGGCATAGCCGGGGGTGGCGTTCATGATGGGACATAACTGTATTTTTATACAGTTTAGTCGCTTCCCTCTTCGTCATTCTCACCTTGACTGGGGATCCGCCGCCAAACTGGAGACGGTGGTGCTGGCACGTTTGGGCTGGCACAGCGCGGCGGGTATCGCCTCGTCCGCAGGCATGGGGCCAGCAACGTCAAGCCATTGGTGTTTTGTGCCCAGCTCACGCAGCCGGGCCGCCGTGCGCCTGCCCATGATGCGCGCCGCTGCGCTCTGGCGGTCTGAGTCGCCTTAGCGCATGCGCGCCAAAGCCTGTCGGTACTGAAACATCTCGAATCTCCTGCGTGCCATCTGCATGTCCTTTGGGTAAAAGGCTCAAAGGGTATCCTTGAGTATTTTCTCCACTCAGTCCTTTTACGACGGGTCAACTGGTTTCG
>JBAXMQ010000261.1:0-2924 GCA_037134215.1 Betaproteobacteria bacterium
TGTCGTTGTACAGCGCAAACGGGTCTTTGCCGGCGGCAAAGGCAAAGGCGATCAGAGTGGGCCGCTTGAGGCGGAAAGAGACCTTGCCCTTGACATCGCCACGGCACACGTCGGTGTAATCGGTCATCTTGGTCAGCTTGGTGTTCACCACCAGGCCGTCGGTGCCCCAGATGTGCGGCAGACCATACACCTTGCCGGTCAGTGTGGTGTTCTTCTTGGTGGCATCCAGCATGGAGGGGATGAACAGCTCAGATTTGAGCTTGCTCAGGTCCATCGGCTTGTAGATACCGAATTCTTGCTGCGGCCCGGTGATGCGGTCTTGCGAGGGCTGTGCCAGGTCAAAGCCTGCACCGCCCGTGGCACGCAGCTTCGAGATCATTTCCTCGTTGTTGGACAGGGTCACTTCAACCTTGTAGCCGCTCTCTTTTTCGAACTGGGCCACGATGTCTGCCGGCGCGTAGTCGGCCCAGGTCAGCAGGCGGAAGGTTTTTTCCTGAGCGATGGCGGCGCCACTGGCGGTGAGTGCCAGGATGCTGGCGGCGATGAGGGAGTGTTGGAAGGTCATGAAAGTGTCCTTGGCTGGGGTTGAGGTGATGTGTTCGCCGCTTTACTCGCGAACCGACTGAAAGTTTGAGCCGATTTAATGACAATCATGTGTCTAAGCCATGACTTTGCCCACCGGACTTACCCTTAAGCGGCCGGCGCTCAGAGGGCGTTGAGCGGAATCTTCGCGTAGGCGATGCCGTTGGCTTCCTTGGGCGGCAACTCGCCGGCGCGGATGTTGATCTGCACCGCCGGCAGGAGCAGGACCGGCATCTCCAGCGTGGCGTCGCGCTGGGTTCGCATCGCCACAAAATCTGCCTCGCTGATGCCGTCATGCACGTGGATGTTCTCGGCGCGTTGCTCGGCCACCGTGGTCTGAAAGGCCACCTCGCGGCCCTTGGGCGGGTAGTCATGGCACATGAACAGCCGAGTGTCAGGCGGCAGACTCAGGATTTGGCGGATGGAGGCATACAGCGCGCCCGCGTCGCCACCAGGGAAATCGCATCGCGCCGTGCCGACGTCGGGCATGAACAGGGTGTCGCCGACAAAGACCGCTTCACCAAACTGGTAGGCCACACAGGCGGGGGTATGGCCTGGCACGGACAGGGCCTTGCCAGTCAGTTCGCCAAGCGGAATGGCCTCGCCTTCTGCGAACAAATGGTCAAACTGAGATCCGTCGACGGCAAAACCTGGCTCCAGATTGAAGATGCCCTTGAACACCTTTTGCACAGCAGTGATGTTTTGACCGATGGCTGTGCGACCACCCAGTTGCGCCTTGAGGTAAGGGGCTGCGCTCAGATGGTCGGCATGGGCATGCGTCTCCAGAATCCACGCCACCTTCAGGCCGTTGGCCCGCACGTAGTCGATCACTCGGTCGGCCGAACTGTGCCGCGTCCGGCCGGACTTGGGGTCGTAATCGAGCACCGAGTCGATGATGGCGCAGAGGCTGCCGGGGCCCTGGTGCACCACATACGTCACCGTCCAGGTGGTCGGGTCGAACAGGCCGTGGACTTGCGGCGCGGGGCGTGAGGCGTTCATGGCGACTTCCTTTGAGTTAAGTTTTCAATAGTCTATTGACAAACAATATATTTGTCAATATAATATAAATCATGATGAATTTATCAATCCAGATGCCAAATCAAACACCGGAGATCTCCATGAGCCCGACGACCTTGGAGCTTTCAGACATGCAGGCCGCGGCCACCCAGGCTTGCCGGCTCATGAAGGTATTGGCCAATGCCGACCGCCTGATGATCCTTTGCCAACTCAGCCAGGGCGAGAGGCGTGTGGGCGAGCTGGAGGAATTGCTGGGCATCGTGCAACCGACCTTGTCACAGCAACTCACCGTGTTGCGCGACGAGGAATTGGTGAGCACGCGCCGTGAAGGCAAGGCCATCTACTACCAACTGTGCAGTCCGCAGGCGCTGGCGGTGATTCAAGTGCTGTACGGTCAATTTTGCGGACCTTTCAAGGGGTAAACGATGGTGATCGATTGGGTTAACTTCACGCCCTGGGCGTCTCTTGGCGGGGGCATTGTGCTGGGGCTTGCGGCCGCCCTGTTCATCCTGTTGAATGGCCGCGTTTTAGGCATCAGCGGTATTCTGGGCGGCCTGCTGTCGCCCCGTGTGGGCGACATCGGCTGGCGCCTGGTTTTTCTTCTGGGCATGGCGGCAGCGCCCCTGGTATTTGCCATGCTGGCACCTGCGGGCTTTCTGGCGGCGCCCCGCATAGATGCCGGTTACGGCCTGCTGTTGGCGGCCGGCCTGCTGGTCGGCATCGGCACCCGTTATGGGTCGGGCTGCACCAGTGGCCACGGCGTCTGCGGCCTGTCCCGCTTGTCACCCCGCTCGCTGGTGGCAACCCTGACGTTCATGGCTGCAGGCTTTGCCATCGTGTTCGTCGCCCGTCATCTGTTCTGAGGTCAAGTTTGATGCAAAAAATTAGCGAATTCGTGGCCGGCCTGTTGTTCGGCTTGGGCCTGTTGCTGTCCGGTATGACCGATCCTGGCAAAGTGCTGGGTTTTCTGGATGTGTCGGGTCATTGGGACCCGTCGCTGGCCCTGGGGATGGGCGGCGCCATTTTGGTTGGCGTGTTTGCGTTTGCACGGGCCAAGAAACGCACCACCAGTTTTCTCGGTGGCGCCTTGCATTTGCCCAAGGCCAGCCAAATCGATCGCCGCTTGGTGGTCGGCAGCCTGTTGTTTGGAGCGGGCTGGGGTTTGGCTGGTTTCTGCCCGGGGCCTGGCTTGGTGTCCATGTTCTCAGGCCAGCCCAAGGCGGCGGTTTTCGTTGCCGCCATGGTGGTCGGCATGATTTTGTTTGAGGTAGCTGACCGGTACATCCACCGGCCCCGCGCCTTGGCGCGCGGGCGGACCTGATGTC
>JBAXMQ010000262.1:0-2905 GCA_037134215.1 Betaproteobacteria bacterium
GCTGGATGCGGTCTTACCGGGTGGCGGCTGGCCGCTTGAAGCGCTCACGGAACTGCTGCAGCCGCCCGGTCTGCACGCCGAGTGGCGGCTGCTCTTGCCGGCTCTGGTGCGCCTGCAGCAAGCTGGTCCGGGGGCGCTGGTGCTGGTGGGGCCGCCCTATGTGCCCTTTGGCCCCGCATTGCAAGCGCAGGGGCTGGCGCCGCAGCGCTTGTTGTGCGTCCAGGTGCTGGAGACGCAGGCGCGGCTGTGGGCCGCCGAGCAGGCCCTGCGCTGTGCAGGCGTCCAGGCCGTTCTGGCCTGGCTGCCCCAGGCGCGCGCCGACCATTTGCGCAGACTGCAAGTGGCAGCGCAGGCCCATCACACCCCCCTGTTTGCCATCCGGCCGGCGCCGGCCCAGGCTGAGTCCTCGCCGGCGGTGCTGCGGCTGCTGCTCAGCTGGCCTGAGGCACCTGCCGGGCCGGCACAGGGTGCCCAGCCCCTGTGCCTGCAGCTGCTCAAGCGCCGCGGCCCGCCCTTGCTGCGGCGGCTGCAGTTGCCAAGCCAGCAGGGCCGACTGGCCGCCGGGTTGGCAGTGCCTGCGCCTGGGCCTGAGTTTGGGCTTGGGCTTGGGCTTGGGCTTGGCCGTGACGGAGAGGGGCATGCACTGGATCGCCTTGCAGCCGCAGCCTGAGGCGCTGAGCCCGCCCGCCACCGAGGCAGCACCGGCCGATGTCTGGAGCGCCTTGGGCTGGTGGGCCCTGCAGTTCACGCCCCGGGTGGCCCGGCTCGGCGATGCACTCTTGCTTGAGGTATCTGCCAGCGAGCGCCTGTGGGGTGGGCGGGTTCGCTTGCGCCAGTCACTGTTGGCACCCAATCGGCTGCCAGCCCCCGTCCAGCATGCCCAAGGCGCTACATCCTTGATAGCAAAAGCCCGGCTACAGCCTGGTTTGGCGCGCACCCCGGCGCCTGAGCTGCCGCTGTCTACCCTGGCGGCGGCCGGACCGCATCTGGCCACGCTGGCGGCGCTGGGCTGCACCCGCTGGGGCCAGTTGCGTGCCCTGCCGCGTGATGGCGTAGCCCGCCGGTTTGGCGCGCCACTGTTGCAGGCGCTGGACCAGGCCTGTGGCCAGGGCCCGGACCAGCACCCCTGGCTGCTGCTGCCGGAGGTGTTTGATGTCTCGCTGGAACTCGCAGCCCAGGTCGAGACTGCGCCCGCGCTGCTGTTTGGCGCGCGCCGGCTGCTGCACCAGTTGCAGCTGTGGCTGCAGCTGCGGCAGCGGGCGGTGCTGGGCCTGGTGTTGCGCTGGACCATGGACGCCCGGCGTGACACCGCGACCGAGGGTGAGCTGCTGCTGCGTTGTGCCGAGCCCACCCTGGACACGGCCCACCTGCAGCGCTTGTTGGCTGAGCGCCTGGCGCAAACCGTGCTGCCGGCACCGGTGCTCTACCTGCAGCTGCGCACGCTGGAGACTGTGCCCCGCACCGGGCTCAACACCAGCCTGCTGTCCGATGCCCTGCCGGCGGGCGACAGCCTGCCCCAGCTGCTGGAGCGGCTGGGGGCCCGCTTTGGACCGGCGCAGCTGTTGCAATGGCAGCCGCAGGCTGACCACCGGCCCGAACGCATGCAGTCCTGGCAAGCCCTGCCTGATGCTACACAATTAATAGCTACCAAATCAAGTGCAACAAGGCCTGGAAGCCAAAATCAGCCTCAAGACCCGGCGTTTTTACCGACCTGGCTGCTGGCCACGCCGCAGCGGCTGGCGCTGCGCCAGGGCAGCCCGCTGTGTCCAGACCCGCTCACCCTGCTGGCCGGGCCGCAGCGGCTGGAGACTGGCTGGTGGGTCGAGCCTTCAGCCACCGGCGCACAGGATGGCGCTGCCCCGGCCCTGCGCGACTACTACGTGGCGCGCAGCGCGGTCAGCGGCCTGCTCTGGATCTACCGTGAGCGGCTGGACCAGCCGCAGGCCGGCGCACATCAGTCGCCGCGCTGGTACCTGCATGGCGTGTTTGCCTGAAGTCTGCCTGTCATACTTGACCACCATGACTGTCCAGAAGCCAGCCAGGCCCTTGCCCGTTTACATGCAAATTGCCGAGTTGCTGGCGCGCCAGATCAAGGCGGGCTACTGGCGCACCTCAGAGCGCCTGCCCCCCGAGGCTGAACTGGCGCAGACCCTGTCGGTGGCCATCGGCAACTTGCGCAAAGGGCTGGCGTTGCTGGAGCAGCAGGGCGTGCTGGAGCGCATCCAGGGCTCCGGCACTTATGTGCGCCGGGTCGAGGGCACCCAGCAAATCTATGAGTTGTTCCGGCTTGAACTCACCCACGGCCCGGGCCTGCCCACCGCGCAGGTGCTGGACCTGAGCCGCCACCCCCGCCCGCCCGATGTGCCGGTGTTGGGGCCCGATGCCGCAGCCCCCTGCTGGCGGGTACGCCGCCTGCGCTTGCTGAGCCAGGTGCCAGTGGCGCTGGAAGAAATCTGGTTTGACGCCAGTGCCAGCCCCGGCCTGAAAGCCCAAGAACTGGGCGACTCGATGTACCTGTTTTACCAGCAGCGCTTCAAGCTCTGGATTGCCCGGGTGGAAGACCAGATTGCGGCTGGCCCAGCCCCCGATTGGGCTGGCGCGCCGCTGGGCCTACGCCCGGGCGACTGCGCCGGCTACATCGAGCGCACCGCCTGGACCGCCAGCAACCAGATTGCCGAGTTTTCAAAAACCTGGTTTGACCCGGCGGTGTGCCGCTACAGCTCGCGCATGAGCCAATAGTGGCCGGGGCTCAGGGCGAGCGCCATGCTCACGCCGGCAATGAGATCAAAGGGTCAGCACAGGCCACGCCCAGTGGCTCGAAGTGCTTCAGGTTGCGGGTCAGCAGCAACAGGCCTGCATGCTGGGCCAGCGCCGCAATCGCGACATCGGCAAAACCGGGGTGACG
>JBAXMQ010000263.1:0-2889 GCA_037134215.1 Betaproteobacteria bacterium
TGACTACGCCGTCATGGAGCACCACGCCAACGTGGCCGTGCTGCCCTTTGCCAGCACCTGGAGCGACGTCGGCAGCTGGAACGCTGTGGCTGACTTGACGCCTGCCGACCCCGATGGCAACCGCATCAATGGTCAGGGCTTTGCCCTGCATGCCAAAAACACTTTTGTACACGCACCTCACCGCCCGGTGGTGGCCTTGGGCACGCAAGACCTGTTGATCATCGACACCCCAGACGCCTTGCTGGTTGCAGCCAGCAGCCACGTGGAGCAGGTCAAGCAGGTGGTTGCCCGGCTGGACGCCGACAACATCGCGCAATCCGTCCAGCACCGCAAAGTGGCGCGCCCGTGGGGCACCTATGACGGCGTGGATGTGGGTGAGCGCCACCAAGTCAAGCGCATCACCGTGCGCCCGGGGGCCAAGCTCAGCCTGCAAATGCACCACCATCGCGCCGAGCATTGGATTGTGGTCAAAGGCACGGCATTGGTCACCAAGGGCGATGAAGAGACATTGCTCACAGAAAACCAAAGCACCTACATCCCGCTGGGCGTCAAGCACCGGCTGGAAAACCCGGGCAAAACCGATTTGGAGTTGATTGAGGTTCAGTCGGGCAGTTACCTGGGTGAAGACGACATCGTACGGTTTGAGGACACGTACGGCAGAACCAATTCATGAGCCAAGCCAACAAAATCTACGTGGCAGGCCACCGAGGCATGGTCGGCGGTGCCATCGTGCGCACCCTTCAACAGCAGGGTCAAACCAACCTCGTCACCAGAACCCACGCCGAGCTGGATTTAACAAACCAAGCCGCTGTGCAAGCTTTTTTCGAAAAAGAAAAGCCTACCCAGGTTTACCTGGCCGCCGCCAAAGTGGGCGGCATCCATGCCAACAACACCTACCCGGCAGACTTCATCTACCAAAACCTGATGATGCAGGCCAATGTCATTGACGCGGCTTTTCGGAGCGGTGTGCAAAAGCTGTTGTTCCTTGGCTCCAGCTGCATTTATCCGAAGCTCGCCCCGCAGCCCATGGCGGAAGACGCCTTGCTGACCGGCACCCTGGAGCCCACCAACGAGCCGTACGCCATCGCCAAAATTGCCGGCATCAAGCTGTGCGAAAGCTACAACCGCCAGTGCGGCCAAAGCCACGGCCTGGACTACCGCAGCGTCATGCCCACCAACCTGTATGGCCCTGGCGACAACTATCACCCCCAAAACAGCCACGTCATCCCGGCCTTGATCCGCCGCTTTCATGAGGCCAAGGTCAACAATGCCCCCACCGTCACCATCTGGGGCAGTGGCACGCCACGGCGCGAGTTTTTGTATGTAGATGACATGGCCGCTGCCAGCGTGTTCGTCATGAACCTACCCAAAGCTACGTTGGACGCCCACACCCAGCCCATGCAAAGCCACATCAACGTCGGCTTTGGCAGCGACATCACCATCCAAGAGCTGGCAGTGGCCGTTTGCAAAACTGTCGGCTACCAAGGCGCTATCGACTTTGACACCAGCAAGCCCGATGGCTCACCGCGCAAGTTGATGGACAGTGGCCGCCTGAACGCACTTGGCTGGCAAGCTCAAGTGGGCTTGGACGCAGGCTTGATTTCGGCGTATGCTGATTTTCTGAAAGAGAAAACTCAATGAGCACCACGACTAGGCTTTTTGACGCAATTAAGGGTATAACTGATCCTGTATTGGCTGAGATTGTCGATTTTGCCGAATTTTTACGCACCAAACGGCTTAACCTAAGTCCCGTCGTCAGCGACGAGCCACTGATGACGCTCTCAGGCGGGCTTGAGAAGTCGAATAACTTCGCAGCTGACCCTTTAGTTCTGCAAACCCGAATGCGCGATGAGTGGAATTAAATATCTGCTTGATACAAACTTCATCCTCGGGCTTCTGAAGTCACAGCCCGTGGTGCTTAAAGAAATCGCGCTGCGTATCCTCTCTATTGGGGTGTGCGCTTACAGCGCTATTACACGAATTGAGCTGTTGGGGTTTCCAGACATAAGCCGTGATGAGGAGTCCCTGATACGGCAGAAATTGGAGCGTCTTACTTATCTTCCGTTGTCGCGTGCAATAGAGGATGTGGCGATCAGCCTGCGCCAGACGCGGAAAATAAAGCTTCCAGATGCCATGATTGCGGCAACTGCGCTATGCGCAGGTATAGAGTTACTGACATTGGATAAACATTTCCAGTCGGTGGCGCGCAAATCAGAAAACTGATTCGGCAACATTCTCAACCCACCATGACCACACCCCCCAAAGTCGCCCTCATCACAGGCGTCACCGGCCAAGACGGCTCTTACCTGGCTGAGTTTTTGCTGGAAAAAGGCTACACCGTGCACGGCATCAAGCGCCGGGCAAGTTCGTTCAACACCCAGCGTGTTGACCACATCTACCAAGACCCGCATGTTGACAACGCCCGCTTCAAGCTGCACTACGGAGACCTGAGCGACAGCAGCAACCTGACCCGCATCATCCAGGAAACGCAGCCCGACGAAATCTACAACCTGGGCGCACAAAGCCATGTGGCAGTGAGCTTTGAGAGCCCCGAATACACCGCGGATGTGGATGCCATGGGTACCCTGCGCATCTTGGAAGCCATACGTATCTTGGGGCTGGAAAAGAAAACCCGCTTTTACCAGGCCAGCACCAGTGAGCTGTATGGCCTGGTGCAAGAAACACCGCAAAAAGAAAATACGCCCTTTTACCCTCGTAGCCCTTACGCCGTGGCCAAGCTGTATGCCTACTGGATCACAGTCAATTACCGTGAGGCCTACGGCATTTACGCCTGCAACGGCATTCTGTTCAACCACGAGAGCCCACGGCGTGGCGAAACCTTCGTCACCCGCAAAATCACCCGTGGCCTGGCCAACATCAGCCAAGGCT
>JBAXMQ010000264.1:0-2872 GCA_037134215.1 Betaproteobacteria bacterium
TCGTCGCCCGCGTTGGGCAACTGCATCAGCACAAACATGTCGGTCATGCCCTGCACGGCCGTCTCGCTCTGGCCGACGCCCACGGTCTCCACGATCACAATGTCATAGGCGGCCGCTTCGCACACCAGCATCGCCTCGCGGGTTTTTTCGGCCACGCCGCCGAGCGTGCCGCTGCTGGGGCTGGGCCGGATGTAGGCCTGGCTGTGCACCGACAGCCGCTCCATGCGCGTCTTGTCGCCCAGAATCGAGCCGCCCGACACGCTGCTGGACGGATCGATGGTCAACACCGCCACCCGGTGGCCCCGCTCAATCAGGTACAGACCCAGCACTTCGATGAAGGTGGACTTGCCCACGCCCGGCACACCGCTGATGCCCAAACGGAAGGATTTACCGGTGTGCGGCAGCAAGTCTGTCAGCAAAACATCGGCCTGCGCGCGGTGGTCGGCGCGCGTGGACTCCAGCAGGGTGATGGCCTTGGCGATGGCTCGGCGCTGCTGATCGGCATTGCCATCGCGGATGCTGTCGAGCAGGGTCTGCGCCGTCATCACCTGGGGCTCAGAGGATGTCAAACGCCCGGCCATCGGGCAGGCGGTAGCGGGAAAAATCCCGCACGTCGAGGGTCATGATGCGGTTGATCCCCGTGTCTGATGCCAGCCACAGCAGGGACGCATCGGCCAGATCCATGTCAGTGCAGGGTGACTCGGTGTAGCGACGCATCAGTGCCACCATGCCCTCTAGATTGTCTTGACCAAAAGGAAAAATAGACAAGGCGTCGGCCGCGACCCACCGCAGAAAAGCATAGCGTTGAGGCACGCCCAGCAGGTGGCTTGCCTCGGTGATGCAGGGCCAAGTCGACGTCAAAGACCACTGCGCCTGTGCAGCCACGCTGAACAACTGCTGGTAGTGCAGCTGACTCGGCTGGTTGCGGCCAAAGAGCGCCACCATGGCGCTGGCATCAACGATCGCTGCCGACACCGTGCTTGGCCTTGAGTTTGTCGAGCAACTGCGCCCGTGAGCGGTCGGTGTCGTAGGGCTGCTCATAGCCCTCAAACGCCGCCGCCGCCGCACGATCCGCCGGGTTGGCGTCCGGGCCGTAAGCCTTTTGCTCTTCTTCCACCTTCAGTGACATCATCAGCTCCAGCGGGTTCTTGCGGCCCAAGGCTCGCTCAACGGCGTTGATGATGAACTGCGATTTGGTCACGCCCTGGCGCTTGGCAGCTTGCGTCAACTGCTTTTCCAGCAAGGGGTCCATGCGAACAGAGACAGCCATAACAATGCTTTGAAATACGGTATTACAGTATAACAACGTTGAGCATCAAACGGCGGTAGCCTTCTCAATCTGACTCAACACATCCCGCGCGCTCACCGGAATCGGCGTGCCCGGCCCGTAAATGCCCTTGACACCCGCTGCATACAAAAAGTCGTAGTCCTGGCGCGGCACCACGCCGCCCACAAACACGATGATGTCGTCGGCGCCCTGTTTTTTCAGCTCGGCAATGATGGCCGGCACCAGAGTTTTGTGACCAGCCGCCAGCGTGGAGACGCCCACCGCGTGCACGTCGTTTTCAATCGCCTGGCGGGCGCACTCCTCGGGCGTCTGGAACAGCGGGCCCATGTCCACGTCAAAACCCAGATCGGCAAAGGCGGTGGCCACCACTTTGGCGCCGCGGTCGTGGCCGTCCTGCCCGAGTTTGCTGATCATCACGCGGGGCCGGCGGCCCTGCTGGTCGGCAAATGCGGCAATGTCGGCTTTCAGCGCATTCCAGTAGTCCATGGTGTCGCCCTCGGCACTGTCATAAGCGGCAGCATAGACGCCAGACACCTTGTTCGTGTCCGCACGGTGGCGGCCGAAGGCGCTTTCCAGCGCATCACTCACCTCGCCCACCGTGGCGCGCAGCCGAATGGCCTTGATCGACAGGTCCAGCAGGTTGCCTGTACCGTCGTTTGCTGCAGAAGTGATAGCAGACAATGCAGCTGCGACAAGGGCTGAGTCCCGATTTTGCTTGATGGTTTTAAGCCGGGCGATCTGCCCCTCGCGCACCGCCACGTTGTCAATGTCGCGCGCTTCAATGGCATCTTCGGTCTTGAGCTTGTACTTGTTCACACCCACGATCACGTCCCGGCCCGAATCGATGCGGGCCTGCTTCTCGGCGGCGGCGGCCTCAATTTTGAGCTTGGCCCAGCCGCTTTCCACCGCATGCGTCATGCCGCCCATGGCCTCCACCTCCTCGATGATGGCCCAGGCGGCGTCGGCCATGTCCTGGGTCAGTTTTTCCATCATGTAGCTGCCGGCCCAGGGGTCGATCACCTTGGTGATGTGGGTTTCCTCCTGGATGATCAGTTGGGTGTTGCGCGCAATGCGGGCCGAAAACTCGGTCGGCAACGCAATCGCCTCGTCAAAGCTGTTGGTGTGCAGGCTCTGGGTGCCGCCAAACACCGCCGCCATGGCCTCGATGGTGGTGCGCACCACGTTGTTGTAAGGGTCCTGCTCGGTCAGGCTCCAGCCGCTGGTCTGGCAGTGGGTGCGCAGCATCAGGCTCTTGGGCGACTTGGCGTCAAAACCCCTCATGATGCGGCACCACAGCAGGCGCGCGGCCCGCATCTTGGCCACCTCCAGGTAGAAGTTCATGCCGATCGCCCAAAAAAACGACAGCCGCCCGGCAAATTCATCCACATCCAGGCCGGAGCCGATGGCGGTCTTGACGTATTCCTTGCCGTCCGCCAGCGTAAAGGCCAACTCCAGCGCCTGGTTGGCGCCTGCCTCCTGCATGTGGTAACCCGAAATCGAGATCGAGTTGAACTTGGGCATGTGGCGCGCGGTGTAGCCAATGATGTCGCCGATGATGCGCATCGACGGCGCTGGCGGGTAGAT
>JBAXMQ010000265.1:0-2850 GCA_037134215.1 Betaproteobacteria bacterium
TGAAGAAGGAATTCATGGGGCGTTACACCCATAAATCTGGACAAGCTCGCGACTAATTATTGATGGAGATTTTTTAGCGAGTCTGCTTCAGTGCCAACTTTGGTCCATCCGCCAGGAACTAACTCCTCAGCTTCCACAGGCCCCCATGTTCCGCCTTCATATTGAATAACAGGAGTTGGATTCTTCAATAAATCCTCGAGGATTTGCCACGATTGCAATACTGCATCGATGCGTGTAAATCTAAAGTGGTCACCCAGCATGGCAGCACGAAGTAGTCGCTCATAAGGTCCTTGGCGATCGCCGAATTCAGCAACAAACTCAACTGAGAGATCGACCGTATCAGTAATAAGTTTTGTGCCTGGTCGCTTGGCTTGAAGCGCAATATCTACGCCATCTTTAGCGCCTAATCTAAAGCGGACATGGTTCGAACGTGCTTTGCCAAAGAGTGCACGAGGTGGTTGTTTAAATTCAACAATGACTTCAAGGACCGTTTCAGGCATCTTCTTACCCGTACGCAAGTAAATCGGAACGCCAGCCCAACGCCAATTATCAATAAACAACTTCATGGCAACGAAGGTTTCGGTATCTGAGTCTGCATCGACGCCATCTTCGTCAAGGTAACCCTCAAATTGACCTCGGATAACGTCGGTCTTATTGATATCTCGAATTGCCGAAAGAACCTTAATCTTCTCGTTCTGCATCGCATCTGAACTCATATCAATGGGTGGTTCCATCGTGAGCATGGTGAGGACCTGAAGGATGTGGTTCTGGAGAACGTCGCGAGTAGCGCCAACTCCGTCATAAAACTTTCCACGTCCATCAATACCGAAGTTTTCTGCCATGGTGATCTGGATATTCGATACGTAGTTACGGTTCCACACTGGCTCAAAGAGAGTATTTGCAAAGCGGAAGACCAGGAGATCTTCGACTGCTTCTTTACCTAGGTAATGATCGATTCGATAAATTTGGTCTTCTGGCAATATCTTCTTTAGCTCGGAATCAAGCGCCCGAGCACTTTCTAAATCGCGACCAAATGGCTTTTCAACAACAACTCTTGCGCGTTTTGTAATCCCCACTTTATCAAGCTCATAAGCAATTTTTGCAAAGTATTCTGGAGCGATTGCTAAATAGATCACTGGAAGCTTATAGTTCTTAATCGCTTCCGCAAGCTGAATAAAAGTTTCTTCATTTTCATAGTCTCCAACTATGAGTTTCATCTCGTGAAGCAACTTATCTAGAGTTTCTTCATTCACATCTGGCTTACGTGCTCGGATTGCCTTCTCTGCGTTTTCGCGGAACACCTTTTGCGACCACTTGGAGGAGGCAACTCCGATGATTTGTAAGTCAAGTTCGCCAAGATCTTCAAGGTCATAGAGAGCTGGAAATAACTTCTTCTTTGCAAGATCTCCGGTCGCGCCAAATAGAACTAAAGCATCTGCCTTCATTAATTTCCCTTTGGTTTTTCGTTATGGCCACCGAACTTGTAGCGCATGGCGCTGAGGACTCGGTTGGCAAATTCATCGTTGTTTCGTGAAGCAAAACGCGCATAGAGAGATGCGCTCAAAACGTGTGCAGGGATTCCGGCTTCGATGGCAGCTTGTACTGTCCAGCGACCTTCACCGCTATCGCTTACCTGTGTTGAGTACTCAGTAAGTTCTTCAGATTCAACAAGTGCTTGTGCTGTGAGGTCGAGTAGCCAGGAAGCAACAACGCTTCCACGGCGCCACACTTCAGTAATTGCTGGGATATCAAGGTCATATGCAGGAGTCATTTCATCTGCAGCTTCAAAGATGGCGAGACCCTCAGCGAACGCTGCCATCATTCCGTATTCAATTCCGTTGTGAATCATCTTCACGAAGTGGCCTGAACCAACGGGACCACAGTGCAAGTATCCGTATTCAGCTTGTGCTGGTTCACCAGTGCGACCGGGTGTGCGCTCTGCTGATTCAACGCCTGGGCAGAGCGCTCTAAAGATTGGATCGAGTGACTTAACAACTGCATCATCGCCACCAATCATCAATGAATATCCGCGCTCTAGACCGTAGACGCCACCTGATGTTCCGACATCAACAAAGTTAATTCCCTTTGCCTTAAGAAGTTCAGCATTCTTAAGATCATTCTTGTAATAGCTATTACCACCATCAATGATGGTGTCGCCCGCAGAAAGATGTTCTGCCATTAACGCAATTGTTGAATCGGTAACTGATGCCGGAACCATGATCCAGATTGTGCGAGGTGTTGAAAGTTGTGAGGCTAAGTGAGCCATATCGGTCGCGCCGAGTGCGCCTTCAGTAGCGAGAGCATTAACAGCATCAGCGCTGACGTCATAGACGGCAGATGTGATGTTGTGACGTGCCAGGCGACGGACGATATTTGCGCCCATGCGTCCAAGGCCGACCATTCCAAAATTCGTAGTTGTCATGAATATGCCTATTCGCTGTAGAAAACGCTCAACGTTGAGGCTCTTAGTCTATATGAGGCAGCGATTAACTTTCGAATTCAGGCGAATTTTAGGTGAAATTACTCTGAAAAGAAGGCTTCGGTATCAACGATGAGTCGAGTGTGTGAATTTCCTCGAACATAACTAGCGGGAATTGAAAGATCGCCTTCAATAATCTTTGTGACTGCATCAGCTTTACTTTCACCTGCTGCAACAATCCACACTTCTTCTGCGCTATTGATAAGCGACATCGTAAATGAGACGCGCACTGCAGGCGGTTTTGGAGAATCAGTGATTGCAAAGATACGACGGTGATCATCAACATCAGCAATCCCTGGGAATAGCGATGCAACGTGACCATCAGGACCAAGGCCCAGAATATTGAGATCGATATCAACATTTTCAAGCGC
>JBAXMQ010000266.1:0-2839 GCA_037134215.1 Betaproteobacteria bacterium
GCGCGGTGACCTTCAAGGCGTCACCTAACTTTGAGGCGCCGACTGATGCCGGTGCGAACAACGTCTACGACATCACCGTCACCGCCAGCGATGGCGTGAACACCTCGGCGGCAAAGGCCGTGGCCATCACCGTGACGGACGTTGCGGAATCCCTGGCCGGCCAGTCCGTCATTGACCTCGGCAGTTACGGCAAGCTGATTGCCCCGGTGCAGGTGGATGGTGGCAAGTGGTATTACTTCTGGGATCGCAGTGGGGACGGCACCAGCGCCAGCACCGGGTCGCTCAATGGCGGTTTGGACTACACCACGCACGATGTGCTGGACGGCATCTTCAACCAGGACATCAACGGCGTGGTGGGTGGCGGTGGCAACACCACCGACACCTACCGCTATGCGACGATCAACGGCGTGCAACTGGCCCTGCCGACGGCCGGTGGGGTGACATCGCCGCCTTATGGGGCCGGTGGCATCTGGAACTACCAGCCTGGCACAGCGGTGGGATCAGCCACGGCCGCCGATGGCAGCAATGCGGTGAACTCCACCTACGACGACCTGCTGGCGGTATGGGATGCGTACAACGGCACGGGTACAGGAACAGTCATAAGCGGTGCGCCGTCGGGCTGGCAGGCCAACCTTTACTGGTCGGCCACGTCCTCGACTTCGGGGCACGCCAACGTCGGCCTTCACACTGGCTACGTCTTCGACTACGCCGACGACGCCGGCCTTTATGTGGTCTTGCAGGTGATGTAGGCGTGGTGTCCGCGGAGCCTGATTTTGAGATTTGAACTTTGATATTTGACTTTGTTTGTTTTTGGCTGGCCTGCACCGTGTCCGGCGTGAGCCGGACAGCGGCAGTGGCTGCCAAGTGAGACCATCGCATCAAAGCCTCAGGCCCCTTCGGTCCAACACGCTGCTGACACCGTTGCCCATGCACCGCTTTTTTGCTGCGCTGTTGCCTCTGCTGTGCGCCTTGTGCTGCGCCCTGTACCCCGCCTTGGTGCAAGCCCAGACCAGCCTACCTCAGCTCTTAACCGCCGTGCTGGCCACGCACCCCGCCGTGCAGGCGCAGCGGGCCCAGCTGCAGGGCGCGCAGGCCGGTGTGGACAGCGCGCGCTGGCAGTATTACCCCACCCCGTCGGTCAGTGTGGAGACAGCTGCTGCCAGTGCGGCTGACCGGCTGTACCAGGGCGACCGGCTGGTGAGCACGCTGCGCTTGCAGCAGCCGCTGTGGAGCGGCGGGCGGCTGGACGCGGGTGCCGAAAAGGCCCAGGCCACGCTGGCCGCCACCCAAGCCACGCTGGAAGACACCCGCTTGCAGCTGGGCCTGCGCGTGCTGCAAGCCTATGTGGACTGGTGGGGCGCACAAGCCAAGGCCCAGGCCCTGGCCAAGAGCCTGGCCACCCACGAGCAGCTGCGCCGGCAGGTGCTTAGGCGCAGGGAGGAGGGCGCCTCTGCCCAGGCCGACCTGGTGCAGGCGGTGGCCCGGCTGGAGGCCGTGTCGGCCGAGGCCGCCGCCGTGCGCGCCCAGGGCGAGGTGGCACTGGCGCGCCTGGCCCAACTGCTGGGCGGCACGGTGGATGGCGCCACACTGGCAGCGGGTTTGGCCTCGGGTTTGGCAGGGGGCGTGGCCGCCACACCGGCCCTACCGCCTCCCTTGGCTGCCATCCCGACCGGCAGCGCCGCTGCCCTGCTGGCACAGGCGGCTGACATCAACCCCGCGGTGCGCAAGGCCCAGGCCCAGGAGCGGGTGCAAGAGGCCGTGGTGCGCGAGCGCCGGGCCGATTTGCGCCCCGAGGTCTATGCCCGGCTGGAGCGCCAGTACGGCAACTACAACCTGGCCAGCGGCGGGCCGGCGGACCGGCTGTTTATTGGCATCAACAGCCGCTTTGGCGCCGGGCTGTCCACCCTGTCCAACCTGGAGGCGGCGCAGAGCCAGTTGGCAGCCGCCGCCGCCGAGGTGCAGGTGCAGCGGCACACCCTGGGCGAGCAGCTCGCGGCTGACCAGGCGCAGGCCCTGTCGGTGGCCGGGCGCGTGGCCTACGTCAAAGCCGCGCTGGCGGCAGGGGAAGACGTGTCGGCCTCTTACGACCGGCAGTTTCTGGCTGGGCGCAAGTCTTGGCTGGACGTGATGAACGCCGCGCGCGAGCTGGCGCAAACCGAAACCCAGCTGGCCGAGCTGCAGGCCACCGAGCTGCTGCTGGGCTGGCGCCTGCTGGCCTACACCCGCGGCATTGACGCCCTGCTTGAGACCAAGCCGTGAGCGATGCAAGCCTGATGCCCTGCCTGGCGCGGCTGGCCCAGCTGCAGCAAGAGAGCGTGGACCGGCTGGCCGTGCAGCAGGCGGTGCAGGCGGCGGTGCAGCAGCACCCAGCTGACGCCCGGGCGCAGCTCAAGGCCGTGGCCGCGCAGTTACAGCTGGCGCCAGCGGCCTGGCGCAAGACGCCCGATGCGGCCCGCATGCCAGCCCTGGTGCAGGGGACGGATGATGCGCTTGTTGGCGAAGCGTGGGGGGTGCTGCGCGGCCAGAACGCCCAGGGCCAGTGGATCAGCGAGTGGTGGGACGACAGCCAGCGGCGCTGGCAAGAGCGCGCCGATGCCGCCCCGCCCGGGCAGGCCTTTGCCAGCTTCAAGCTCAGCCGGCCCTATGTGGCCAGCCGCAGCCCGGTGTGGGCGCTGATCCGCGACGAAATTCTGGCCAACCGCCGGCTGCTGCTGGAGGCGGCGGTGGGTGGCCTGATGATCAATGTGGTGGCGCTGGCCACCTCGTTTTACAGCATGCAGGTGTATGACCGGGTGATCCCCAGCAGTGCCGCGCAAACCCTGCTGGTGCTGACGCTGGG
>JBAXMQ010000267.1:0-2825 GCA_037134215.1 Betaproteobacteria bacterium
GGGCTGTATGACACGGTGGTTGCGAGGGACTGAAGCTGCTAGACCCTACCGCCGGCCCTAAATCTCGCCAGCCGCTGGGTGCGTGAGCAGTGCACTGAGTGGCAGAGTCAACGCAGCTGGACATCTGCCAGCAGGCTGATGTGCCCGTCATGCCGGGCTTTGACGTAGTAGCGCTCATCGGCAGTGATCAGCACTGCGTCCGGCGTGTGCAAAGCCACTGCGTGGTACAGGGTGTCAAACAAGTGATGCTGATGGCGCATGGCCAAATCCAGCGCTGTGGCGTAGATGGCCGGGTTGGCCAGGGTACGAAATCGGATGTCCAGCAAATCAAACAGGTCTTTGTGGGCCTCATCCGGCTTGAGCCGGGCCAGGACGGCCGCCACTTCGGCGACAAAGTGGTCTGGCTGCACCATCAGTAGCAAACCCAGCACCGATTGCTCCAGGACTTGCAATGCCTTTTCTGTGTGTTGCTCATCAGGGTTGCCGGGCAAAAACCATTTGACGGCCACACTGGCATCCAGCACAACGATCACGGGCGACCTGCTTCACGCGCGGCGCGAAACTGCTCATCAGTGATGTGGGGTGCATGTTGCCGGCGCTGCAGGATGCGCTCATAGGCGTCCTTGCTGCGTTGTTGGCTCTGGGCGCGCTCAATGGCTTCGCGCATCAAATCTGCAATGACCGCGCTTTTATTCATCCCTTTGAAGGTGGTGTTGAAAGCATTCTTGATGTCCTCAGGGACGCTGAAATTGACGGTGGCCATGGCGATTTTCGAGTTGTTGAAATATTCAACAACATTTTCGGATGGGTACTTTGGTGTGTCAATGGATTAGCCTGAGATTAGGGTTGGCCCGCTTGGCCAAAGCGCGTGCGGTTGACAAAGTAGGCTTCGCAGCTAGGGGCAAAAACCCACGCCATCGTTGGTCTCATTTGCTTGCATTTCATATCTGCTGCTTTGATGCGAATTTTGATACAAAATTGCATCAAAATTTATTCGAACTGAAATATGAGAACAACCGTCACGATTGACGACGCCCTGTACGAGAAAGCCTTGGAGCTTGCTGACCCCCAGATGGACCGGGCCGACATTTTTCGGGAAGCCATGAAAACCTTTGTGCGCGTGCAGGCAGCCAAGCGATTAGCGGCGCTGGGCGGTGCTGTGCCTGAGATGCAAGACATTCCGCGGCGGGGCACACCGGCGGCCTTGCCGTGACGGTGTTGGTGGACACCTCGGTGTGGGTCGATCATTTCCGCCGCCCCAATGCCGTGCTGGCTGAGCTGCTGGCGCTTGATCAGGTGTTGACGCATCCCCTGGTGGTGGGTGAACTGGCTTGCGGCACTCCGCCAGAGCCGCGTCTGCGTGCCCTGAACGACATGGCGCTGCTGCTGCCTGCGGATCAGGCCGCGCCCGATGAGATGAGAGATTTCATCGAAAGAGAAGCACTATTTGGTCTGGGCTGCGGCCTGATTGACTTGACGCTGTTGGCATCAACGCTGTTGACGCCAAGTGCCCAACTCTGGACGCTGGACAAGCGCCTCGCTTCCCTGGCTGCGCGTTTTGGCGTGGGCTTTGCTCTGACTGGCTCTTGAACGCAAGCCAATGTCCTCCCGCCAGCGGCTGTCCACTCGTGCCCCCTGCCCCTGCGGCAGCGGCCAGACCTACGAGGATTGCTGCGGACTCTGGCACACCGGCTTTTCGCAGGGCCGGCATGCGCCAACGCCCGAAGCCTTGATGCGGTCGCGCTACAGCGCCTACGCGCTGGGCCTGCCCGACTACCTGCTGGCCACCTGGCACTCGGCCACGGCGCCGGGCGAGCTGGAGTTGCCCCTGGTCAAATGGTTGGGCTTGGAGGTACGCCATGCGCAGGCCTCTGCCGATGCTGGGGTGGTGGAATTTGTCGCGCGTTGCCGCGACAGCGGCCGCGCTCAGCGCATGCACGAGACCAGCCGCTTTGTGCGCGAGCAGGGCCGCTGGTACTACGTTGACGGCATCGTCGATGATCAGACATGAAATCGCCCTCTAAGCCCTGTCATTAATGGATAGTTTGCTACATATTTAGAAGCAAAACCTGATGAGGTGAAGGTTTGGCTGCCACCCGTGCCAACCTGGGATCGGCGTTTTGGAAATCGGTCAGAATGGCGCAAGACTGCCCGAGCAACCCATAACGGAGACCCACCATGCGCCTGTTTGCCGCATCCATCGGTACTGAAACCAACACTTTTGCGCCGATTCCGACGGCGTTGGAGAGTTTTCATGAGGCGTTTTACGCGCCGCCCGGCCAACACCCCGAGGACGCCAAGCTGTGTACCGCGCCGCTGTGGGTGGCCCGGCGCCGGGCCCGGGCCGAAAGTTGGACCCTGATCGAAGGTTCCTGCTCCTGGGCCGAGCCGGCCGGCCTGGTATCGCGCCAAGCCTTTGAGCAGCTGCGTGACGAGGTGCTCGGCCAGTTGCGCGCCGCCCTGCCGCTGGACGGCGTGGTGTTGGGCTTGCACGGCGCCATGGTCGCCGACGGCTATGACGATTGCGAAGGCGATCTGCTGGAGCATGTGCGTGCCATCGTCGGGCCGAAGGTGCCCATTGGCGTGGAATTGGACCCGCATTGCCACCTGACCCGCAAACGCGTGCGCAATGCCACACTGATCATCTGCTTCAAGGAATTCCCCCACACTGACTTTGTGGCGCGTGGCGAGGAAGTGGTCGAACTCACCCTGCGCGCGGCCCGCGGCGAGATCAAGCCGGTGATGTCCGTGTGTGACTGCCGCATGATCGGCAGTTTCCCGACCACCATCCAGCCGATGCGGGCCTTTGTGGACAAATTCAGCGC
>JBAXMQ010000268.1:0-2823 GCA_037134215.1 Betaproteobacteria bacterium
GGATCAGGGCGGCGGGGCATTCGGCTCCGCGGCTGTCACCCGCCCTTCGGGCTCCTTCTTGATGCCGCTGCGCCGAACGCCCCACCACCCTGATCGATAGGTTGCATGGCGCTCTGAGGGCCAATCATTTTCGTTGCGGCAGGGGCCGACTGCGTGTCGCGGCGAGGTCAAGGAAGGAGCCCGCAGGGCGGAGGGACACGAGCGGCGGCATGCAGTCGGCCCCTGCCGCTCGCCAAATGCCTCTCCCTGACCCCTGTCAACACCAGCAATGCCAACAAGGGATACTCCGCCTACCGCAGCGGCCCAAGAGCAAACACCCATGACACCCAGCCAAAAACTCCAGGACGTCAAGACCTTCGCCAGCCGCGCCTGGGCCCTGACCCAGCCCTACTTTGCCTCGCAAGACAAATGGAAGGCGCGCGGTCTGCTGGCGGCGATCGTGGCGCTGAACCTGGGGCTGGTGTACATGGCGGTGCTGTTCAACGACTGGAACAAACTGTTTTACGACGCGCTGCAAGACAAGAATGAGGCGGTGTTCTGGGCTCAGCTGGGCCGCTTCACCTGGCTGGCGTTTGCGTTCATCATTCTGGCCGTGTACAAGTTTTACCTGACGCAGCTGCTGCAGATGCGCTGGCGCGCCTGGATGACCAGCCACTACCTGCAGCGCTGGCTCGACGGTCAGGCCTTTTACCGGCTGGAGCTGATGCGCTTCCAGCAGAAGCCCAATGCCGGGCAGACCAACCCGGACAACCCGGACCAGCGCATCCAGGAGGACATCAACCTCTTCACCAACTACACCGTGTCGCTGAGCATGGGGCTGCTCAATGCGGTGGTGACACTGGCCAGCTTTGTTGGCATCCTGTGGGCACTGTCGGGCGGCTTTGCCTTCAGCTTCGGGGGCAGCAGCTACAACATCCCGGGCTTCATGGTCTGGATGGCGGTGCTGTACTGCGCGGTGGGCAGCCTGCTCACACATTACATCGGGCGGCCGCAGATCAAGCTCAATTTTGAGCAGCAACGGGTGGAGGCTGATTTTCGGCACCACATGGTGCGGGTGCGCGAGTACAGCGAATCGGTGGCGCTGGACCGGGGCGAGGCGGTGGAACGGGCGCAGCTGGACCTGCGCTTGTCAAGCGTGCTGGGCAACTACCTGCGGCTGATCAAGGCGCAGAAAAACCTGGTCTGGTTCACCAGCTTTTTTGGCCAGGCGGCGGTGGTGTTCCCCTTTGTGGTGGCCGCGCCGCGCTTTTTCAGCGGCGCCATCCAGCTCGGCGAGCTGATGCAGATTTCGAGCGCCTTCGGCCAGGTGCAGGGGGCCTTGAGCTGGTTTGTGGACAGCTACAGCAACCTGGCCAGCTGGCGCGCCACCACCGACCGACTGACCAGTTTTGAGGCCTCATTTACCGCGCTAAGCCAAGCCCAGCGGCCCTTGTCTGCTATTGATTCCGAAGCACTGGATGTCAGCAACCTGAGCCTGTCGCTGCCCGATGGCAGCCTGCTGCTGGCTGACACGGCGCTGCACGCCGCCGCCGGCGCCCGGGTGCTGCTGCAGGGGCCGTCGGGCAGCGGCAAATCAACACTGTTTCGCACGCTGGCCGGCATCTGGCCCTTTGCCACCGGCACGCTGGCGCGGCCGCTGGACGCCATGTTCATTCCACAACGGCCCTATTTTCCCAATGGATCGCTGCGCGATGCCCTGGCCTACCCGGCACTGGCCAGCCGCTACACCGACGCGCAGTTGCGCCAGGCCCTGCAAGACGCCGAGTTGCCGGCCCTGGCCGAGCGGCTGGACGAGGCCGGCGCCTGGGGCCAGCAGTTGTCGGGCGGTGAGCAGCAGCGCTTGGCCATTGCCAGGGTGCTGCTGAAAAAACCGCGCTGGGTGTTTGCCGACGAGGCCACCAGCGCGCTGGATCAGGACACTGAAGAAAAAGTGTACAAAAAGCTGCTAGCCCTTGTGGAATCTGGTGGTGGCGCTCTTTTTTCAATAGCGCACCGACCGGGCGTGGCGGCTTTTCACAACACGCGCTGGCAGCTGGAGGCGCTGCCCCTTGAGGCCAGTGCGCGGTTTAGCCTGCAGGTGCAGTTGGCCGCTGCAGCGCCGCAGCGCTAGATTTTTTCGTTCTTGGCAACCTTGCTTGTGGAGTAGGTCACCGCCGCCATCGCGTTCGGGCTGGGCTGTGCAGCCACCGCCTGGTTGGGCGAGCTGATTTCGAGCTGGTTGCGAACCAGGGTTTGCACCTGGACCGCGCTGGCGCTGGCCGCCCACAGCGAGGCCAGGTGGTCCATCAGCATCTTGGACATGGGCACCGGCGGCGGGTCCTCGACTTTCGCAGTCTCGGGGCGGTGAATGGTCCAGTCTCTGGGCGCGGTGTCAGCCTCGGCGCCGCGCCGCATCGGGTCGGCCACGCTGGTGTACACCAGTTCCTTGCCATCGGAGGGGCTTTGCCCCACCCGGTTGACCACACTCGGCGAAAAACCCGTTTCGTCTCCCGCCGTCACCACCGGGTTGACCGGCGCGACCGGCATCACCCGGGCCACCGCCGACACGGCCGCGCCCTCGGCGCCGGATTGGCGCGCGAATGCGGTACGGTCAATGGGCGGCATTTCCATGGTGGGCAGTTGGTGTCTGGCTTACAAGGTCTTTTGACGGAGGTCGTACTGGTGTTAACGGCAGATTTAGCGGGTAATTTAGGCCTATTTTCAAAAATATCGAAAATATTTTTGAAAACCTCAATCCGTCACAGCTTGGTAAACCAACTGGCGCAACAGGTTGCGGTGGTAGAGGCGCATGGCCCCCGGCGATTGCATCATCATGACGGCAAC
>JBAXMQ010000269.1:0-2803 GCA_037134215.1 Betaproteobacteria bacterium
AAGCGAGGGAATCCTAGCCAAGCGGTGGTGGTCAAGGGTGATGCCCGGACCCAATACGCCAAAGTGATGCTGGTTTTGGAGACACTGAAAAAAGTGGGTATCACAGACATCGGTCTGGCCACCGGCCGTGTCCAGGGGGGCACATGAAAGTCGAAACCGAAACCAAGCCCTACGACACCATCAATGTGACCCCCATGTTGGACTTGGCGTATGTGCTTTTGGTGATTTTCATCATCATGACCACAGCCTCGGTGCAAGGGCTCAAGATCAACCTGCCCAAACCGAGCAACAAGCCCAGCCAGGAGCGCAAGGAGATTCGCATCGTCCAGATCTTGCCGGACGGGGGCTTGATGCTCAATGGCACTGCGATTTCATTGGCTGATCTTGAGCTAAGGCTGAGTGAGGCAGTGGCCAAGGATGCCGAAGCGCCCGTGATGATCAAAGGCGACCCGGCGACGCAATATGCCCGGGTCGTGGACATCATTGATCTGGCGGGGCGCCTGAAAATTGGCAATGTGGGCCTGATCACGGCCCGGATCGGGACCTGACATGAGTGCCCGGGTGAGGAATGCCTTGTTGCTGCTGCTGGCCGTGGCGCTGCTGGCAACCGTTGCCTACCTGGTCTACGAACGCCTGTCGAGCAAGTCCCAGGCCGCGCCAAAGGCCCCGAAGATTTCCCTGATTCCTGCCAATCCGCCCCCCCCACCGCCACCACCCAAGGAGGAAAAAAAGCCGGAGCCTCCCAAGGAGCAAAAAGAGGTCAAGGTGGATCCCACCCCTCAGGTCAAGGAAGCCCCTCCGGCGCCCGCCTCACCCGAGCTCAAGATGGAAGGCGCAGCCGGTGACGGTCCCAGCGCTTTCGCCGCTGGTAAGGTCACACGCGAGGAAGTCGTCATCGCTCCACCTAAGGCGGCCCAAGTGGCGCCCGTGTTACCCAAAGCGGCGTCAGGCCTGTTCAACCCCTTCACCAACTACGCCAGCGGTTTGAAAGGTGAGGTACAACGCCACCTGGCACGCCGGAAAGAACTTCGGCAAAAGTCTTACAAGGTGGAGTTGCAACTCTGGGTTGAACGGGATGGCCGGGTCAGCCGTTACGAAATGGTTGGCAGCAGTGGCGACCCGGAGGTGGATGACTTGCTGAGGCAAACGATGGCCGAACTCTCAACCTTCAGCATGGCGCCGCCGGACCAGATGCCACTGCCCATCCGTCTGAGCCTCGTAACAGGTGGCCGCTAGGCAGCCCAAATTTTTAAAGATGACAAAGGAATACACATGACACACCAGACTGTTGGCTTTGGCGCAAACCTTCGGGCCTTGGCCGCCGCGCTTGCCATGGCCCATTTGGCTCTGCCGATGCAGGCGATGGCGCAGGACCGAGCCAGCCTTGAGCAGTTGCAGGCCACAACCCAAGCGCTGATCGACACGCTGGTGGAGTCAGGTCTGATCACCCGCGAGAAAGCAGAGCAATTGATCGCGAACGCCAAAGCCAAGGCCGGCGCAGCCGTCTCACCGGCCGCATCAGCCGCGTCAGTCACCTCCGCCGAGCGGGAGCTCGGCAAAGACGGCAAACCGGTCGTCCGGGTGCCCTATGTGCCACAAGCCTTGAAAGATGAATTGCGAGGCGCCATCAAACAGGATGTTCTTCAGCAGGCCCGCACGGAGCGCTGGGGCCAGCCGGATGCTTTCCCGTCGTGGTTGAACCAGGTCAAGATCGAGGGTGACTACCGCTTGCGCAGCGAAGGTGTGAAACTGTCCAGCGCCAATACCAGTCCGGGTTCGGGCTATGCCAATGGCAACCTCACGCGCGCGGCCGATATTGCCCAGACGACCTTGAACGCCACGCCCAGTTTCAATACCCAGGAGGATTTTGACCGTCTGCGCTTGCGCGCCCGTCTGGGCTTGACGGCCACGCTGTCCGACGAGGTCAGCATGGCTTTGCGTGTGTCGACCGGCAACACCACAGACCGCACGTCGACCAACCAGACGCTAGGCCAGGCGTTCAACAAGTACACCCTGGTGGCCGATCAGGCGTATCTGACGGTCCGCCAATTTGACAGACGCCTGATTTTGACGGGTGGGCGCATGCCCAACCCCTTCTTTTCCACAGATCTGCTTTACGCCGACGACCTGGGCTTCGAGGGCGTGGCGGCCAGCGCCGTGGTGCCGGTCTTCACGGGCGCAAACGGTTTTGTCACAGCAGGTTATTTCCCCCTGTCTGAAAACCGGCCAGGCACCGTCAAACCACGCTCACTCGCCGCTGTGCAGACGGGTCTGGATGTGCGACTGGGCCGCAAGGACGACCGGTTCAAATTAGGTCTTGCGCTTTACAACTACCAGGGGCTTGAGGGTGCGAGGGAAACCCTTGCCGACGCCACGCGGTCAGACTATGCGATCCGTTACGAGTATGCGAGTGGCTTGCGCCAGCGAGGCAACACGCTGTTCAATGTGCGGGCGGCTGGAGACGCGGCCAGTCCGATCTACGGATTGGCATCGGCCTTTCGTGAGCTGAACCTGACCGCCTCGCTGGACCTGGATGATGTCTTGCCCCAACACATTCGTCTGACTGGCGACCTCGTCAAAAACCTCGGTTTCAACAGGTCCGAGATGGAAACCCGCAGCGGGCAGGCCGTACCCGATGGCGGTGATCTGGGGTTTCTGGCCCGCGTCCAGATCGGGCAAGTCCAAATCGCCAAGCGCGGGGATTGGAATGCATCGGTCGCTTACCGCTACCTGGGCAGTGACGCCGTCCTGGATGCCTTTGTCAATTCAGACTTCGGCCTGGGTGGCACCAACAACAAGGGTG
>JBAXMQ010000270.1:0-2789 GCA_037134215.1 Betaproteobacteria bacterium
GACAGTCTTGACGGCGGCACTGACAACAATGGCGGTGACTGGGTTAGCTACGAGGGCGCGCCTATAGGGGTGACGGTCAACTTGACTACCGGCACTGCCACAGACGGCTTGGGTGGCACGGATGTGTTGTCCAACATCGAGCGAATTATCGGAACTGCCTCCAACGACCTGCTCATTGGTAACCTTCGGGCCAATGTTTTCAGACCAGGCGCGGGCAATGACACGGTCAACGGCGTGGACACCTCTTACTTGGAGGATGCAGTCGAGTACTGGGATGCCACCAGCGGCGTCACCATTGACCTCAAGGCCGGCACGGCTACCGGTTCGTCCATTGGTACCGACGTGTTGATTTCCATCGAACGGGCCAATGGCTCTGGCTACGATGACCAGATCACCTTGGGGGACACTGGCTCAGCGTATGGCAACAACGGCAATGACTTGCTAATTGCTGGCGCTAAAAGCTCCTGGATGGAAGGCGGCGCAGGGAACGACACACTCAGGGGTGGCATCTCGAGTTGGGACAGTGCCGTTTTCAACATGAACAGTGCCAACCTCGAAGGCGCCACATTGGTGGGCAATGCCACCAGCGGTTGGACACTGAATAAGGGCAGTACAGCCCTGGTCAGTTTCCAGGCCAACACCAGCACCGGGTATTGGACAGTCACCGACCTGCGCCCAAGCACCGACACAGCCAACCCCGTTTTCGGGGCAGACCAATTACTTTCCATAGAGCGCTTGGCCTTCTTGGGTGTCAACGGAAGCGGCGCCTCCACTTGGACCTACCTCGGAACTGGCGGAACCGTTGCCACCCCGACGCTCAACTTCCTGTCTCAAAGTGGCACTGCCAGTGCTGAAGTGATCAACGGATCGAGCTACGCGGACACGCTGAGCGGCGGCGCTGGCAATGACACCTTGAACGGCCTGATCTCGGACGACACCCTGCGCGGCGGTCCCGGCAACGACCTGCTCAACGGCGGCGAGCAGCGTAACCTGGCGTGGCGATATGGCCTGAACTACGCCACATCAGACTACGACACCGCTGACTACACAGACGTATCGGTAGGTGGCATCCGACTTGATCTCTCTACGATGACAATCACCGGCGTCAATGGCGCTGATGTGGGCGTCGACACCCTGCGAGGCATTGAAGACGTCCGTGGTACCCGGCAAGCCGACGTGGTGGTCGGCAGTTTTGCCGCACTCTCAGGCAACAGCGAAGCCTCGGGTGACCAACACGCGTTGGACATGGAACTCTACGGTGGCAGCGACACCGTTACCTTGGCCAAAGTGCAAAGTATGCCTTGGCTCGATGGCCCCTATATGGGCTACTGGTGGTCGCAAACCGGCATAACCGCCACCTTCAGCGGCAGCGTGGGCACCATCAGCTATGGTGCGGGCAGCAGCCAATTGGCCGGCGCGGACACCCTGGATGGTGTTGCCTCTTTTGGCGATACCGCTTACAACGACCGCTTTGATTTCAGCGGCATGACCAGCAATTTCCAAGTGGGTGGTCGCTGGAATTACGTGAACCTCAACCAAGGCGGCAACGACACCGTTGTTGGCAATGGTGACACCTCGGTTAACTTCTCAAGCAGTACGCTGCTGAGCACAACCGGCAAAGGCATTGACGTCCACCTGGCTGCGCCGGGTACCACTTTTACGGTGGACATGACCCACCTGAGCCGGTCCTCATCCTGGAGCTTTGGCACCGTCACGCTGTCCAATGTCGAGCGAATACTAGCCACCAACCTGGATGACACCCTGGTGGGCGGCGCTTATGACGATTACGAGAGTTTTCGTGGCAGGGGTGGCAATGACTTTATCGACGGTGGCACCGGCGAGGACCGTGCAGAGTATTGGGGTGGCACATCTGGCGTGACCGTCAATCTGGCGGCCGGTGTTGCAACTGGCGACAGTTCCATTGGTACGGACACCCTAAGATCCATCGAAAAAATCCAGGGTACCGCCTATGACGATACCTACGACGCCCGGGGCTTCTCCAGTACATCGGTCAATGCCGGAAGTTTTGGGGATTGGAACTGGTTTGAGGGGCGCGGCGGCAACGACACGATCTACGGTAACGGCAAGACCATGCTGGCCTACAGCAACTCAGTTGTGGCGGTAGAGGTCAACCTGGCCACAGGCAAGGCCTGGGCGCTCAACCCTGCAGACCGCACGGGAGACCTGAACCAGTATGTCGGCACAGACACGTTCACCGGGGTTTATCGGGTTCGCGGCACGGCCTTGGGCGATTCGCTGCTGGGCGGCGGTGCCGGGTGGATGAATGGGGGAACTGCCCAAGAGGACTTTGAACCGGACGCAGGCAACGACACGGTGAACGGTTTTGGCGGATGGGATGTCGTGCGGTACGCCTCATCCACCGCTGCCATCACCGTGGACCTTCGCTTGGCCACTGGCCAGGTGCAGGACGGTATGGGTGGTGTGGACACTCTGATTGGCGTCGAATGCATTTTAGGCAGCGACTTCAACGATGTCATGATCGGGAGCGACACCAATAACACCGGGTACGGTGCCCAAGAGAGCTTTTCCGGGCGCAAGGGTAACGACACCATCAATGGCGGCGGTGGTTATGACGAGGCCGGCTATGACGACAATCCCACCAACGGCGTAGTCGTCAACCTGGCCACGGGTGTGGCGCAGGACGGCTGGGGAGGTACAGACACCCTGAGCAATATTGAAGGCGTCGAAGGCTCCTGGAAGGCCGACAGCATCACCGGCAGCAGCGCCGACAACCGGCTCGACGGCCACGGTGGCAACGACACCCTGGA
>JBAXMQ010000271.1:0-2774 GCA_037134215.1 Betaproteobacteria bacterium
CCACGAGGGCTGCGCGGCTTTTTTAACTAAAGTCGTCAAAGGTTGCCCTGCATGGGCGTGTAGCGCGCAGGCCAAACAGGGCAGAGTATTTGCACAACCTCCATCAGGCAAGCGGACGAGGCGCGTAAAGCAAATCTAGCCCACCCTCTGCCGCATCCGTCACACATTTGTCACCATGGGCCAGTAAGGTTAATTGGCATTTTCATAGGAGCCGTCGTGAACGAATCAGAAGCAGAATTGGTCCAGCGTATCCACCGCGATTTGCGCGATGACTTCGACGAGGAACTCGAGCTCGAAATGGAAGACCGCATTCTCGACGCCATGACGCTTGGGGAAGACCCACGACAGGAAAACGACCGCGAAGCCCGCCGCCACTACTTTCGCGAGCTGTTCCGGCTGCAAAGCGAGCTGGTTAAGCTGCAAGACTGGGTCGTGCAATCAGGTGAAAAAATTGTCGTGCTGTTCGAGGGCCGGGACGCCGCTGGCAAGGGCGGCGTCATCAAGCGCATTACCCAGCGACTGAACCCACGCGTCTGCCGCGTGGCCGCCTTGCCGGCGCCGAACGACCGCGAGCGCACGCAGTGGTACTTCCAGCGTTACGCGTCACATCTGCCGGCCGCCGGCGAGATCGTGCTCTTTGACCGCAGTTGGTACAACCGCGCGGGCGTTGAGCGGGTGATGGGCTTTTGCAACGACGAGCAGTACGAGGAGTTCTTCCGCTCGGCGCCCGAGTTCGAGCGGATGCTGGTGCGCTCAGGCATTCGGCTGGTGAAGTACTGGTTCTCAATTTCCGATGACGAGCAACGCATCCGCTTTCTGGGGCGCATCCACGACCCGCTCAAGCAGTGGAAGTTGAGCCCCATGGACCTGGAGTCGCGCCGGCGCTGGGAGGAGTACACCAAGGCCAAGGAGGTGATGCTGGAGCGTACGCACATCGCCGAGGCGCCATGGTGGGTGGTCAAGGCCGACGACAAAAAGCGTGCGCGACTGAACTGCATCAGCCACCTGCTGTCGCAGTTTGCGTACGAGGAAATTGAGCATCCGCCGATCGAACTGCCGCCGCGCGAGCGTCGCGAGGACTATGTCCGCAACCCCGTGCCGGCCGACATCGTCGTGCCCGAGGTGTTCTGAAGCCCTGCACTGCCTGCTGAGCGTCGCGCGTTGACAGCCCCTTGAAAAACCTGGTAAGCCTCCATGACCACCAACCATCGTTACGCTTCTGACACCAGCTCCAGTCCCAGTTCCAGACCTCAACTCGACCAGAAGACAGGCCCGGTCACGGTGATCGTTTTCTTGGGGCTGTTGGCTGTCGGCCTGCTCTTCACTGGGCGCAGCCTGATGCAGGATATCGGCGAGTCGGGCCCGTCGGCGACCACGCTATTGCCCTACATTCTTCTCTGCGTGGCGCTGCTGATCGCTCTCGGTTTCGAGTTTGTGAACGGATTCCACGACACCGCCAACGCGGTTGCGACCGTCATCTACACGCATTCGCTGCCGCCGAACGTGGCGGTCATCTGGTCGGGCTGCTTCAACTTCCTGGGTGTGCTTGTGTCAAGCGGAGCGGTCGCCTTTGGCATCATTTCGCTGCTGCCGGTAGAGTTGATTCTGCAGGTCGGCTCGGGGACAGGTTTTGCGATGGTGTTCGCACTGCTGATCGCCGCCATCATCTGGAACCTCGGCACCTGGTGGCTGGGGCTGCCGGCTTCGTCGTCGCACACGCTGATCGGCGCAATCATTGGCGTCGGCGTCGCCAATGCCCTGATGCATGGCTACGACGGTACCAGCGGCGTTGATTGGGCGCAGGCGTCTAAGGTCGGTTGGTCGCTGCTGCTGTCGCCGCTGGTGGGTTTCGGCTGCGCTGCGCTGCTGCTGCTGGCGCTCAAGGCCTTGGTCAAGAACGCTGAGTTGTACAAGGAGCCGGTCGGCAACAGCCCGCCGCCCTGGTGGATCCGTGGTCTGCTGGTGTTGACCTGCACTGGCGTGTCCTTCGCCCATGGCTCGAACGACGGCCAGAAGGGCATGGGGCTGATCATGCTGATCCTCATCGGTACTGTGCCCGTGACTTACGCACTCAACCGCGCGATGCCGCCGGAACAGGTGGTGCAGTTCGCCGCCATCGCGCAGGTGACGCAGCGGTCGATCCAACAGGCCGCACCCGACGCTGCTCCCGCCGACAGCCGCGCCGCCTTGTCCGAGTACGTGCGCACCAAAGCACTCAAACCTGAGGTGCTGCCGGCGCTGGCCGCCGTTGTGGGCAGCGTTGGCGAACAGGTCAAGGGATACGGCTCACTCGCAAAAGTGCCTACTGCCGCTGTGTCCAACGTGCGCAATGACATGTACCTGATCTCCGAGGTCATTCGCTTCATTGAGAAAGATCCGGCCGTCAAGCTCGATGCCGATGGACGGGCCAACCTCAATGCCTTCAAGAAGCAGACCGACGAGGCAACCAAGTTCATCCCGCTCTGGGTCAAGGTGGCGGTGGCCATCGCGCTGGGCCTGGGCACCATGGTGGGCTGGAAGCGCATCGTCGTGACGGTGGGCGAGAAGATCGGCAAGACCCACCTCACCTACGCCCAAGGCGCCTCGGCCGAACTGGTCGCGATGCTCACGATCGGCGCAGCCGATGGCTACGGTTTGCCGGTATCGACGACGCAGGTACTGTCTTCTGGCGTGGCAGGCACGATGGCGGCCAACCGCTCGGGCTTGCAGCTCGCCACCATCCGGAATTTGGCGATGGCCTGGGTGCTGACGTTGCCGACGGCGATATTGCTATC
>JBAXMQ010000272.1:0-2750 GCA_037134215.1 Betaproteobacteria bacterium
CAGGCGTGCCACCCGCTCGCGCGGCAGCAACTGGCCCCGCGCCTCGAACTTGCTGCGTTTGGACTCGGACTCGGCGATGACCAGGCCTTCGAGCCGGCGGACTTCGGCCAGCATCTCGACCATGCGCTGCGTGTTGGCGGCAAAGGCCGCGCTTTGGGTGACGATACGGGAGCGGATGACGGGCATGAGAGCGAGTGCTGAGGGACAGTGGCTCGCATTAGAGTGCAGCGCGCCTCAGCCGTCAATCCGGCGCGAGACCGTGCAGGGCGCGACCCTCAGCACGGTCGCGGGTCATCAAGCCTGAGGGTCAGGGTCGAACAGCGATTTCATTTTTGATCGACTTGACGCCTTTGACGCCGCGTGCAAGACGCTCTGCCACCTCGCGCTCGGCCGTGTTCTTGGCAAAGCCCGACAGCATGACCGTGCCATTGAGCGTCTCCACGCTGATCGATGAGCCGGCCACGTCCTTGTCCTCAAACAGGCGGGCCTTGACGCTGGTGGTGATGGCCGAGTCGTCAATGTAGGCCCCCATGCTCTCTTGTCCACGTGACACGGCACAACCCGGCAGGGTGGAAAACACGCCGACCAGCATGCCGGCCGCGAGGATGTGTTGAAGTCTCATGATCAATGTTCTTGTCTTTTGAACGGAACGCGCTGTCGCATTCGAGCCAGCCCTGCGAGCGGCCGGGGCCTGTCAGTCACATTGAGCCAACCCGACTGACATGCGAGCCCATCGTAGGCCGGGCCTTTGGCCCGCACCATGCGCCAGCGCAAGGCAAGAACACATCCCGTAACAAGGCCGCCCGTCGCTACGGGTTCTGCAACCACTTGTCAGTGGCAAACATGACCACACACAGCACGGCGCCGAGCAGCCAGAGCAGCCAGGTGTCGGACACGGCATAGGGGTAGAGCATCAGTGCCAACCCGCCCCAGGTGAAGGCCGAGCGAGCCTGTTTGCGCCCAAAACGAAACGCTGCATACCCAAGCAGCCCGAACAGCAGGGCGCCCACCAGATAGGGTGCAGATGGCAGCGTCAGCCCAAGGGATGAAAGGTTTTGAGCTGGGTCCATGCGCCATCCTAACCGCTGCAGCCCACCAACCGGGCCGCGTCACGCAGCCTTGGTAAACTGTTTTGGTGCGGCGCGTGCCCGATGACTTAACCCAATAAACCCCAACAGGACCCCCATGGACAAAGAAAACAACAGCTTGATTGCCGGGCTTGAGGTGTTTGTGGAGAAGTTCATTTTTGCCAGCCGCTGGATTCTGGCGCCCTTCTACATTGGCCTGGTCTTGGCGCTGCTGCTGCTGGCCTTCAAGTTCATTCAAGAGTTTGTGCATTTCAGCGCTGGCATCGTCGGCATGTCTGAAACCGAAACACTTCTTGGCATCCTGGGCCTGATCGACAAGACCCTGCTGGGTAACCTGCTGATTTTGGTGATCTTCAGCGGCTACGAAAACTTTGTGTCCCTGATCGGCGTCGCGCAGGGCAGCCCCGACCGTCCCCGCTGGATGGGCGATGTCGATTTTGCCGGCCTCAAGCTCAAGCTCATCGGCTCCATCGTGGCCCTGTCGGGCATCAACCTGCTGGGCGCCTTTTTGAACCTGAAAAACTGGACTTCGCAGGAGCTCGGCTGGATGGTGGGCCTGCACCTCACCTTCGTCATCACCGGCGTGCTGTTTGCCCTGTCAGAAAAAATCGGGCACAAGGCCGAACACTGAGCAGAGCGGCCCTGCCGCTCAGGGTAATTCCGGCTGTCAAAGGCCCCCGTCGGGGGGTAGCATGGACTTTTTAACTCAACAGCAGTTTTTCCCATGAAGTTTCAAACCACCCTTGCCGCCCTTGCCCTGTCCCTGCCACTGGCCATGGCCCCTGCCGCCGCGCAGGCCGCCACCAGCGTGCTGTTCATCGGCAACAGCTTCACTTTTGGCTACGGCTCAGCCATGCGCTTTTACCGGTCTGAGACCATCCGTGACCTGAATCAGGAGGGCCAAGGCGGCGTGCCGGCCCTGTTCAAGTCGTTCACCCAGCAGGTCGGGCTGGACTATGACGTGGCCATTGAAACCCGCGGCGGCACCGGCATTGACTGGCACTTGGCCAACCGGCTCAGCGTCATCAACCAGCAGCCCTGGGACATTGTGGTGGCGCACGGCTTCAGCACCCTGGATGCCCAAAAACCCGGCGACGCCACCAAACTGGTCGAAACCGCCAAACAACTCGCCACCGCCTTGCAGGCGCGCAACCCCAAAGCCGACCTGCGGCTGGAGGCCACCTTCCCCCGGGCCGACCTGACCTACGGCCCCAAGGGCGCTTGGTACGGCAAAACCATCAATGACATGGCCAAAGACGTGCGCGCCGGCTACGACCTGGCCGCCAAGACCAGCCCTGTCATCAAGGGCGTGATCCCGGTGGGCGAAGCCTGGGTGCGCGCCATGGACACCGGCATTGCCGACAAAAACCCCATGGACGGCGTGGACGCGGGCAAGCTCAACCTGTGGACTTTTGACAACTACCACGCCAGCACCGCCGGCTACTACCTCAAAGGTTTGGTGGTGTTTGGCGCCCTCACCCTGCAAGACCCACGTTCGCTGGGCGGCAACGAGTGCTCGGGCTATGAGTTGGGCCTGTCGGTGCCAGAAGTGAAAGCCCTGCAAAAGGTGGCCTTTGACCAGCTGGCCACCAGCCACCCGATCAAGGCTGCGCCGCTCGAAAATCTGGAAGCCGAATCGCCGCAGCGCTGCCAGCGCGGGCG
>JBAXMQ010000273.1:0-2710 GCA_037134215.1 Betaproteobacteria bacterium
GCTTGCTGAAATCTCACCCCCAAACCCACCACCTGCGCCATGGGCGACAAAATTTGGCGCGCCAGCATCACCACGGCGATCAGCGCACCTTGGGACAAGGTTCCCTGGTGGATAAGATACACACCCCAGACCACCAGAACCACAGTCTCCAGTTGCTGGATCAGCACCACAAAGTTCATCGCAAAGCTGCTCAGCAGTCGCGATTTCATGAAGCTGCCTGCGGCGACCGCGCTGTAATCCTCCCAGCTGCGTTGCATGCGAGACTGCGCATTGACTGATTTGATCGTCTCGATGCCTTCCAGTGCCTCTACCAGCAGGCCTTGTTTGAGCGACGACTCGCGCAAGTTTTCATGCATGTAACGCGACAAGGGCCACTGAATGACAACCCCGGTGGCCACAATCAGGACAACAGCGATGGCGGGTACCCAAGCAATCTGGCCGCCTATGGCCACCACCACCACCAAAAAAAGCAAGGCAAACGGCAGATCGGTGAACGCCGAGACGGTGGCCGAGGTCGTGAATTCGCGCAAGGATTCAAACTCACGCAGACGATTGGCAAAAGCACCCGTCGAAGCCGGGCGTGCCTCCAGACGTATCCCCAGGGCGCGCCTGAACAGCAAGGCACCCAAAACGAGATCCACCTTCTTACCGGCAGCATCCACCAGATGACTCCGGATTTGTCTTGAGAAAAACTCCAGGCACATGGCCAGGGCCGTACCGATGGCCAAGGTCCACAGTGTGGGGTAGGCGTGCGTGGGCACCACCCGGTCATAGACATTCATGGTGAAGAATGTGCCCGCGAGTGTCAGGACGTTGATCATCACCGCGGTGAGAATCACGTTGCTGTAGTGGCTTCGGTAGCGCCACAGGGCACCCCAAAACCAATGTGAGTCTGCAGGCGGCAAGGGCTCCCCGGCACGGTCATCCTGCTGCAGGCGAGGCTTGATGAGAATATGAAAACCATTGCTCCGGTTCAGCAAGTCCTCAGGGGACATGAGCACAGGCAACAAGGCATCATCAGACTCCGGCATGGCGGCTTCAAGTCTGCCATCGGCGTGGCGACGAACCAGTACCGCCGCCTGCCCGTCATGCATCAACACAATGGCCGGCAACACGTAGTCAGGCAAATCACTTAAAGGGCGCTGGACGATGGAAGCCACGTACCCCGCAGCCTCCGCCGCCTTGACCACGCCCTCAGCGTTGGTGGCGCGGCCGTCGTGGGCCAGACCATGGCTCCAGGACGCTAGGCTGCGCTCGTCGCCGTAGTGATGAGCCACCCAGGCCAGGCACTGCAGCAACACGTCGGCGCCTGGGCGGACCAGCCCAGGCGCAAGTGCCTCGGCATCCTGTGCAACAAGGCTGGGAGCGGCCGAATTGCCCATGGGTAGTCAGCTCAAGCGGCGCTCAGGCCGCGTTGCAACAGCAATTCCACCAGATGATTGCCGTCATTGTCCACAAAGGTGCCCATGTATTTGGCGTAGCGCTGGTCTGCCGCGCCGTTGCTGGCGAGGCCATTCGCCCCAAATTGGTAGTCACCAAATTTGGCGATGCCAGCCGCGTCAGGGAAAGGCAGGGCCGCTTTTGTCAAACCTTCCATGGCAACGGTACCGCCGTTGGTGGAGTTGGCCATGAAACGCACCAGGTTGGCGCCCGTCACGGCGTCGATCACGTCACTCTGGAGGTGAAAAAGATCAGCCGCAGTCACCGAGAGTGCTGACTTGGTGTTGGCGAAATAAAAAGACTCGACATGCTGCAGCACCTGTCCATCCGAACTGTCGGGGTTGTTAAAGGCTGAAAAGTCGATCGTCAGGTTGGTGCCAGACCAATTCACCCTGTCATCACCCGCGCCACCATCCAGACGGGCGAAATGGGTGGCCGGTAAGGGCTCGTCGATCGTGGCCTGGCTGTTGAACAAGTTGATGATGTCATTGCCACCCCGCGTCATGATGACGTCGCCGTGGCTCGAGTACACCGCCGTGGTTTGTGCCGCATCGGTTCCCAGGTACATACTGGCTGCAGCCGGGTCGGCGTTGAAGATATTGCTGGCCGCTTGAGTGCCCCGCGTGACCGCAAGTTGGAAATAGGTGGTGGACACATTGCCAGCCAGATCACTGCTGTTGAGCGAAATCCATGTGGCGCCAGTGGCGAGCGGTGTGCCCACGATGTGCTGTGTCTCCGTATCGATACTCAGGCCTTCGGGCAGCGTACCGCTGTAGTCCTCCACCGTGCTGCCAGCCGCCGCACCCGTACCGGCAAATGGATTGACATCAATGGTGATACCGTAATTGAAGACCTGGTGCCCGGCGATTCTGGGGACATCCACACCCTCAATGTGAATAATCGTGAAGGATTCAGCACTTTGCTCAACAAAGTTACCCGCGGCGTCGGTGACGGTCAGCGTGAGCGCATATTTGCCGTTCGGCAGGGGGTCATCGATTTGCACCTCCCAGGTGCCGTCTTCGGTGGCGGTGGTTTCGTAATCCAGACCATTGAGCCGAAAGCTCACCAGGGCGCCCGCTTCGGCTTCGCCTTTGAGCAAGGGTGTGTTGACCGAGGTCACCCCATCGTCTGCCGACGCCCCCGTGTCATTGGCTTCATCATGAGCCAGCCCACCGCTGGCCGAGCCAATGACCGTGTCGATTGTGATCGACGCTGCCTCAATCGGCTCGCCCACATTGCCGGCCAGGTCGGTGACCGTGATCATCGGGGT
>JBAXMQ010000274.1:0-2649 GCA_037134215.1 Betaproteobacteria bacterium
CAGGTCACCGACTTAGTGACTTGGAATAACTTTAGGGTTTGGGGCCGGTTTTGATCCCCGGATAAACCGGGGTTTTGGCGCCCTGTTGCAAGGACCGGCTGGCGCTGAGTGAGTATTTGCTACTTTAAAAATAGCAAACTATTCAATGCTGGTGAGGCCTAGGCAGCTAAAAGACCCTGCACAGCCGCCGGCTGCGGCGCTAGCCGCTGCGCGCACCAGCGCTGCCACAGTTGGCGGTATTGCGACTCAACCGCGCTCACATAAGCCCGGTTGTCGCCGATGGGAGATGCATCAAGGCGCTCGCGGAGGCTGGCCCGCAAGCTGCGCAGGGCTTCAAGATCACGGGCTTTGCGCGCCGCCAAACCGACATACTCGGCTGGTGTATCGGCCACCCAATCTGTCATCTCAAGGGTTGTCATGATGGACGTGGACAGACGCCCGACCAAGGTGCTTCCCCGCAAAACCACCACAGGCACCCCCATTTTCAAGGACTCCAAGGTGGAGACGCCACCGCCATGGGGAAAAGGGTCGAGGCAGATATCGACCTCGGAAAAAGCGGCCTGGTGGTTGTACCAATCGGTACCGCCCATCAGGATAACCCGTTCCGGAGCAATACCTGCGTGCAGAAACCGCGCCTCCAACTTGCTGCGGTCCTCCAGACGATCATTTTCCAAGGCCTTGATGAACAAGCGACTTTCCGGAACGGCTCGCAGCACATCGATCCAGGTGGCCCAAACTTCGTCTGTGACCTTGCACAAGCGATTGAATGATCCAAAAGTGATGCCCTTGCCACTGTCGGTCGGCAAAGGGCCCACCGGCGGAAATGGGTCGGGCGCGTAATACGACACCACACTGGGCAGGTAGCGCACCTCCTCCACGTAGAGCGAGCGCTCTTCGGGCGGGACAATCACGGGATCGGCAAAAAAGACATCCATGGCCTTCATGCCCGTGCTGGTGGCATAACCCCAGGCAGTGATCTGGACCGGTGCCGGCCGTTGGGCAAACACCAACAAGCGTGTACCCGCTGTGAAACCGGACAAATCCACGAGGATGTCGATCTGGTCTTCCCGAATTTGGTCCGCCAAGCGGTCATCGGTCATGTCAACCACATTACGCCAACAATCAACGGACTTTTCAAAAATGCGCGAAACGTAGTCTTTGGATTTCTCCGCCATGTTGGAGTAGGCAAACACTTCAAAATCGCGTTGACTGTAACTGGTGAGCATGGCGCCAAAGACTTTGGGCGCAGAATGCGACTTGAAGTCGGCAGAGACGTAGCCGATGCGCAATTTTTTCTTGGGATCGGCCAAGTTGGTGGGCGGCAGTTGCTTGCTGGCCAAAGGAGCCGCATGAACCAAATCCCAGCGCCGACGCTCGTCGAGGAGGGTCCGGGTTTCGTACGAAGGATCCATGTCCATCGCAAAAATCAAATTATTGTGGGCTTGCAGGTGGCAAGGATCCACCGCCAGCGCGGACTGGTAGTAACGGATGGCCTCAGGATTTTGGGCGTCACCTTGCCCCTGCAAGGACGAACCCATGCCATAAAGCGCCGTGGCACTATCAGGTTGAACCGACAACACTTTTCTGAAGCTCACCATGGCCTCTCTGGCCCGCCCACCCAGGTTCAGTGCCACGCCAAGGTTGCTGTGCGCACTGGGAAGCTCTGGCTGCAAGTCACGCGACTTGGTGTAAGCCTCAATCGCCGCTTCTTTGTAGTCCAGCTTCTGCAGCACTGCGCCCAGATTGTTCCAGGCCATCGCATAGTCGGGTTTGATCTCCACCGCGGCGTTGTAGTTCTGTGCGGCACCTTTGTGGTCTTCCTGCGCCTGCAATGCAACCGCAAGGTTGTAGTGCATCTCTGCGCTTGGTTGAATTGCAATGGCGCGACTGATCAGTTCAATGGCGGTGGCCGGGTCGCCCTCCTGTTGCGCCATCAAGCCCAGCAAATGCAAAGCCTGTGCATGGTCTGGCTTTAACTGCAAAACACGCTGATAAGCAGTAATGGCATCGGCGTAGCGTTTATCCCGATGCAAGGCCATGGCAGCGCCCATCAGAGCATCCATGTCGGTGGTCAAGCCTTGCGTCACTGGCGCTGAAAACGCTTTGTCGACACAACAGTGCTTGAACTTGCGGCCACTGCCGCAGGGACAGGGCTGGTTCCGACTGGCGGGATGGGCTTGCATGCCGTGGTACCTCAGAATGGCCCGGAAAAATTCCGATGCGGGGTGTCGTGGGGGTCTTTGCGGGACAGGGCTAGCTGCAGTCGTGCCAGCGTCGGCCCATCGGTCGGTCGTCCGGCCAAGGACAGTGCCGCGTGCGCTAGCGTGAGGGCAGTAGGGTAATAGTTCTCAGCCATAAATGGCGAAGAAGGGGCAGGATGGTCCGGGCTGGCGACGCGCACTGGCGCCGCGCGCAAAGCGCCAAAGCCTTGGGCCACGACCTGGCTGATCAGCTCGGCCCCTGCCCCGCCGGTCTGAGAGCCGGTATCGGCCACCAGCAAACGACCCGTTTTTCGGACCGATTGCAGCACGGCGGGCACGTCCAAGGGCCTTACGCTGCGCATGTCCACCACCTCCAGGGACAGGCCCTCCGGCGCCAGTGCACGGGCAGCCAGCAAAGCTTCAAGTGCCATGAAGGAAAAGGCCGCCA
>JBAXMQ010000275.1:0-2607 GCA_037134215.1 Betaproteobacteria bacterium
ACAAACACGCGGTTCACCACACCCCGCATGGGCGCCCTGATCTCAGTTCGTGCCAAACGATCAGCCAGGGCCGGTACCCCTTGCCGCAACGGGCTGAGCTCGGCCAGGGTGCGGTTGAGCTCGTTCAGCGCCTCAGATCGAAATTGCCGCACCACACTGTCGCGCCTGGCCGCCATCTCGCCAATGGCGGAGCGGATGCGGTCGATGCTGACCAGCGTCACGTCGGCCCGGCCTTGCTGCTCGGCCAGCGCCCGGTCCAGCCGCACCAGTTCCAGCCGTGGTTCCAGCCCACGTTCCACCAGGCGGGCCACCGTGGCGCGCTCTTCCCGAGCCAGCACCAGGCCATCTTGGGCAGCCTTGAGCGTGATGCGGGCCTCATCCGACTCACGGTTTTTTTGCTCGATTTGGGCCGTCAGCACGCTCACCTGGGATTCCTGCTCCAGCTTTTTGGACAAAAAGCTGGCCATTTCTGCCGCTACCAGATCTGGCGCGGCATCCGAAACTGATTTAGGGAATTTGGGCTGCTGGCCGTCTGCCAGCGCCACCAACTTGGCTGCGCGTGCTTCCAGCGACACGATCTGCTGGTGGCGGGCCCGCTGGTCAGAATCCGCCTGCACCGCACTCAGGGCCACCAGCCGGTCACCGGCATTGACGGTTTGTCCCTGCTTGACCAATATGGCGCTGACGATGCCGCCCTCTAGGTTTTGCACCACCTGCATCTTGGCTGACGGCATGACGCGGCCGTCGGCCCTGGACACCGTGTCCACTTCAGCGATGGAAATCCAGACGAACATGCCCACAAAAAACAGCGCTATGGTCCACAGCAACAGCATGGAGGCGCGCCGCATCTGGTGCCCGCTGCGGCTGCTGGCCTCTACCGTTGTCGCGCCGCCCGGGCTGCGGGGGATGACGGTCTGGATATCTTGATCTTGGGGTGTATTCGGCATGGGTGGAACGGGAAGCTGCCGGTCAGGTGGGTAGGGGGGCGGCAGGCACCGGCACAGGCGGTTTGGCAGCCTGCGCCTGCTGGGCGCGCATCAGTTGCTCGGGTGTGCCTTGCATGGCCACCTTGCCCTGGTCGATGACGATCACCTTGTTGACCATTTGCAGCAGGCTGGCCTTGTGGGTGATGGTGATGAAGGTGCGCGGCCCGATCTCCTGCCCCAGTTTTTGCAGCAGGGTGGCCTCGGCGTTCATGTCCATGGCGCTGGTGGCTTCATCGAACAGCAGCACGGGAGGCTGGCGCAGCAAGGCGCGGGCAATCGCCACGGCTTGGCGCTGACCGCCTGACAGGCCTTCGCCGCGCTCACTCAGACGCAGGCTGTAGCCCTCGGGGTGTTGCCGCACAAAGTCATCCACGCCGGCCACTTGCGCTGCGTGCAAAATTTCGGCGTCGCTTGGGTGCTCACCGCCCAGCGCAATGTTCTGCCGTATCGTGCCGCCAATCAGCCACACCTCTTGCAGCACCACGCCCAGGGCTTGGCGCAGATCGGCCGGATCGATCTGCCGCACATCAATGCCGTCAATCATGACCGATCCCGAGTCTGGCGCATACAGCCCCAAAATCAGCTTGGAGACGGTGGTCTTGCCCGAACCTACCCGACCCAGGATGGCGACCTTGTCGCCCGGCGCAATCTGGAACGAGACGTTTTCCAGGGTGGGGCGCGAGGCACCAGGGTAGGTGAAACTCACGTTTTTGAACTCGATGCCTCCTTTGAAGGCCGGCCGGCTCAGAAACACCTTGCCATGCTGGTGTTCGCGGGATTGCCGCATGAACTGGTCCAAAGCCCGGTAGCTGGTCAGCGTCTGGTTCATCCGCGTGAGCAACTGCGTGATCTGGGCCATGGGTGCGATGGCCCGCCCTGCCAGAATAGTGCAGGCGATGATGGCGCCAAAGCCCAGGTGCCCATCGCGCACCAGAAAAGCCCCGACGGCAATCACCCCCACCTGCACAAACTGCTGTGCCATATTGGCCATGTTGCTGGCCAGCTGCGCCAGCAGGCGCGACTTCAGCCCAACCTGCGACTGGTGTGACACGGCTTCTTGCCAGCGCCGGCGCATCAGGGCGCCAGCGCCCAAGGACTTGATGGTCTCCAAGCCACTCAGTGTCTCCACCAAAATGGCGTGCTTGTGGTGCCCGTCTTCTTGCGACTGCTTGACTAACTGCTTCAGCTTGGGCTGGACGGCCAGCCCTGACAGCAGCATGACCGGAATGGCGATCAAAGGTACCCAAGCCAGCGGGCCACCAATGAGCCAGATGATCACCAGAAACAGGATGGCAAAGGGCAGATCAATGAAGGTGGTGAGGGTGGCTGAGGTCAAGAAATCCCGAATCGACTCAAACTCTTTCAGCGTGCTGGCCACCGACCCTGTGCTGCCGCGACGGGCCTGCATGCGGGCATCCAAAATTTGCTCAAACAAGGAATCAGCAATGGCGCTGTCGGCGCGGGCGCTGGCCAGATCCAAAAAATAGCCGCGCACCGTTCGGATCACAAAGTCGCTGAAAAAGATGATGGCCACGCCGATCAAGAGCGCAATCAGCGTGTCGGTGGCGTTGTTCGGGATCACCCGGTCGTACACGATCATCGAAAACACCGAACTGGCAAT
>JBAXMQ010000276.1:0-2604 GCA_037134215.1 Betaproteobacteria bacterium
GATGCGCTGGCCAGTTTGGCCGGCCACCGGCGCCAGCAGGTGTGGGACGCCAGCGCCCTGCAGCCGGCGCCGCCCCTGCTGCAGGGCGTGCCGGTGCAGGAGCCACGGCTGCTGCTGCCCGCCGCTGCTGAAGGCCAGGAGGTGCTGCTCGACTACGCCAGCACCGGGCTTACTTTACGCTCGCACCCCTTGTCGCTGCTGCGTTCTTCGCTATCAAAAATGAAGCTGATGACGGCCGCCGAGTTGCAGGGCCTGCCCGATGGTCGGCTGGTGCGCGCCTGCGGCCTGGTGACCATGCGCCAGCAGCCCGGCACCGCCAAGGGCGTGATGTTCGTGACGCTCGAAGACGAAACCGGCAGCATCAACGTGATCGTCTGGAAAAGCCTGCGCGAGCGCCAGCGGGCGGCCGCCGTGCAGTCGCGCCTGCTGGCGGTACACGGTGTCTGGCAGCGCGATACCGAGAGCGGTGGCGAAGTGCGCCACCTGATCGCCGGCCACCTGCGCGACCTCACCCCGCTGCTGGGCGGGCTCAACAGCCCGCGCCGTGAGTTTCATTGAGCGCCGCCGGTGTTATGGGTCCCCGATCCCTATAGACAAGCCGACGGAATGGCGAGGATGCGGTCGTCAAGCCAGCGGGCGCGCTCGTCGCTGTTGATGACCAGGCCGACCGGACAGTTGTGGGCCCGCACAAATTCCGACAGCGAGCGCAGGGCCCGCTTGTCGCCTTGCTGGTTGAGCTTGATCTCCACCGGCAGGCAGGTGGCAGGGCCAAAATTTCCCTCCAGAATCAGGTCAATCTCGGCGCCACCCCGGGTACGGTAGTGAAAGGGTTTGACCTCAATGCCAGCATTGCCAAAGCCTCGCAGCAGGGTCTCGACGACCATGCCCTCCCAGGATTTGCCGGCCACCGGGTGGGTCGCCAGCATCTGGGCGTCGGCGATGCGCAGCAACCGGTGCAGCAAACCGCTGTCGCGCAGGTAGCCCTTGGGGTGTTTGACCAGTTGCTTGGTGGCCGACCGGTCCCATGCCGGGATGTGGCGCCACACATAGGTGTCGTGGGCAATGGCCAGCCAGTCGCGCACGGTTGGCTCGCTCACGCCCAAGGTGCGGGCGATGTCGGCGTTGTTCAGCACGTTGCCCGAGTGCTGACTCAGCAGTTCGATCAATTGCCGGAAACGATCGCGATTGAGCGAGGGGAACAAGGCGCCAATGTCTCGCATCAAGTAGCTGTCGATGTAGTTGCGCTGCCAAAGCTGGCGGAACACTTCGCTGTTGTTGAGCCAGGGCTCCGGGTAACCACCTGCAAACCAGTATTGGCGCACCTGCTGCGCGCTCAGGGTTGGTGTGGCGGCTGCTTGCAGCGCTTCAATGGAAGCGCCCCGGCTCAGCCATTCATAGAGGCCTGACGCTGGCTGTTGCCAGGCCTCAGCCAGGCTTAGCGGCGCCATTTCAACCCGGGCCACCCGGCCCGCCAGGCTTTCCGAGATGTGCCGCACCAGGTCGGGCGAGCTCGAGCCCGTCAGCACAAAGCGGCCTTTTTGGGTGCGGTCCCGGTCAATGGCGACCCGCAGTGCGCTGAACAGTGCTGGCGCGAGTTGCGCCTCGTCAACGACCACCTTGTCCTCATGCAGGCGCAGAAACAGGTCCGGGTCTGACAGCACCTGCTGGCGATCGGCCGAGTTTTCCATGTCAAACCGCTGCCACTCGCTGCCCAGTCGGCTCAGCAAGGTGGTTTTGCCGCACTGCCGCACACCGGTCAACACCACACAGGGGAAGTGCGTCAGCAGCGTCTGCAGGTGGGCCTCAATATGGCGTCTCAACATACCTGTAATTAATAAACCTATAGTTTACAATTTACAGTATTCTAGGCGAATGACGCCGCTTTCTCGCTACTCGCCGGCGTGAAACTGCGCCGCGTTGCGGCCTTTGAAGGGGGCGTAAAAGGTCTTGATGGCGGCCATATCGGCTGCCAGGTCACCGGTGGGCACAAACACTGGCCCCAGGCCGCTGCGCTTGCGCTCGTAGTCCATGTAGGCCATCACGATGGGCACCTGGGCACCCAGGGCGATGTAATAAAACCCGGTTTTCCAGTAGCGCGTTTTGCTGCGCGTGCCCTCGGGCGGCACAATCAGTTGCACCGGACCGCGCGCCTGCTGCAGGGCCGCTACCGAGGCTGCCACCAGGTTGCCGGCCTGTGCCCGGTTCACCGGGATGCCGCCCAGCCAGCGCATCACACCGCCAAACGGCGCCCGAAACAACTGCTCCTTGCCCATCCAGTACACGTTCAGGCGCAGCACAAAAGCCACCATCAGGGTGTAGGGCAGGTCCCAGTTGCTGGTGTGAGGCGCGGCAATCAGCACGCTTTTGCCGGCCCCGGTCGGTAGCGCGCCCTCAACGGTCCAGCCCGTCAGGCGCAAAAAGCCGACCGACAGGGTGCGCAGCAGGGTGTTGACCAGCGGGGTGTCAAAAATGGTGTGGTGCATGGGCTTTGCGTTGTCGTAAGGCAGCCCAGCTTGAGGCACCACGCTGCGCGGTCAGACAAAACCCGATTATCCCGCACCAGTCTGGCTTGCCTGCCGCATCACTACCGGAAAGCCGGTAGTG
>JBAXMQ010000277.1:0-2600 GCA_037134215.1 Betaproteobacteria bacterium
CGGCTGACCAGCGAGATGGTGATCAAGAGCGCCCAGATGGGCGTGCCGATTGTGGTGTCGCGCAGCGGCATCACCCAGATGGGGCAGCAGTTGGCGCACAGGCTTGGCCTGTGTACCATCGGGCGTGCCATGAACCGGCGTTTCCTGTGCTACAGCGCTGCGCACCGCCTGCTGCTGCAGCCGGAACTGGCCGGCCCCGGCGTGTGAGCCCCTTTTTTTGAGCCTTCCTGACTGCGAGCAACCGTGATGAACCCTATTTTGTTTGCGATACCCGTTTTTATGGCCTTTGTCGGCCTGGAGGCCTGGCTGGCCTGGCGCCGCGGCCTCAAGGTCTACCGCCTGCACGACGCGCTGACCAGCATCAACATCGGTGCCATGAGCGAGACCATTCGCGCCCTGCTCAAGCTGCTCAGCGTGGCCGTCTACGCCCTGGTGGTGGAGCGGGTCGGCGCCTTCAGCTGGGACCTGAAAAGCCCCTGGGTCTGGGTGCTGGCGTTTTTCATGTACGACTTCTTCTACTACTGGGCGCACCGCAGCGGCCATGAGGTTAACCTGCTGTGGGCCGCGCATGTGGTGCACCACAGCAGTGAAGACTACAACCTGTCCACCGCGCTGCGGCAGTCGTCGACCAACCAGGTGTTTTACTGGCTGTTTTACCTGCCCATGGCCATTGTGGGCATCCCGGTCACGGTGTATGTGGTCATCGCCCTGATCAGCGTGGTCTACCAGTTCTGGAGCCACACCCAGTTGGTGGGCAAGCTGGGTTGGGCCGACCGGGTGTTTGTGACGCCGTCTAACCATCGTGTTCACCATGGCCGCAATGACTATTGCCTGGATAAAAACTACGGCGGCACCCTGATCATCTGGGACCGGCTGTTTGGCACCTATGTGGCCGAGCGCGACGACGAACCCGTGGTGTATGGCACGCTGGTGCCGCTGCAAAGCTGGAACCCGCTCTGGGGCAACCTCAAAAATTACGTCGGCATCTGGCAGCAGGTGCGCAGCACCACCGGCTGGTCCAACAAGCTCATGCGCGTGTTTGCGCCGCCTGGTTGGGGCAGTGCCGATGCGCCAGCGCCCGCGTACCCACCGGCGGCATCGCTCAGCCGTTTTGACACGCCAGCGCTGAAATGGCAACTGGTCTACGGCCTGCTGGCCTCAGCGGTGGTCTTTGGCCTGCTGTTGCATCTGCTGATCGCAGCACCAAGCCTCAGCGTGCCGCAGCGCGCCGCCTATGCCGCCTTGCTGGTGCTGCATGCCGTGGGCATGGCCTGGGTGTTTGAGGGCAAGCGCTGGGCCCTGGCCTTTGAAGCAGCACGCGCCACCCTGGTGTTTGGTGCGCTGGCGGCCGGCCTGTGGTTTGGGCCGGTGGCCTTGCCAGCCCAAGTGGCGGCGCTCGCCGTTCTGGGTTTGTCTCTGGCGGTGCTGGCGCAGGCCCGGTCTGAGCGCAGCCGGCTCGGGCCCCAGTTGACCGTGGCGGCAGGGTTGGGCGCATGAACTGGCAGGCCGGCTGCGACGGCCTGCTGGCGTTGGCGGCCTTTTGGGTGGTGCTGGGGCCGGGCCGACGGCTGCCCGTCGTCCAGCTGGCCTGCCTGCTGCTGGGCAGTGCGGCGGTGCTGGGCACGCTGCGCTTCTCCGGGCTGTTGCCCCTGCCGCCTTTGCACCAGTTTGTCTCGCTGCTTGGCGCCGGTGTGGGTTTGCCGCTCTTGGCCGTGGCGCTGGTGGCGCCTGCGGGTGCGGTAGCAACGCAGCGCCGCTACACCTGGGTCTTTGCCGTGGTGGCCGCTGTGCTCTGCGTGCTGCTGGGGGTGGTGGCTGGGCTCAAGCTGTGGGGCTCGGTCTGCGCTTTTGCGTCGGCCCTGGCCATTGCGGCCGTGTCGGCACGTCGCCGTGACGGGCTGGCGCTGGGTGCTGGCATTTGCATGGTGCTGGCCTTCGCCACCTTTGCGGCTCAAGTGAGTGCCGGTCCGCTGCGGCCGGGTGAGTTCTTGCACATCGGCCTGGCACTGGCCATGCTGCTGCTAGGGCGGTGGGCAACTGTTCGTCATTCCCGGTCGTAGCCGGGGACGGCGTGCCTGATGCCGCTCGTGTCCTCCGCCCTGCGGGCTCCCCCTTTACCTCGCTGCATCAGGCACGCCATCCCCTTCCTGCTTGCTATTGACCGAATACCTCAATGCGGGGTCCCAATGTTGGAGCGCCAAGGTCGTCAAGGTGGTGACGGGCTGAGGGGCGGAGCGAGGTAAAGGGGGAGACCGAAGGTCGGAGGACACGAGCGCAGTCGCTCGGCCCGGCGCCGCCTTGACCGGTGTTCAAGATACTGAAGCAATCCGATGCATTTCGCCGTCAAATATCAAAATTGATAGCAGACAAGACAATAGCGACAAGGCTTACAGCTGTTTTCACCACTTGTTGCGCAACTCGCGCAGCGTTCGGAACACGGTTTCGGCATCAGGGCTAGCCGGCATGTCGGGCACGCTGTCGCGCAGGCCGGCAATGACGCTGGCACTGTCCAGGCGGAAGAAGGTGTTGTGCGCATGCTCCTGGGCCAGCGTGGTCACCACCGAGCTGGCTGGGTCGTGGCCGGTCACGCCGGGCAGCAG
>JBAXMQ010000278.1:0-2600 GCA_037134215.1 Betaproteobacteria bacterium
AGGGTCGGTGCGATCCAGCTGGCCAGGTTGGGCATCTGCGGAACGGTCTGGGAAGTGCCCTTGGCAAGGTTCTGCAAAAAGTCAAAGCCTGGCACAAACTTGCCAAATCCTTCACTGGGTGAATCGCTCATGATGCTCCTTTGCTGCGCCCTGACTGGGCATGACCACAGCTTAACCCAACACCTTGCACGCCATTCCCAGGCCGCATGAAGACAGGTGGCAGAGCCGGCCCGGCTGACGCTTCAGCTCAGCGCACGCGGACTGCGGTCGGCAAAGTAAAACCACTCGTTGCCAGGTGATGCCTTGGCGTTGGGGAACACGATGTAACCATCGCGCGGCGCCAGCACCGGCTCGCCGTCGTGGCGTACCGCCACCAGCTCGCCTTCGCGCAACGGGTCAAAGCTGGACCAAACCTTGGCAAACTCGTCGCCGGCGTGGTAACGGTCCACCACTTCGGCCAGCCGCAAAAACTCAGGGTCCGGGCAGGGCTCTGGCGCGGGCTCTGCCACCAGCCCCAGCTGCGCCAGCGTGCGCCGGATCGCCTGGTAAGCCAGGTCCGGCCCGGCCGGGTCATCGTGCTGGCCGCACTCCAGGGTGATGGCGCAGCCGCCATGGCGGCGCATGTACTCAGTGGTGCCCACGCCGTATTCGGGGTCAGTGCTGAGCAGGCCGGCCCGGTTCTGGGCCGGCGTGCGCGCCAGCCGCGCCGCCACGCCCACGGCATAGGTGTCCAGCCAGCCCTCGACGATGCGGCGTACGCCTAAGCGCAGCACCAGGGCCTGCTCTTGTTCGGCCAGGGCAAAGGGCTGCAGCGTGCCGGTGTTGTTGGCCGGGCCGATCATGGCAAAGGCCTGCCCAACCGACTGGAAAGAATGTAAATCCAGCAGCACATCATGGCTGGCCAGCAGCGGGCACAGCACGTTGGCGATGCGGTCCTCAAAGTCTTGCGGCTCGGCCGTGGGCCGCAAATTGCGGTTGAGGTTGCGGTCGCCATTGCGCTGCTGCTTCAGGTAGGCCAGTGGGTTGGTGATGGGCACCAGCGTCAGGGTACCGCAGCTCAGCGCCAGCGTGCCGGCGTCCAGCTCGGCCAGCAAACGGGCCATGCCGCGGGTGCCGCAGGTCTCGTTGCCGTGCACGGCGCCCAAAACCAACAGGCGAGGCCCCGGCGCCAGACCGGCAAATTGGTGAATGCGCAGGGTGGTGAGGGCGGGCGTCATGGGCGATAGGCTCGAAAACGGCGATGATACGTGCATATGCAGCACCAGCACGCCACCCCCGACAACGACGCCATCGCACTGCTGCCGCTGTTCGAGCGACTGGGGCTGGACCGGATCACGCTGGTCGCCACCGGCGCCGAGGCGTGCGCCGCCTGGGACGGGCTGTCGCAGCATTCGGCCTGGGGCTTTGACACCGAGTCCAAACCCACGTTCCGCGTGGGCGAGGTGTCAGACGGGCCGCACGTGCTGCAACTGTCCACGGCGGAGCGGGCCTGGGTGTTCCAGCTGAACGACCCTGCGTGTTGCGCCGTGGCGGCCGAGCTGCTCACGCTGGGCGGCGTCACCAAGGCCGGTTTTGGCCTGGGGGATGACCGCCGCCACATTGTGCGCAAGCTCGGCGTGGAGCCGGTCGGTCTGCTGGACCTGAACCAGGTGTTCCACCAACGCGGCTACCGCAAGGACATGGGCGTCAAGGGCGCGGTGGCGGTGCTGTTCCAGCAGCGTTTCATCAAATCCAAAAAAGCCGCCACCAGCAACTGGGCCCAGCCCCGTTTGTCCGAGGCGCAACTGGTGTATGCCGCCAATGACGCCTATGCCGCTATCCGCGTGCTGCACGCCTTGGAAGAAAACCCGTTATGACCCAACGTTTTGGCATTGCCCTGGTTGGCATTGGCCCCGGCGCCGTGCCGCACCTGCAAAGCCTGCATGACCTGCGCGACACGGTCGAGCTGCGCCATGCCGTCACACGCCGCCCGGCGCTGGTTAACTTGGGCCCCTTTCAGGGCCAGCTGACGCCCAGCGCCGACCTGCAGGCCGCGCTGGCTGACCCAGGGGTACAGGCGGTGATTGTGGCCACGCCACCGGCCAGCCACCTTGAACTGGCGAATCAGGTCTTTGCCGCCGGCAAGCACCTGCTGCTGGAAAAACCGCTGGACGTGTCGCTGGCGCGCGCGCAAGCCATCGTTGACCTGGCCCGCGCCTCAGACCGGCACTTGGGCGTGGTGCTGCAGCACCGCTTTCGCCCCGGCGCCCTGGCCCTGCAAGAGGCGCTGGCCAGCGGGCGGCTGGGCACGGTGCAGGCCGCCTCGGTGCGGGTGCCTTGGTGGCGGCCGCAAAGTTATTACGACCAGGCCGGGCGCGGCACTCTGGCGCGCGACGGCGGCGGCGTGTTGCTAACGCAGGCCATTCACAGCCTGGACCTGTTCCGCGCGATGGTGGGCGTGCGTTCGGTGCTGGCGGCGCAGGTCATCACCACCGCCCTGCACCGCATGGAAACCGAAGACTACGCCAGCGCCCTGCTCACGTTGGGCAATGGCGCACCGGGTCAGCTGCTGGCCACCACCGCCATGCGGCCGGGCCGGCCCGAATGCATCGAGGTCATCG
>JBAXMQ010000279.1:0-2585 GCA_037134215.1 Betaproteobacteria bacterium
CTGCTGGCCACCACCGCCATGCGGCCGGGCCGGCCCGAATGCATCGAGGTCATCGGCAGCCTGGGCAGCGCCGTGCTGGAAGGCGGCAGCCTGCAGATTGATTTTGTGGACGGCCAGACGCAGCAGATCAAGGCCCAGGGCGGCACCGGCAGCGGCGCCAACATCATGGATTTTCCCAACGACGACCACCGCGCCTTGCTGCAAGACTTTGTCGACGCCGTTACCCAGAACCGCGCGCCCCGGGTCACCGGGCTGGACGCGCTGCACACGCAGCAACTGATTGCACAGGTGTTGCAATGTGCCGAAGCGACCCGGACCGCGGGTCATGCCTGACCCTGAATTATCCCAATGACAATCGCCGATCCCACGCCCATGACCGACACCACCCACCACCGTATCTGCCCCCTGTGTGAAGCCTGTTGCGGGCTGGAAATCACCACCCGGCAAGGCCGCGTCATCAGCATCCGGGGCCACGCGCAGGACGTATTCAGCGCCGGCTACATCTGCCCCAAGGGCGTGGCGCTGAAAGACCTGCACGAAGACCCTGACCGACTGCGCACACCGCTGATCAAACGCGACGGCGTGCATATGCCGGCCAGCTGGGACGAGGCCTTTGCCGAGATCGAACGCAGGCTGCCGGCGGTGATGGCCCTGCATGGGCGCGACGCCACGGCAGCGGTGGTGGGCAACCCGGCAGCGCACAAGATCGGCCTGCTGGGCTACTTTGGCAAGCTGGCCCGAGCACTGGGCAGCAAAAACGTGTTTTCTGCCAGCACGCTGGACCAGATGCCCAAGCAGCTCGCCAGCGGGCTGATGTTCGGCCACTGGCTGTCGGTGGCCCTGCCCGATATTGTGCGCACCGACCTGCTGCTGGTGATTGGCGCCAACCCGCTGACCAGCAACGGCAGCATGTGGACCGTGCCCGACTTCAAGGGCAAGGCCCGCGCCATGCAGGCGCGTGGCGGCCGGCTGATCGTGATCGACCCGCGCCGAACCGAAACCGCCGCCATGGCAGACGCCCACCATTTCATCCGCCCCGGCGCCGATGTGTTTTTGCTGGCGGCGCTCGTTCAGACCCTGTTTGCCGAGCAGCTGGTGCGCCTCGGTGCGGTGGCCGATTGGGTGGCAGGCGTGGCCGAAGTCGGGCAGGCGGTGGCGCCGTTCACGCCCGAGGCAGTGGCAGCGCGCTGCGGCATCAGCGCGAACACCATCCGGGAATTAGCCCGCACCCTGGCCGAAACCCCACGTGCTGCTGTTTACGCCCGAATCGGCACCTGCACACAAGAATACGGCACGCTGGCCAGCTGGCTGGTGGATGTGCTCAATGTGCTGACCGGGCACCTGGACACACCAGGCGGCGCCATGTTTGCCAAGCCGGCCGCCTTCGGCGCCAACACCATGGGCCGGCCCGGCAGCGGCAAGGGCATTGCCACCGGCCGCCACCACGCCCGGGTCAGCGGCGCGCCCGAAGTGATGGGGGAGTTGCCCATCACCTGCCTGGCCGAAGAGATCGAGACCGCAGGCCCCGGCCAGGTGCGGGCGCTGATCACCATTGCCACCAACCCGGTGCTCTCCAGCCCCAACGGGCCGCGTCTGGCGCAGGCGCTGGCCTCGCTGGACTTCATGGTCAGCATGGACATTTACCTGAACGAGACCACGCGCCACGCTGACGTGATCCTGCCCGGCCTGTCGCCGCTTGAAGACCTGCATTACGACCTGGCGTTTCCGCAGCTGTCCTGGCGCAACCATGCGCGCTACAGCCCGCCGGTGTTTGAGCGCGCCGCCGGCCAGCCCGAAGAATGGGAAACCCTGCTGCGGTTGGCCGCCATTGCTCGCGGCCAGGGCAGCAGCCTGGATGCCGGCGCATTGGACGATGCCCAATTTGCCGAGGAAGCGCAGCGCCTGTACGGTGCCCACGCCGACGCGGTACTGCAAGCCACCGTGGGTTTGCGCGGGCCGCAGCGCATGCTGGACGCAGCGCTGCGTGGCGGCCCTTATGGTGAAGGCTTTGGTGATGGCTTTGGTGATGGCTTTGGCGCCCGGCCCGAGGGCCTGACGTTGGCCAAGGTGATGGCCGCCAACCCCAGCGGCGGCATTGACCTGGGCGAGTTACAGCCGCGCGTCCCCGAGATGCTGCGCACGCCCAGCGGCAAAATCGAACTGGCGCCGCCCAGCCTGCTGGCTGACCTGCAACGCGCCGTGGCCGACCTGGCGCGGCCTGCGCCCGAGCTGGTCATCATCGGCCGGCGCGACGTGCGCAGCAACAACAGCTGGATGCACAACCTGCCGGTGCTAGCCAAGGGCCCGACGCGCTGCACCGCGCTGGTTCACCCTGGCGACGCCGCACGCCTGGGCCTGCAGGATGGCGCCCTGGCCGAGATCAGCAGCCACACCGCGCAGGGGCCGCGCAGTGTGCAAGCGCAGGTGCAGATCAGCACTGAGATGATGCCCGGCGTGGTCAGCCTGCCGCACGGCTGGGGCCATGACCAGCCCGGCACCCGGCTGCAGCTGGCCGCCCAACGCCCCGGCGCCAACCTGAACGCCCTGCTCGACGACCAGTGGCGCGACCCGCTGTCGGGCAACGC
>JBAXMQ010000280.1:0-2562 GCA_037134215.1 Betaproteobacteria bacterium
GCATTGTTTGCGGACCTGGTCGCCCGGCAACTGCGCGCGGCGGTGAGCGGCGCGATGGGCGGCCACAAGCTGCGGGGTACCTTGTCCGCAGAGACCGTCCAGGCCCTTGATCCCAACCTGAAACTATGAAGACCATGACCCCTATCCACATCACCTACCTCAACGGCCCCGACATCGAGGCTTTGGCGCTGACCGACGACGAAATACTGCAGGCCATCGAGTCCAGTCTGGCGTCGCAGGGTCGCGGCGAATGTGTCATCGAGCCGCGCATGCACCTGGCCCCCAAGGCTGGGGTGGACGGTCACTTCAATGTATTGCGCGGCGCCATCGGGGCACCGATCAATTTGGCCGGTGTGAAGGTGGTGGGTGACTTTGTCGACAATTACAAGCAGGATTTGCCTTCCGAATTGGGGGTGCTCAACTTGTTCGACCCACGCACCGGAAGCCCGGTGGCCATCATTGATGCCAGTGCCATCACCGACATGCGCACCGGCGCCGTGACGGCCATTGGCGCCAAGTACCTCGCCCGCAAGAACAGCAAGGTGCTGGGCCATATCGGTGCCCGTGGCACCGCCTACTGGAACGTGCGTCTGCTCGACAAGTTGTTCGACTTCGATGAGATCCGCGTCCATTCGGCGCGGCCCGAGAGCCGCAATGCATTCGGCGAGCGGCTCTCCCACGATCTGGGCAAACCGGTGCGCGTGTGCGACAACTGGCGCGACACCGTGGTGGGGGCAGACATTGTGGTTGAGGCCTCGCGACTGCGCGAACCCACACCGCTGCTCAAGACCGAATGGATCAAGCCTGGCGCTTTTGTGGTGCCTTACGGCACCATGAGCGCAATTGAACTGAGCCTGACCGACATCATGTCCAAACTCGTGGTGGATGACTGGGGGCAGTGCAAAGGCGGGCAGTTCGGCTCGTTGCGAGCCCACGTGGAAGCGGGCAAGTTGTCGGCACAGACTTTGCACGCCGAGATGGGACAGGTGGTGGCAGGTCTCAAGGTAGGGCGCGAGAACGATACGGAAAACATTTTGTTCTGGCACCGCGGCTTGTCCTTGAGCGACATTGCGCTGGGTTATGCCCTGCTGCAGAAAGCGCAAGGGCTCGGTATCGGCCAGCGCTTGCGTTTTCAGTAACCTAAGTTGAGTTCCAGGCAGGATAGAGCCTTATGTTTTTCCAGTGGCCCGATTACCTTTGGCTCATGCTGCTCAGCCTTGCGCTGCCGCTGGCTTATGTGTGGCTGCTGCGCCGCCGCAACAAGGTGGCGGTCCGCTTCAGCAGCCTGAGTGTGGTGCAGGCTGCGGTCCAAGGGCGCCAATGGCGTCGGCATGTGCCGCCCGCCCTGATGTGGGTGGCCTGCACGGTCCTGTTGCTGGCAGCGGCGCAGCCCGTGGCGTCCATCCCGCTGCCCTGGGCCCGCTCAACCATTATGCTGGCCATGGACGTGTCGCTCAGCATGCGCGTGTCAGACGTCAAGCCGACGCGCCTGGCTGCCGCGCAGGAGGCGGCCAAGCTGTTTTTGCGAGACTTGCCGCGCCAAATAGAAGTGGGCTTGGTCACTTTTGCCGGATCCGCAGAAGTGTCACAGGCTGCCACGCTGGACCGCCCGTCGCTGGTGGCTGCGATTGACGGCTTCCAGATGCAGCGTGGCACGGCCATTGGCAACGCCATTGCAATGAGCGTGGCGGAGCTCTTTCCGGATCACCACATTGACCTGAGCGACATGGCATACGGCGGCAGGCCACGTGGTCGCAGCCTGGACGACAAGACCAACGGCAAGCCGGAGCCCAAGCAGATCGTGCCGGTGACGCCAGGCTCCTACCCGTCCGCCGCGATCATTCTGCTGACGGATGGACGCCGCACCATGGGCATGGACACGCTGGCAGCCGCCAAGCTGGCCGCCGACCGCGGTGTGCGCATCCATGTGGTGGGGCTGGGCACGCCGGGCGGTGCCAACGCCTACGCCGGGGAGGGCATGGCCATCTACATGCAGCTGGACGAGCCCACCTTGCGCGCGGTGGCGCAAATGACCGGCGGCGACTACCACCAGGCCGATACCTCTGAAAAACTGCGCAGCGTGTACGAAACCCTGGGCTCGCAAATGCAGGTGGTCAAGCGCGAGACCGAGCTGGCCGCGCCGCTGGCCCTGCTGGCCGCCCTGTTGGCACTGGCGGCGGCGGGGTTGTCGGTGCTGTGGTTCGGGCGGATTGCCTAGGAGTCGGGTCAGCGCGCTTTCACGCCTTGGCCCAGGTAATGGGCCACAATGGCGGGGTCGGCAGCCAGCGCTGCGCTCGGGCCTTCATGCACCACCCCGCCCTGCTCGAAGACGTAGGCGCGGTCGGTGGCCAGCAAGGCCTGGCGTGCATTTTGTTCGACCAGCAGAATGGTCAGTCCCTGGGCATTGAGCATGCGCAGTGCCTCGAACACCTGGATCACGATCACCGGTGCCAAGCCCAGGCTGGGTTCATCCAGCAGCAACAGACGTGGCGCACCCATGAGTGCCCGGCCAATGGCCAGCATTTGCTGTTGGCCGCCGCTGAGTGAGCCGGCACGCTGCTC
>JBAXMQ010000281.1:0-2502 GCA_037134215.1 Betaproteobacteria bacterium
GGAATCATTTTACAAATCGAAGTTCATAGTTTCGATTTGTCATTATGCCGCGTTGTTCTTCCTGAATATCAGGTCGCCACTGGCAAAGCCACCCACTGCCCCTGCAAAGCATGGATGGCGATGCGGTGGTCAAACACCTGCTCCAGGGCGCGGTGGCTGGCGGGGTCAGTGCAGGGGCCGTGATGGACCAAACGGCCACCGGCCAGAACCATCAGGTCGTCGGCATGCAAGGCCATCGAAATTTCGTGCAACACGCTCACCACCGTCTGGCCTTGGGCAACTAACTGGCGCACCAGTGCCAGCCAGTCGGCCTGGTGCGGCGGGTCCAGGTTGGCCAGCGGCTCGTCCATCAGCAGCACCGAGGCCTGTACCGCCAGCGCCCGCGCCAGCAGCACACGCTGGCGCTCGCCGCCCGAGAGTTGGCCCAGCGCCCGCTGCCGCCAGTCCCAAGCCTGGGTGACCTGCAGCGCTTGCTGCACCGCGGCATGGTCAGCGGCACTCGGCGCGCCCAGCCAGGGCTGGTGCGGCAGACGGCCCAACATCACCACGTCCAGCACGGTGAGGTCGTCACCCGAAGCCTCGTTTTGCCCTAGCCAGGACAGCTGCACGGCCCGCTGCCGTCCTGTCAGACTGGCCAGCGGCCGGCCTAAAAGCCGTACCTCGCCGCTGTGCGGCAGCAACCCGGCCATTACCTTGAGCAGCGTGGATTTTCCGGCACCATTAGGCCCGACCACGCTGGTCCAACGGCCGGCAGGCAAGGCCAGGTCAAGGCCATGCAATACCTGGGTTTTTCCGAGGCTAGCCCTTATGCCACGGGCCTCGAGTGCTATTGTTTTTACAGCAGTGGCCATGCTCACAGGCTCCCGCCACAGCTGCTGTTGCGGTGCATCAGCCACAGCAGGTAGCCGCCGCCCAGCACAGCGGTGAGCACGCCCACCGGCAGTTCCTGGGGGGCGACCAGACCGCGCGCCAAAATGTCAGCCCCCATCAGCAGTGTGCCACCCATCAGGCTGGCCAGCCACATCAACCAGCCGTGGGTGGACTTGACCACCGAGCGCACCAGGTGGGGAGCCGCCAGCCCAACGAATGCAATCAGCCCGGTCTGCGCCACCGCCGTGCCGGTGGCCAGGGCCAGCACCGCCACCAGCGCCAGCCGCAGCGGCGCAACCGGCAAGCCCAGGCTGTGGGCCGTGGCCTCGCCCAAACTCAGGCCATCCAGCACCCGGCCCATCAGCCAGGCGGCCAGCACACACAGCCACCACACAGAAAGCATCAGCGTGAAAGAGGTCCAGCCGACAAAGCTGGTGGAGCCCAGCATGAAAGCCTGCATCGCCTGCAGCGAGTCCGGCGACAGCAGCAGCACCAGCTGCGTCATCGCACCCAGCACCACCCCCACCACCACGCCGGCCAGCAGCAGGCGCAGCGTGTGCTGGACCCCGCGTGACAGCGCCAGCGTTAGCAGCACCGCCAGCACCGCCCCGGCAAAGGCCGCGCCGGTCAGACCCAGGCGCACCAGCAGGCTGCCAGAAAACACGCTCACCGCCGGCCCGCCATTCATCACGCTGACGCCCAGCATGCCAGCGTTGCCACCTAGCGCCGCCAGCGCCAGCGCCACGCCCAGCGACGCGCCCGAGGCGCTGCCCAGCAGGTAGGGGTCGGCCAGCGGGTTGCGAAACAGGCCCTGCGCCACCGCGCCGGCCAGCCCCAGCAGGGCGCCAGCGGCCCAGGCGCCCAGGGTGCGCGGCAACCGGATCTCACCCACGATCTGGCGGGCCATGGCAGCTTGCTCGGGGTCTTGCAGCGGGTGCAACAGGGGCCCCAGCAGATTTTCAAATCCTGTGCTCCCCACGCACACGCCCAAAGCAGCCAAGGCCAGGCTCATCAGCAAGAGCACCACCGCAAGGGTCGAAGGGCGTAGGCTCAAGGCCTGGCCCCCGCTGGGGCTGCCGGGGGGGCCTTGTCTATCAGACATTGCGCCATCAGCCGCGCCGCTTCGGCCATGCGCGGGCCAGGCCGCACCAGCACATCAGCCTGCTCAACTGGAAACACGCAGACCCGCCGCTCGCGCACGGCACGGATGCTGCGCCATCCCGGCCGCTGGGTCAGGCCCTCGGCGCTGTCCTGGCCGACCATGATCAGGTCCGGATTCGCCCGCACGATGAATTCCGGGTTCAGCTTGGGGAAAGGCCCAAGTGTGCCGGGAACAATGTTCTTCACGCCCAGACGCGTCAGGGTCTCGCCGATGAATGAGGCCTCGCTGGCCGCGTACGGTCCCTGGTTCACCTCAAAATAAACCCGGGTGCCGCGTACTTGCGCTGGCAGCGACTGTGCAGCTGCAGCCACCCCGGCATCCATAGCGCGCCAGACCCGCTGGGCATCGGGCACCGCCAGTAACTGACCCAGCTTGAGCGTCACGCGCTGCACATCGGCATAGGTTTTGGGCTCCAGCGCCACCACCTTCAGGCCTAGGGCCTCCAGCCGCTCATGCGCCCGAGACGACTT
>JBAXMQ010000282.1:0-2460 GCA_037134215.1 Betaproteobacteria bacterium
TGCAACCCCAGCCCGCAGCCGCCCCACCACCCCGGTGGGAAAGTAATAGACCGACAGCACAAACAGCAGGCCCAGCCAGAGCAGCCAGCGGTCGGGCGAGAGCAGCGCGGCCAGCCAGGGCCAGGCGCTGGCGGCTTCGCTGCCCAGGCGCAGCAGGTCTTGCAGGTAGCTTTGCGCCACCATAAAGATGGCCGCACCGATGGCGGCGCCGTAGATGGTGCCCATGCCGCCGATGACGACCATCAGCAGCACGTCCATCATGATCTCGAACGAGAGCGAGGTGTCGGGCCCGTTGTAGCGCAGCCACAGGGCCAGCATCACGCCGGCCAGGCAGGCGAACAGGGCCGACAGCATGCTGGAGAGCGTGCGGTAGACCACCACCCGGTAACCGATGGCCTCGGCGCGGAACTCGTTCTCGCGGATGGCCTGCAGCACACGGCCAAAGGGCGAGTTGACGATGCGCAGCAGCGCCAGCAGCAGGCCCAGCGCACTGGCAAACAGCAGGTAGTAGCACAGCAGCCGGCCGTCGAGCGACACGCCCAGGAACGGGGTCTCGCTGAATTCAAAGCTGGGCGACAGCAGCTCGGGCAGCTTGAAGCTCAGGCCGTCCTCGCCGCCCGTGAATTCGGACAGTTGCGATGCCAGCGTCAGGAAGGCCGAGGCCACCGCCAGGGTGATCATGGCGAAAAAAATGGCGCGCACCCGCAATGAAAACAGCCCAACCAGCAGCGCCAGCAGCAAGGACAGCGCCACCGAGCCCAGCACGCCCAAGCCGAGCGCGGCCCAGGTCGGGCCCAGCCGCGTGGACGCGATGGCCACACCATAGGCGCCTATGCCAAAAAACATGGTGTGGGCAAAGCTGACGATACCGGTGTAGCCCAGCAGCAGGTCAAAGCTGGCCACCAGCACCACAAACACCAGCACCTTGGCCGCCACATTGAGCGCCTTGACGCCGGGGAAGATGAAAGGTGCACCGGCCAAAGCCAGCAAGACCAGCACCAGCAGCAAAGCCAACACCCGGCTGCGCGGCAGGTCGTGCGAGAGCAGGCGGTTCAACATGGTGCATCCATCAGCGTTTGGCCACCGGGTACATGCCCTGGGGCCGCCACAGCAGCATGGCGACCATCAGCGCGATGTTGGAAAACAGGGCGAGCTTAGGCACCAGAAAGCCGGTGTAGTTGGCCATCAGGCCCACCAGCAGCGCGCCGATCAGGGCGCCGCCGGTGGAGCCCAGGCCGCCGATGATGATGACGATGAAGATCAGCACATTGACCTGTGCACCGATCTGCGGCGTGACGTTTTGCTGGTACAGGCCCCACATCACGCCGCCCAGGCCGGCCAGCGCGCTGCCGGCCACAAACACGCCCACAAACAGGCGGCGGATGCGGTAGCCCAGCGCCTCGACCATCTCGCGGTCTTGCACGCCGGCGCGGATCAATAGCCCGATCTTGGTGCGGCCCAGCACCCAGGCCAGCAGGGCAAACACCGCCAGCCCCACCACCACCGCCAGCAGCCGGTATTTCTCCAGCGCAGCGTCGCCCCATAGCAGAGCGCCGCGCAGGGCCTCGGGCAGCGGCAGCGCGATCTGCTGTGGGCCCCAGATGACCTTGATGAGCTCTTCGCCCATGATCATGCCGCCCATGGTGATCAGGATCTGCTTGAGGTGTTGGCCGTACACCGGGCGCACGATGAAGCGCTCAAACGCCAGGCCCAGCGCAGCGGCCACCGCCATGGCCACCCCCATGGCCAAGCCCACCGCCACCAGGTTGCGCCACAGCTCGGACGAGCCCGTCCAGGCGCCCATGGCGCCGAGCACGGTGGTGGCCATGAAGGCGCCCAGCGCGATGAACACGCCGTGGCCAAAGTTGAGCACATCCATCAGCCCAAACACCAACGTGAGGCCGGATGCGATGATGAAGATGATCATGCCCATGGCCAAGCCGGCCACGGTGAGCGTGAGCCAGGTGGACGGGGTACCGACCAGCGGCAGCGCCAGCAGGGCCAGCGCCGGCACCAGGGCCAGCGGTCGCCAGTCGAGTTCCAGCCGATTCATAGCGCCAAGCCCAGCAGGCGCTGGCGCAGTGGCGCGTCGTCCATCAGCGCCTGCATGCTGCCGGCGTGCACCACCACGCCGTTGTCCATGACCGCCACCCGGTCGCCCAGGCGCTGGGCAAAGGCCAGGTTTTGCTCCACCAGCAAAATGCTGGTGCCACTGGCCTTGAGCTGGACAAAGGCGTCGATCATGTTGTTGACGATGGCCGGCGCCAGGCCTTTGCTCGGCTCGTCCACGATCAGCAGCTCGCGCGGCTCGACGATGGCCCGCGCCACGGCCAGCATTTGCTTCTGCCCGCCCGAGAGCTTGCCGGCCGGGTGGTTCCAGAACTTTTCCACAGCGGGGAACAGCGAAAAAATCCATTGCAGGCGGGCCGCGTCCATCTGGCTGGCGCGGCGGGCCTGGCG
>JBAXMQ010000283.1:0-2455 GCA_037134215.1 Betaproteobacteria bacterium
ATCACGACGCTCCGATAAGCCATCGGGTTTGATCCGTCTGTCAGCCGCTTGGCTGGCAAGCATGGAGCATCAGTTACCGAGCGCCGTGGTTTCGCCCGTGTGAATGCCCGCGTGTTTCAAATTGGCAATGACGCGCCGGACATAGGCCTGGGTCTCGGGATACTGGGGTATCTTCCGGCCTGCTCTAACAACGGCCTGCGCACCGGCGTTATAGCCCGCCAACGCCAGCTCGAGGTCACCTGAGAAATAGTCCAGCAGCCATTTCAGGTATCGCGCCCCGGCATACACGTTGTCACGCTCGACAAAGGGGTCGGCCAGCCCGAAGCGCCGGGCCGTGGCTGGCATCAATTGCATCAGCCCCTGGGCACCGCGCGGAGACACCGCTCTGGCATCGTAGTTGGACTCTATCGAAATCACGGCATGAATCAGATGAGGCGACACCTGGACAGCGCTCGCAATGTCGTCCACCATAGGGCAAAAGCGTTCGGCCTTGGCGGGCAAGGATAGGACAGCGGCCGGAACGCCGGGGCCCGTTGGTGGGACGGCCGGGCTTGTCGCCAAGTTAGTGCAACATCCTTTCTGTAATTTCCCGGAGCATTGAATTTGGCGGTTTTTGGTTCTGGGAATTTTTTTAATAGGCCCCTGCCAGGCCGCCGGAGGCTCCCCCTTGGGTCTCACGACAGAAAGAAATATCATGGCCCAACGAGCCGACCTCGAAGAAGTCTCCCATCCCCTGCATGAAGCCTATGCATGTCTACTCTCCAATGGCCTGGACGGCGCCGGCGAAGCCCTGCGCATTTTGGTCAACGAAGCCTCGCGCATCGAACGCGCCCAGCATCTGCAGGCCATGCCCTACGAGCGCAGCGCCCAGCGTGTGGACCAAGCCAACGGCTACAAGCCCAAGACAATGCTCACGCGCATGGGCGAAATCACCTTTGAGGTGCCCCAGGTGAGGTCTGGAGGGTTTTACCCCAGCGCCCTGGAACGTGGCAGTCGCTCGGAGCAGTCCGTCAATTTGGCGCTGGCCGAGATGTACGTCCAAGGTGTCTCCACCCGCAAGGTGATCGAGGTCTTGCAAAAGCTGGTGGGTCCTGATGTCAGCATCTCATCAACCCAGATCAGTCGCTGCGCGGAAAAGCTCGATGTCGGGCTTGAGGCCTGGCGCAACCGCCCATTGGACGAGACGCTCTTTGGTCGATGTCAGCCCAGTATTCCCAGTTGCCAAGAACAGCCACTTTAGGACTTGCCACCAGTGTCTTTAAGAACTGGTCAAGTATCGGAAGCGCGTCTGGATGATCTATTACGTCGCCGGTCAGGATAATCAGGTCTGGCTTGAGTTGTTGTAAAGCTTCTGCAATCGCCCTTTCTCGCTTTCCAACAGCTTGCACGTGGAGATCGGACAGCTGGACAATTCGGATCCTGTCAGATGGCTTTCGAACACCCACATCATGAATGTTCACGTCCAACCAATTCGGTTCTACCCAATAGGCATAACCGAGCAAAGCGCAGCACGCCAGAGCAAAGCTGGACCATCCAATAATCGACTTAAGACTAGACATAACGTTTTCTTGAAAATCCGGGGTCTGACCGAGAACGTTAAGCTGACTTTCTCTCTTGGGCTGCCAGAAAATGTGCTGATTTTGACCACACTCCAACAGCTCCGCCCTTGCTTTTGTTGTACCGCCGTAAGAAATGTTGATAGACAGGCCAACGAGAATCTGCATGTCCCCATGCATCACCAAAAAGAAGCATGTCCGGCTGGCCGCCAGGGTTCTCGAGCACTGATCTAGCAAAAATTTGGGTAGGATTTTCGAAATCAGTCCAATTCCCGCCGAACGCAGCCCCGGGTTGAATAACTGCGACCACTTTGGGGGTGACAGCGTTTGCAACGTAGAGAGCCTGAAATGCAGCCACCCCATCTGCACAAAGGAACAACAGGCTAAATCGGTCTGGACCGAAGGAAATGGGACGCTCAATCTGCCGCTGAAATACAGCCCAAACACAATATGGCTTTTTTATGTAATCTTTGTGCTGAAATGGATCACCATCAGCACGGCACAGGCCATCTGGCCGCCAGCTTCGCATTGGCAGCTCATTTTCATTTACTAGCCGACTCGCCAGAAGCTTATATCCCCCAAACCACAAGGCACGCATGAATTCGTCGAATCTGTGACCATAGTCGCAGTAAACAAAGCTGAAGATGTTTCCCCCAAAGTGCCGAATCGGATCAGCATCAAAACCACACGACGGATAGAAAAGTGAGTGATCCAACAATAGCCCCAAGGGGAAGGGCTCGTCTGTGATCGCAGATGGCGTCAATTCATTCAGCCAGCGTGGTGCCTCTATGGCTTTCAGTACTCGAAGCATTTCAACTATGTCTCTAAATCCACAGTTGCAACTTAGGGAATCTCTGCAAAACCTCCAGCTACGTCTTGTAGGAACTCCCCCTTTTTTG
>JBAXMQ010000284.1:0-2444 GCA_037134215.1 Betaproteobacteria bacterium
ATGTCAAAAATGCTTGAGCGGGCGGTACCGTCACCGGTGGTCTGGGTCGCCTGCCGCTTGGCGCCCTCAGCTGCCATGCTCTCCTGCGTGGCCCACAGCCGCGAGCCGACCAGGGCGCCATCCGCCCCCAGCACCAGGGCCGCCGCCAGGGTGCGGCCATCGGCAATGCCACCAGCCGCCAGCAGCAAGGTGTCGGGAGAGTGGGCAGCCAGCCAGTCGGCCACCTCTGGCACAAAACTCAGGGTGGCGCGGCCATTGAGGGCATTCATGCCGTGCCCACCGGCCTCAGCACCTTGCGCCGCCACGACGGTTGCACCCGCCTCAATGGCCTGCGGCAGTTGCTCCAGCCGTTGCACCTGGCAGATCAAATCGGCACCAGCGCGGGCGATGCGCGCCGCATAGGGCCGGGGATCACCGAACGACAACATCACCGCGCGCGGCAGTGTCTCTGGCGGCTGGTCCAGCAGCCAGTCGAGCGCCGAGGCGTCCTGGTCGAGCTTCCAGGTGATGAAGCCACAGCCGAGTGCGCCCGTACCAGCCTTCTGTGTAGCGAGCGTGTACTCACGCCTGGTCCAGTCCAGGTCACCATAGCCACCGCCCACCAGGCCGAGGGCACCCCCACGGGCGCAGGCCCCGGCAAGGGCGCCACCGGCTGCCAGCGCCATCGGCGCCAGCACCACTGGCAGGGCCAGGCCATAGCGCCGGGTAAGGCGGGTCGCGAGGCGGTCGGTCATCGTCAGCGGGGCAGCGGCGCGCGCCCTCAGTACAGCACCACGCCGCGGATGGACTCGCCGCGCTTCATCAGATCAAAACCGAGGTTGATGTCCTCTAAAGGCATGGTGTGGGTGATCAGGTCGTCGATGTTGATCTTGCCATCCATATACCAGTCCACAATTTTGGGCACATCGGTGCGGCCGCGTGCGCCGCCAAAGGCCGAGCCCTCCCATTTGCGCCCGGTCACCAGCTGGAAAGGGCGGGTGCTGATCTCGGCACCGGCCTCGGCCACACCGATGATGATGCTGCGGCCCCAACCCTTGTGGGTGCACTCCAGCGCCTGGCGCATGACCTTGGTGTTGCCAATGCACTCAAAGCTGTAGTCGGCGCCGCCATCGGTCAGCTGGACGATGGCGTCGACCACGTTCTCGGTCTCATTGGGGTTGATGAAGTGCGTCATGCCAAACTGGCGGGCCATGGCCTGGCGGGCCGGGTTGATGTCCACGCCGATGATCTTGTCGGCGCCCACCATCTTGGCACCCTGGATCACGTTCAGGCCGATGCCGCCCAGGCCAAACACCACCACGTTGGCGCCGGCCTCCACCTTGGCTGTGAACAGCACCGCGCCAATGCCGGTGGTCACGCCGCAGCCGATGTAGCAGACTTTGTCGAACGGCGCATCTTTGCGGATTTTGGCCAGCGAGATCTCGGGCGCCACCGTGTAGTTGCTGAAGGTGGAGGTGCCCATGTAATGAAAGATCGGCTTGCCGTCCAGACTGAAGCGGCTGGTCGCGTCGGGCATCAAGCCTTTGCCCTGGGTACCGCGAATCAGCTGGCACAGGTTGGTCTTGCGGCTCAGGCAAAACTTGCACTGCCGGCACTCGGGCGTATAGAGCGGGATGACATGGTCACCCTTTTTAAGCGTGGTCACGCCTGGGCCCACATCGACCACAATGCCCGCGCCCTCATGGCCCAGGATGGCCGGGAAGATGCCCTCCGGGTCCGCGCCGGACAGGGTGTAGTAGTCGGTGTGGCAAATGCCGGTGGCCTTGATCTCGACCAGCACCTCGCCAAAGCGGGGGCCGTCCAGGTCAACGGTTTCAATGCTCAGGGGAGCGCCTGATTTCCAGGCAACAGCGGCTTTGGTTTTCATGTCAGTCCTTGGGTAAGTTCAAGTTCGGGTTCAAGCCAGACAGGCTTGTACCCGGGGTAAAAAATGGTCGAGTACGGGGCCGTGGTAGTCCACGATCTTGCCTTCCTCGTCCCAGCGCCGCAGCCGGATGGCATCGGCAAAAAAAGGTTCCGCCGCAAAGGCTGCGGCCTGCGGCGCCGTCATCGGGCCGCCCTGCAGCCGCAGCGACAGGACGGAGGCCTCGGACAGCCGCTCAAAATAACCCGGCTCCATGGTGGCCAGGTAGCGTTTCGCTGCCACATGCATACGCACAGGCTCGGTCACGGCCAGCCCGAAGTGGCGCGACAGCCAAGCCGAGCCACTGGCTTCGTGCTGGGTGTCAATGCCGGAGTCCGCCACGTCAGCCGGCAGGTCGTGCAGCAGGTGACCGATGTCATGCAGCAGGGTGGCCGTGACCAGCGCCGCGTCCGCGCCATCGCGTTCGGCAAAGGCGGCGCACTGCAGGGCATGGTCGAGCTGGCTAACGCCTTCGCCATAGGTTTCATGGCCGCGACGGGCAAAGGCGGCGCGGATCTCTTTCAGCACGGTCATGGCCAAT
>JBAXMQ010000285.1:0-2440 GCA_037134215.1 Betaproteobacteria bacterium
GCACCCACGCGGGCGACATGATTGGCGAGATTGCGCTAGCTATCGAGATGGGGGCTGATGCCGTGGACATCGGCAAGACCATCCACCCCCACCCCACGCTTGGGGAATCAATTGGCATGGCGGCCGAGGTGGCGCACGGTAGTTGCACGGATTTGCCGCCTGCCAAGAAGTAGTGTTCTGAAATTGCTACTGATTCAGTAGCGGGCCGCACAGCATCCCCGTGGGCTACGCGGCTTTTTTGACTAAATTCGCCAATGGTTGCCCTGCATGGGCGCGTCACGCGCAGGCCAAACAGGGCAGAGCATTTGCACAACCTCCATCAGGCTCAGCCACTCGTCGAAGGGATCTACGCCAGAGGTGTTAGCCAACATCGGTTGAAAAGGCACGCCCGCCTCGCTGGCAAGGTCGTGCGTCCGAGTTGCGTCGTTCACGAAGCCTTGCATCTTGAAGCCGATAAGGCCTTCCACGCTGATGATGCGCATGCGGCCCATGGGAGTCTCGCGCTCAGATGCCTGTGCCAGCAGGCGACGCGCAAGGGGACGGTGTGCATAAAGCAAATCCAGCCCTTCCGCTGCGCGCACATAGTTGGCGGCGTCTTCACTGCGGTAGAGGCACTGGTAGCCTAAATCCAGCAACGCGGCGTGTACTTTGTCCGCAGCTTCAGCCTCCACCAGAAAATCCACATCCTTGGTGGCGCGCACGACCTGGTGTGCAACTACCGCCAAGCCACCGATCAAGGCTGGCGCCGTGTCGTTGCGCGCAAACATGGACAGCGCTTCGCGAATTTGTTCTGCCAGGTTGGACACGGCTATAGGGTGAAATGGAGGGGCGCAGCCATCATAGCGTGTCGGGGTGAGCGAATCGCTAACGGCCAGGATCAGTGGGTCACCAAGATGGTGCATGGTGATTCACCCGTACCCCACGCTGGGCGAGAGCGTCGGTATGTTGGCTTTGGTGGCCCATGGCAGTTGCGCGGGTGTGCTGCCTACGCGGAATTGAGCGGGACTCTACATTGAGATCGCTACAGTTTCAGTAGCTGGCCACGCACATGGCACAAGGGCTGTGGCGCTTTTTTATCCAACCAGACGGTTTAGGGGCGAATCATTCGTTCTCGCCAGAACATTCCCCTAAGATTGGTTTGTGACTCATCCGCAAGCCCAAAACATCGCACAGGCGCTGCATGCGCCTTTCGGGTTCTTTTTTCTCCCACAGGCCCCCGTCGAGGCGCCATTGCTCATGGCACGAAGGATGCAGCGCGAAAGGCAATGCACTTTCCCCCAGTTTTTGGCAGGGTGCTTTTTTTGACTCCGGATGGCAATCGATTGCGATGGGTCAACGGGGATGGAAGTTTGGGTGAGGTGGTGAAGCTGTCGGACATGGGCGCGGTTCAGCGAAGATTGGCGCAGACGCGTCCGCTCGGCTCGTGAAGGCGCTCAGTCTGCGGCCTCTTGGGTCAGCCGATGCTGGCGCACAGGGCAGACCGGATGATGTCAGAGGCCCAAGGCCCGTGCCATACTTGACCGCACACGCTTCACATCACATCTTCTATGAACCCCGCATGGTCCCGCTGTTTTCTCGTCTGCCTGATGCTGACAGCTGCCCTGGCAGGCTGCGCGTCCATCCAAGTTGGCGACGGCGATATGTTCCGGCGCTCCACCGCCTCCGTTCCCGCCGACTGGCTGGCCCGGGCCGAGCCGCTGGCGGCACCTCGCCGGTTGGAGCGCCTGCAGTTCCACAGCGATGACGGCGTGGCCCTCGGCGGTCTGTTCATGCGCCACCCGCAGGCGCGGGCCACGGTGCTCTATTTCCAGGGCGGGGGCAATCACATCCAGCGTGATGCAGCCTGGCTGGCTGCGCTAGGGGGTGACTTGCCCGTTCATGTGATGGTCTGGGACTACCGGGGCATGGGGCTGAGCGCCGGCGAGGGTGGCACGAGCCGCATGATGGTCGATGCCTACGCGGCTGTGGCCGAAGCGCGGCGTCAAGCTGGCGCCGAGTTACCTCTTGTGTACTGGGGCTACTCCATGGGCACCCTGGTCAGCGCCCACTTGGCGAACCAGCACGCCCCGGACGCCCTGATCCTGGAGGGCACGCTGACCAACGCCCAGGAATGGGCTGCCAACCAGGTGCCATGGTTCGGGAAGCCCTTCGTCAGCATCCGCCTGGCCGACACCGTGAGGGCCTACGACAACCGGCAGGCCCTGCAGTGGTTCCGGCGGCCCGTACTGATGCTGGTAGGCGGTCAAGACGAGGTGTCGCCGCCAGGCTTCACCCGCGCCATCGTGCAGCAGATGCGCCACCCGCAGTGCGCCACCGTGGTGGTGGCGCCGCGCGCAGGCCACGGCGGCATCCACCGCCAAGAAGAGGCCCGTGGCGCGCTGCGAAGCTTCGTGGACGGCCTGGGCAAAGGGACCAGCTGCTAAATCGCCGCTGACAAGGC
>JBAXMQ010000286.1:0-2401 GCA_037134215.1 Betaproteobacteria bacterium
CGTGCCAAGGATCGCTGGTGTTGTAGTGGGATGCAGCCCCTTGGGACGCCTGGTAGGTGATGTACGCCACCTCTAAAAAGGACGTGACCACCAGCAAGATGCAGATACCCCTGTAAGCCTGCCCATGCGTGAGTGGCGCATTGACCAATTCGGTCACCCACACGGTGGTCCATGCAAACAAGGCCGTGGCCGCCATGAATTTCATGGGTTTGACCCAAATACCCACCTCACGCAAGGCGCGCGCATCGCTCAACGAGAAAAGGTAGGTGAGCCCGCAAGCCAGCCACATCAATGCGCCGTAGACCATCAAAAACTTGGAGGCTGATGACAACGCAGTGACATCAAACGGTATCCATGAGGACGGCTGTAAAAAGCGACTTGATGGCATAGGTAACTTTATGTGTTGGCAATGAATGAAACCGCCGGTTTGGAAGCAGATAGATTGTCTGTCTTCTATTGTTTGGATTGCAATAGAGATGGTGCTGCAATGGGCACGGCCAGAAGCAGCTTTACAGGCATGGCGCGTTTTCCGGCAGCACCACCAGGATGTCTTCACCCGGCTGTGACAGGCACCTGTATTTGGGTGTTGCGCACTCCAACGTTAGGCGATATGAAGCACCCATCAGGTAACGCACTCAAATGACACTGCTCTATCTTCTCCTCGGTGCCCTCGCTATTTGGATTGCGTTCAAGGTTCTCGCGAAACCGCGCAAAGTTCAGCCAAAGTCGCAGCCACAGCGGTACGAGATGCCGATCAAGATCCCGGTGAGATATGACGATGGAACGTCTGAGCACCAGCCAACCGAAACCATCTCACCAACTCGCCGTGCTCGACATAGCACGTGCGCCAGCCTGGCCCGAAATGTTCGCGCATCTCGAACACGTCTTCGACTACAGGTTACACGTCGCCCAAGTTGCCAAGCTGGACCTTGCGCAGCCGCTTGATGAGGCGCTGCCGCGTCAGCCCGCCCTTCAGGCCTTTGAGCCACAGGAGTCGGTCGACGGTTTTCAACCAAGGTCAGGTCCAGTCCCCCTTTCGGTCATTCACAGGGCATCTATCCAATTTCAGGATAGACCATGTGCATCTGGCGCCATTGCAGTGACTAAAGGGATTCCAAGAGCTGCCCCAAGGTCAGCAATCCGAACGGCCAAACCCCTAGATTTGCAGCAGAGCCCAGGTGCCCACTCATTCCTGCATCGACCAAGTCCGCCTTCCAAGCGGTAGCAAAAGTCGTCGCTCTTTCAAAAGTCACTAAGTGATCATTCTGACTTGCGACCACCAAAGACTTAAAGGGTAAGGGCTTGAGAAGCATGGGGCCGAATCCTTGAATGGGATTGTCTGGGCTGCCCTCCAACACGTCACGATCAGAGGGCGCCACCAAGAATGCACCTGCCACCTTGCGAGCCAATTGCGGGTTGTCAGATGACCACCGCATGGCTAAAGATGTTCCCGCGCTATGGGCGATCAACAGAATTGGTTTGGTCGCATCGCGGACTGCATGAGTTAACCCAACCGCCCACTCTGAATAAACGGGATGTACCCAATCTTGTTGTTGGACACGAACGAACTCGGAAAAATGGCGCTCCCATGCTGTTTGCCAATGGTCCTCGCCTGACCCATCACGCCCAGGCAGCACCAAAACACTGAAGTCGCTGAGAGATTTCATCGGAGCCACCAATTTGATCGTAAATCACGAAATTCTATTTTGGAAAAAACGACTAAAGCTCGGTTTTGCCACGATTACCTTGCTTGCCTCCAACCGAAATGCAATGTCCGAGCATCTGGGCTACTCTTAGTTCCAACCCCAGATCGCAAATAGCCGATCTTTCTAATCGCCCGCCAAAATCAACCCCGCCGCCTTCCAAGCCAGCATGACAGTCGGCGCCTGCGTATTAGCCGAGGTGATGTTGGGGAACACCGACGCATCCACCACCCGCAAGCCCTGCACGCCGTGCACGCGCAGGCTGGCATCGACCACGCCGCCCTGGGCCTCGGGCGCCATGCGGCAGCTGCCGCAGGGGTGGTAGACGGTGCCGCTGCGCGCCCGAAAGTCGGCCAGCAGTGCGTCGTCCGTCAACGCGGCCGGGTCTACCGCTGGTGGGCCCAGGGTCAGGCCGCGCAGGGCTGGCGTTTGCTGCAGGCGGCCGATCAGGCGTGCGCCGGCCAGCACGCCGGCCACATCGGCCTCTGTGCCCAGGTAATTGGGGTGGATGCGCGGTGGCTGCGCCGGGTCTGGCGAGGCGATGTCGATGCGGCCGGTGCTGGTGGGGCGGCAGGGGTTAAAGCCCAAAATAAAGCCGGGCCAGGGGTCGGGTTTGAGCAACGGCCGCCGGCCCACGTAGTCGGTGGAATAACTCAAGGGGCTGAAGTACAGCTGGGTGTCGGGCCGCGCCAGGCCCG
>JBAXMQ010000287.1:0-2380 GCA_037134215.1 Betaproteobacteria bacterium
GCCAGGTCGCCAAAGTGGCACCGGTCGAGCAGCTGACCATCAGCACCCGCTCCCCGAGGATCTGGCCCACTTGCAAGGCCTCCACGGCGTCGGCCATCCAGTCTTGCGGCAGAGCCTCAGCCATCGCTGCACCACTGCGGCCATGGCCAGTGAGGCGGGTGTAGAACACATGGGCGCCCAGCGCCTGGCTCACCACCTCAGCCAGCGGCGCGGTCTCCAGCCGGCTGGCACTGAAGCCGTGCAGGTACACCACCGCCCAGGGCCGACGCTGCCGGTCGGCACCTTGCCAAACAATGCCTTTGGCCGTGCCAGGCCGCAGGTCGGGATAGGCGGCTTCGCCAGCCTGCAGCCAGCCGTCAAGCGCAGCGATGTCGGCCGGTGGCGGTGCGCGCGGGGTGGGCACTGCCCAACCGGGCTGGCTCACTGTTTGCGGGCTTTCCAGGCACCCCACATCACCACCAGCCCAGGGATCAGGATCATGGCCCAAATGATCTTGTCCAGGTGCGCCTTGACGAACGGAATATTGCCAAAGAAATAGCCGACGGTGATGAGCCCCACCACCCACAAGGCGCCACCCGTCACATCATAAAAAGTGAACTTGGCGCGGGTCATGCGCGCTACCCCGGCCACAAACGGGGCAAAGGTGCGCACAAAGGGCATGAAGCGCGCGGCCACGATGGTGATGCCACCATAGCGCTCGTAAAACGCATGGGTGCGGTCAAAGGCCGCCTTGTTGAACAGGCGCGAATCCTGCCACTGGAACACTCTGGGGCCGATACGGCGGCCCAAGGCGTAATTGGTTTGGTTGCCCAGCACGGCAGCCGCCAGCAACAGACCCACCGACAGCGGATAACTCATCAGCCCCACCCCGCACATGGCGCCCACCACAAACAGCAGCGAATCACCGGGCAAGAAGGGCATCACCACCACGCCGGTCTCGACAAAAATGACCACAAACAGCAGGGCGTACACCCACAGGCCGTAATTGCGGACAAAGGCCTCCAGGTACTTGTCCACGTGGAGGATGAAGTCGAGCAAAAAGGTGATGAATTCCATGGGATTGGATTATCTGTCGGTGATAAAACCCTCGGAAAAGCCTTTGAAGATATACTTTTAAAAAATGTATATTTAAGAAAGGGCGCTTATGCAAGTTTCAAAATGGGGCAATTCACTGGCGGTGCGCTTTCCAGCCAGTCTGGTGCAGGCGCTTGATCTGAAAGAAGGTGAAGAGATTGACCTGCACTTGGTTGGTGCCAGGTCTTTTGAAGTGGTCAAAAAGCCTTCCGTCACTGAGCTGTTGTCGCGGCTACGCGAACTGCGTGGACGCCTGCCGGCCGATTTTCATTTTGACCGTCTGGAAGCCAATCAGGACACGGACCTGCCTTGAGCAAGCCTTTTGTCGACAGCAACGTCATTCTGTACCTACTGTCCGGGGACACTGCAAAAGCTGATCGGGCGCAGGACATCGTCGCTGCTGGCGCCGTCATCAGCGTGCAGGTGCTGAACGAAGTGACCTCCGTTTGCCACCGCAAGCTCAAGCTGCCATGGCCTGAAACAGAGGCGCTTCTCATGACCGTCAAAGCCGCTTGCGAAGTCGTAACACTAACCCTGACATCGCATGAGAAAGCCGTTGCGTTGGCGAAACGGTTCAACCTGTCTTTCTATGACGCACACATTGTGGCTTGCGCCGTTCTGTCGGGCGCGCAACGGCTACTCACTGAAGACTTGCAGGATGGCTTGAAGATAGAGACGCTCTCGATCCATAACCCATTCAAACTTTAGGCTTGGGCGCACGCACCCGCGGCTTCTTGGGCTTTGGCAGCGGCACCTCAGCCGCAGTCACCACAAACAGCCGGCGCAGCAAGTCCCGGTCATCCAGGTCTTCGCCAATGCGCAACCAGGGCTTGCCGCCGGGGTAGGCCACATGCTCGATAAAGCTTTGGTCAGACGCCATCAGGCACTGGCGGCAAGGCAGCGGCGGCCTCCAGGGCGCGGATGGCGAGCACCACCGCCGAATTAAAGGGCACGGCCAGGCCCAGGGCTGCGGCGCGCGACACCAGGGCCTCGTTCAGGGCGCCAATCTCGGTGGGCTTGCCGGCCAGCAAGTGCTGCAGCATTGAGGGCTGGTTCATGCGTTCGCGGCAATGATGCAAGATCTCGCTGCGGGCATCAGCTTCAGGCAGCACAATCCCCAGCGCAGCGACCACCAGCAAAATTTCATCGATCACGTGCTCCATCAGCGCCTGCGCCGGTGGCGTCTGCATGATCTGCGCCGGGCGCAGGCCCGTCATGGCGCTGATGGGGTTGATGGCGCAGTTGTGCACGAACTTGCTCCAGATCGCCGCCTCTACCTTGGTGGTGAGTTCCACCGCCATGCCCT
>JBAXMQ010000288.1:0-2351 GCA_037134215.1 Betaproteobacteria bacterium
ACCCAAGGCCACGGCCCCCTCGCGAGCGCCTCGTGTAGTTCGCACCTTCCCGGCGCCGACCATGGCCTTGACGACCGCCAGCTTGCAATGAGGGATAGCTTTCTCCACAAGGCGTGATATTAACCTATTAGGTTATTTTTGGGAATTCACCGATCAAGTCCGGTCCACGGGAGCCGGTGCAAGCAAGAGCCGCTGCCGCAGCCGCCCGGATCCGTCAGAAACTTCGGTGCCGCCGCACTACGACTCCTTTCGCATGGGTGACCGCATAGTAAGCGCCCAGCGAACCCCACTATGAATCGCCCTGGTTTTCATGGAGACTCCTAAATTTGAGAAGATGGCGTCACGAGTAAAAAATCAAACCGTTTTCCCCCAGAGGTTCGCGAACGCGCTGTGCGCATGATGCAAGACCACCGCGGTGAATACCCTTGCCTGTGGGCCGCTATGGAGTCATTCCCACTCAATCGTCGCCGGCGGCTTACTGCTCACGTCATAGGTCACGCGGTTGATGCCGCGCACCTCGTTGATGATGCGGCTGGACACTTTTTTCAGCAGGGCGTAGGGCAGCTCGGCCCAATCGGCGGTCATGAAGTCGCTGGTTTGCACCGCGCGCAGGGCCACCACGTAGTCGTAGGTGCGGCCGTCGCCCATCACGCCAACGCTCTTTACCGGCAAAAACACGGCAAAGGCCTGGCTGGTGAGTTCGTACCAGCTCTTGCCGGTGGCTTCGTCGCGAAAGTTATGCAGTTCCTGGATGAAGATGTCGTCGGCGCGGCGCAGCAGGTCGGCGAACTCTTTTTTGACTTCGCCCAGAATGCGCACGCCCAGACCCGGGCCGGGAAAGGGGTGGCGGTAGACCATGTTGCGGGGCAGGCCCAGGGCCACGCCCAGCTCGCGCACCTCGTCCTTGAACAGCTCGCGCAGCGGCTCCAGCAGCTTCAGGCCCAGTTGCTCGGGCAGGCCGCCCACGTTGTGATGGCTTTTGATGGTCACGGCCTTTTTGTTACCCGCGCCGCCTGATTCGATCACGTCCGGGTAGATGGTGCCTTGAGCCAGCCACTTTGCTCCGGTTTTGGTAGCATCCCCGCGAGTGATATCAAGGGCTGCAGCCTTAAAACATGCCACAAACTCGCGGCCGATGATCTTGCGCTTGGCCTCTGGCTCGCTCACCCCGGCCAGGTGGCCCATAAACTGGTCGGCAGCGTCCACCCGTACCACCTTGGCGTGCAGCTTGCCCACGAACATGGCCATCACCTGGTCGCCCTCGTTCAGGCGCAGCAGGCCGTGGTCGACAAACACACAGGTGAGCTGGTCGCCGATGGCGCGGTGGATCAGGGCGGCGGCCACCGATGAATCGACCCCGCCGGACAGGCCCAGGATGACCTCTTCGGTACCGACCTGGGCGCGGATTTTCTCCACCGCCTCGCTGATGTAGTCGCCCATGATCCAGTCGGCCCGGGTGCCGCAGATGTCGAGCACAAAGCGCTCCAGAATCGCGGCGCCGCGCTGGGTATGGGTCACCTCGGGGTGAAACTGCACACCGTAAAAGCGCCGATCTTCGTCGGCCATGCCAGCAATCGGGCAGCTGGGCGTGCTGGCCATGAGCTTGAAGCCGTGCGGCAACTCGGTCACCTTGTCGCCATGGCTCATCCAGACCTTGAGCATGCCATGGCCTTCGTCGGTTGCGTAGTCCTGGATGCCGCGCAGCAGCTCGGTGTGGCCGTGGGCCCGCACATCGGCGTGGCCGAATTCACGCTGGTGGCCGCTCTGCACCCGGCCTCCCAGCTGGTGCGCCATGGTCTGCATGCCGTAACAAATGCCCAGCACCGGCAAGCCCAGCTCAAAAACGGCCTGCGGCGCCTTGTCGGTGCTTTCCTCGTACACGCTGGCGTGGCTGCCCGACAGGATGATGCCCTTAAGCGAACCGTCGCGGGCATAGGCGCGCACCCAGTCGTCACTGACGTCGCAAGGATGCACCTCGCAAAACACATGGGCTTCGCGGATACGGCGGGCGATCAGCTGGGTGACTTGCGAGCCGAAGTCCAGAATCAGGATTTTTTGATGCATCTTCTGTACTAATCCGCGCGGTAGTTGGGCGCTTCTTTGGTGATCTGCACGTCGTGCACATGGCTTTCTCGGATGCCGGCGGTGGTGATCTCCACAAATTCAGCGCTGTGATGCATGTCGTCCAGAGTGGCGCAGCCGCAGTAGCCCATGCTGGCGCGCACACCGCCGGCCATTTGGTAGACGATGGCGACCATCGAGCCCTTGTAAGGCACGCGGCCCTCGATGCCCTCGGGCACCAGCTTGTCGGCGTTGGGATTGCCCGTGCTCGACTCCTGGAAATAACGGTC
>JBAXMQ010000289.1:0-2294 GCA_037134215.1 Betaproteobacteria bacterium
TGGTTGAGTTCATGCGCCACGCTGGACGCCATTTCGCCCATGGTGATCAGGCGGCTGGCGTTTTGCGCCCGCTCAGTTTGGGCGGCGGCCTCCTCCTCGGCCATGCGCCGTGCGCTGATGTCGGTGGCAATCACCATTTGCGCCAGTCGCCCGTCGACCCAGCTCAAATAGCGGGTTCGGACCTCCAGCCATTTGTCGAGGGTCTCGATGTAGACCTCGGCACTTTCGGCATCGGATTCCGGCAGCAGGTTGGTGGGCAGGCCGGCAAAGGCGTCCACATCATCCTGGGCGATTTCGGTGCGTGGACTCGGTGGCACGCCGGCTTGCGCCACCAGGCGCAAGTGGCCGCCGGCCGGCGTGCCAAACCAGAGCCGGTACAGCTTGTTGGCAAACAACAGCTCGTCGCTGCCCAGGGGCGCGACTGAAATCGACGCGTCCAGCGCTTCAAGCACGGTGGTGAAACGTTCGTGGGAGGCGGACAACTGTTCCCGGATGCGGTTGGGCTCGGTGATGTCGGTCATCGAGGTCATCCAACCGGTTTGTGTGCCGCGCGCGTCGATCAGCGGCGAGACATAGAGGCGGGCATCGAACTGGGTGCCGTCACGGCGTTTGACACGCATCTGGATGCCTCCGGGCGTGGTCTTGCCCGCGAGCTCATCCTCCAGCCTGGCTCTGAGGTTCTCGGCATCGGCCTCCGGCCAGTAGGGAAAAGGTGCGGTGCGACCAACCAGGTCTGACTCATTCCAGCCGGTCATCTGGCAAAAAGCGGCATTGACATAGGTGATGCGGCCTTGCAGATCAAGCGCGCGCATACCGGTGAGCATGGAGTTTTCCATCGCACGGCGGAAGCTGGTTTCCGACATCAGGGCCTGCTGTGCCTGCAGGCGGCGGCGTGTGTGGCGCCAGTTGGCGATCAGCATCCAGGCCGTCATGGCGCTCAGGGCAGTCACCAACCAGAACAGCCCGCTGCCAATCACGCCAAGCGATGTCCGGTAGGCCTGGCCGCGAATCAGCAGGCCGCTACCGACTGGGGAGACCGCGACCTCATAGGCCCTGGCCGGGCTGGCCCAGGGCAGCAGGCCGGAGGCCGGGTTGCGCGCCGGCATGTTGGCACCGGCCAGCAGGGCCCCCTTGCCGTCATGGAAGGAAATCGCGTAACGCGCTGACACCTCGGCGGGGACGCCGTAGCGGAAAAGACCATCCACCGAATAGTCGGCCGCCAGCACGCCAAGAAAGCGCGCACGGTCACTGAGCGGCACATGCAGCTGCAGCATGGCCGGGCCCTCTGCCGACTCAGGCCGCTGCAAATACAGGGGCTGCTGCAGGTCTCGTGCCGAGCTGAAGGCACTGTCCAGTTCGCCAGGCTTCAGGTTGCTGCCCCCCGTGCGCAGCTGGATGGCTGACAGCCTGGCGGTACCCACACTGGCGATGACCCGACGCCGCTCATCGATCCAGCTCAAACCCTGCAGCTCAGGGTAGCGCGCGATCATGGTTTCAGCCCGAGACTCGAAGTCTTCCGTGTCAACCTCTTTGTTGGACATCTCACGGGCCAGGTGCATCAGCTGTTCCTGGCGTTCCAGCAGCCGCAGCCGCAGCTGCTGTTGTGTGTACTCCACGTCGCGGCGCACAGCCTCATGCTCGCGTTCGATCTCCTCCAACCGCAGGTAAGCGAAGGCTGCCACGATGGCGGCCAGAAACAGCAGCACGGCTGCCAGGGGCGCCAGCACCGCGAAACGGTCCTGTCGTTGCGGCGTCAGGCGTCGCCACCAATGCCGGAACCTGGCCAGCGGCATCTTTTGGAGCGGGCTGGCAGATGGTCTCAAGGTCATAAGGGGCATGAGCGGAGTGTAGGGGAGGCCGACGACTGAGCCCCCTGGTTTTTACAGGGCAGAGACACGAGATATATTTCTTAATATGAAATGAACTGGCATTATTTGAAATTGATTTGTTTTTATGTGAAAATTTACTCACAAGCTAAAAATTGGCCCCCAGCCAGAGGAGATCGACATGTCTGCAGTACCTGATCAGCCCGTCCACAACCTGGCAGAGGATGCCGACCGGCAAGAAACCCGTGAATGGATGGACGCGCTGTCCGCTGTGATCGAGAGCGAGGGACCGGAGCGGGCGCACTTCCTGTTGGAGCAGTTGCTGGAGCACGCGCGGCAAAACAGCATTGATATGCCGTTCTCGGCCAACACCGGCTACGTCAACACCATCGAGACCGACCAGGAGGAGCGTTGCCCTGGCAACATCGAGATTGAAGAGCGCTTGCGCGCCTACATGCGCTGGAACGC
>JBAXMQ010000290.1:0-2289 GCA_037134215.1 Betaproteobacteria bacterium
CTGGCTTTGCTATGCGCGAAGTCCGTAACCCATTTCGCCTATGTCACCCGCACCTCAACCGTGCGCCCAAGAGAGCGTGCGGCCGTCTCGATCTGGTCGAGTTTGCTGGCGTGTCGCAGGTCAAACAGTCGATCTACTTGCGGAACATGCCAGCCCAGGCGTCGGGCCAGTTCCGCTTTTCGGATGCCTTGCTCTGTCATGGCCTGGTACAAGCCCAGTTTGGCGCCTTCCAGCGCACCTGGGCGCACTGTCTTTTGGCCGCGTTTGGGTTTGCTGGGCGAAGGCAGTGGTTTGCGCGACTCCACATAGAAGGACAGTCCAGTCTCCAGGGCATCGACAGCTTGCAACAAAGCCTCGTCCTCATCGGCACCGAAGGTGATGGCCTCGGGTACGTCGGCAAAAGTCACCAGCAGGGTGTCGCCATCTGGCGTCAGGGTTACGGGGTAATCAAACATAGTCTTTCCTTACTTCAATCCAAGTTGGCGCTTGATGGCGTTTTCCAGCCCTTTGCCAAGTTCAGTGGTGCCGTGCATGGGCAGGGTGCTCTGCTTGCCGTTTAGAAACACCTTCAAGTGCGAACCCTTGCCAGGCTGAAATGACGCGCCTTGTTGCTCAACTCGGCCTCAATCCGGGTCAGCTCCCTTGCTGAATTTCCTATCGGTATCTACGGGAGCCGATTGAATAACAACGTCAAACATTTGATATGCAAGCGTAAAAAGAACGACATACGCCAAATCTAAACTCGTGGCCGACTGTTTGCAGATTCTTGCGCAGTTCGCAACCAAACTCACCAAGGGCTTACCATGACAATCTCATTTCGTAAAAACCTGATCGCGGCTGCTGGGCTTCTTGCCATTGGCGCGGGCTTCTCCGTTTCAGCCTTCGCGCAAAGCGCGGCACCCAGTGTGACCGTGTATGGCCGCATTGACCTGGCACTGGAATCAAATACCGACGGCGCGACCAGCCGCACGGCGATCCAGAACTTCTCCTCACGCCTTGGCTTCAAGGGTGAAAAGGCCTTCAGTGGTGACCTCAAAGGCATCTTCCAACTGGAAACCGGCGTGGCTCCGGATGACTCTGCCCAGAGCAAGTCGCTGGCCAGCCGCAACAGCTTTGTGGGCCTGAGCAGCGCTTCCATGGGCAGCCTGATCGTTGGAACCAACGACATGCCACTGAAATCCATGGAAGGCACGGCCTATGCGCTGTGGGGTGAAGGCGACCTGCAAGAGCTGATCATCCACGGCAAAGGCTCCAAGGCCGCCACCAACATCGCCGGCCTGGGTGCATTCGACAACGTGCACACCCGCAGGACCAACGTGCTGGTCTACACCAGCCCCAAGTTTGCCAACACGGTAGGTAAGCTGGCGTATTCGCCAGACGAAGCGGCAACGGCGCCCGTGGGTGCTGTGCCTGGCTACGCCAAGAGCATGGTGGGCGCTTCGCTGTACTGGGACAATGGCATGTTCAACGCCGGGTATGCCTACCAGAGCCTGGACAACGCCATTGCGCCCACCGCCACCACCAGCGCCTTTGCCTTGACCGGAAACAAGGTCACGTTTGGCGCAAAAATGGACGCGTGGACTGCGGGTGTTGCCGTCAGCACCATTGACAACAACAATGGCAAGAAGACCAATAATTGGATCGTGACCGGCACCTATGTAATGGGCCAGACAACGCTCAAGGCGAGTTATGGCGCTTCGAGCGAATCCTCCAGCGGTGCCGCCGATGACCTGACCGCCTATGCGATCGAGGCCGATTACTCGATAGACAAGGACTTTACCGTTTACACCTACTACACCCAGATCAACAACGGAACCAAAGCCAAGGGCTCCTTCGCCGCAGCGGACAATTTCCCTGCAGCGTCTGGCGCAGGTGCGTCCCCGCACGCGCTGGGCTTTGGCATCCGCTACAACTTCTGATAGCGCAGAGCGCTACTTTGCGTTGACACTGAGGGCGGCCCGAACGGGCCGCCCTTTTTTTAGCCAGATCAGGAGCATGCCGCCAGTGACCAGAACGGCAAAGCCCAGCGCCTCATGAGCCCAGCGCAATACCAGCAACTGCAGGGTAGCACCCACCCCCTGTAGCGAGGTGGTGATCGACATGGAGATGCCGCCTCGTAAGTCGCGCCAGAGCAATCGGTTTTCCTGCCAAAACCGCTGCACCAGTGCCATGGCGGAAATAAGCGGGGCCCTGCGTTGCAACTGCTACAGTTTCAGTAGCTGACTGCGCCCATACCACGAGGGCTGCGCGGCTTTTTTAACTAAAGTCGTCAAAGGTTGCCCTGCATGG
>JBAXMQ010000291.1:0-2288 GCA_037134215.1 Betaproteobacteria bacterium
CTCGGCCATCAGCTCGCGGATCGGGGTGAACAGGCCGGTGTAGGTGGCCGGGTTGGAGCGCGGTGTGCGCCCGATCGGCGACTGGTCAACGTTGATCACCTTGTCGAAATGCTCGATACCCTCAATCGACTCATGTGGCGCCGGCTCCTCATGGGCCCGGTACAGCTGGCGTGCCACCGCCGTGTACAGCGTGTCATTGACCAGCGTGGACTTACCGGAGCCGGATACGCCGGTGACGCAGGTGAACAGCCCCACCGGGATGTCGACGCTGACATTTTTGAGGTTGTTGCCGCTGGCGCCCACAATGCGCAGGCACTGTGGTGTGGCCTGGTCCTGAAGGCGGTGCCGCTTGCTCGGCACGGCGATGCTCAGGGTATGCGCCAGGTAGCGACGGGTCAGCGAATCGGGGTTGTCCCGCACGGCCTCAAAAGTGCCTTGGGCCACCACCCGGCCGCCGTGCACGCCAGCGCCCGGACCCATGTCGATCACATGGTCGGCGGCACGCATCATGTCTTCGTCGTGTTCCACCACCAGCACGCTGTTGCCAATGTCGCGCAGGTGGTGCAGGGTGCTGATCAGGCGGTCGTTGTCGCGCTGGTGCAGCCCGATGCTGGGCTCGTCCAGCACATACATCACGCCGGTCAGGCCCGAGCCGATCTGCGAGGCCAGCCGGATGCGTTGCGACTCGCCGCCGCTCAAGGTCTCGGCGCTGCGGTCCAGGCTCAGGTAGTTCAGGCCGACATCGTTCAGGAACTTGAGGCGCAGGCCGATTTCGCGCACCACCTTGCCGGCAATCTCGCCCTTGGCGCCGGCCATCTGGAGATGGTCGAAGTAGGCTTGTGCCTGGGCCAATGTCATGTGGCTGACCTCGAAAATAGCGCGTGATTGCGCGCCTTCGCCGATCTTCACGTGCCGGGCCTCACGGCGCAGCCGGGAGCCAGCGCAGTCGGGGCAGGGCTGCGTGCTGCGCAAGCGGCCCAGATCTTCGCGCACCAGCGTTGAATCGGTTTCCCTATAGCGCCGCTGCATGTTCGGGATGATGCCCTCGAAGGGGTGCTTCTTGCTGAGTTTCTTGCCCTGGCTGGCGCCAGAGTCGATCACATAGCTGAACTTGATGTCCTCCTCGCCCGAGCCATGCAAGACTGAGCGCTGCACCAGTGGCGGCAGCGATTCGAACGGGGCTTCGATGTCAAAGCGGTAATGCCGGGCCAGGCTCTCCAACAGGGCAAAGTAGTAGCCATTGCGCCGGTCCCAGCCCTTGATGGCGCCACTGGCCAGGCTCAAGCTGGGGAAGGCCACCACCCGCGCCGGGTCAAAAAACTCCTGCATGCCCAAACCGTCACAGGCCGGGCAGGCGCCCTGCGGCGAGTTGAAGGAGAACAAACGCGGCTCCAGCTCACTGATCGAGTAGCTGCAAATTGGGCAGGAGAACTTGGCGTTGAACAAGTGCTCTACAGGGCTCTGAGCCCCGTCGTTATTGGGTTCGTTGCTATCCATTTCGACAGCAATGGCGCGGCCACCGCCCACCCGCAGCGCCGCCTCGAAGCTCTCGGCCAGGCGCTGCTTTAGCTCCGGCCGCACCTTGATGCGGTCGATCACCACGTCCAGGTCATGCTTTTCGGTTTTTTTGAGCGCTGGCAGTTCGTCAAATTCAAACGCCTGGCCGTTGACGCGAAAGCGCACATAGCCCTGCGCCTGCAGGTCGGCAAAGATGTCCTGGAATTCGCCCTTTTTGCCGCGCGCCAAGGGCGCCAGGATCATCAGCCGGGTATCGGCCGGCAGCGCCAGCACGGCGTCGACCATCTGGCTCACGGTTTGCGCCTGCAGGGGCAGATGGTGATCGGGGCAAAACGGCGTGCCGGCGCGGGCATAGAGCAAGCGCAGGTAGTCGTGGATCTCGGTCACCGTGCCCACCGTGGAGCGCGGGTTGTGCGAGGTGGCTTTTTGCTCGATGGAGATCGCCGGGCTCAGGCCCTCGATCACGTCCACGTCGGGCTTGTCCATCAACTGCAGGAACTGCCGGGCGTAGGTGGACAGGCTCTCCACGTAACGGCGCTGGCCCTCGGCGTACAGGGTGTCAAACGCCAGGCTGGACTTGCCCGAACCGCTCAAGCCGGTGATCACCACCAACTGGTTGCGCGGAATGTCGACGTCAATGTTCTTGAGATTGTGGGTGCGCGCACCCCGGATGCTGATCTGGTGGGCGTGGTGGGGCTGGGGCAGACGCAGAGGATCGGTTTCAGGTTCGGGCATGGGCATGGGCGGCGCAGACAACCTCGCATCATAGG
>JBAXMQ010000292.1:0-2273 GCA_037134215.1 Betaproteobacteria bacterium
GTGGTGGACGGCGTGCAGAGCGTGATCCTGCCGCAGGTCACCTTCGGCATTGCCGTGCGCATGGCGGTCATGAGCATTGTGGCTGGCAATGAAGCCTGAAGCCCGCAGGCCTGCACGAGGAATGACACCATCATGAACATGCTGATCAGAGGCGGCCGGGTCATCGATCCCGCCTCGGGTTTTGACGAAATAGCCGATGTAGCCCTTGTCAATACTGAGGTTGTAGCTATTAAAAATATAGCGAGTGACTTCCATGCAGACCAGGTCATCGATGCCCGCGGCTGTGTTGTGGCGCCCGGCCTGGTGGACCTGGCGGTGCGGCTGCGCGAGCCTGGCCACGAACATGCGCGCATGCTGCAGTCGGAGCTGGCGGCCGCCGTGGCCGGCGGCGTGACCCGGCTGGTCTGTCCGCCCGACACCGACCCGGTGCTGGACGAGCCCGGCCTGGTGGAGATGCTGCGCCATCGCGCTGAGAAGCTGCAATTGGCCCAGGTGCACCCCTTGGGCGCCCTGACCCGCAACCTGACCGGCGAGACCCTGACCGAGATGGTGGCCCTGAGCGAGGCCGGCTGCGTCGCTTTCAGCCAGGCCGAGGTGCCGCTGGCCAACACCCAGGTGCTGCAGCGTGCCTTTCAGTACGCCAGCACTTTTGACTACGCCGTATGGCTGCGGCCGCAAGACTACCACCTGGGACGCGGCGTGGCCGCCAGCGGTGCCCTGGCCACCCGCATGGGCCTGAGCGGCGTGCCGGTGGCGGCAGAAACCATCGCTTTGCACACTATTTTTGAGCTGATGAAGGCCACCGGCGCGCGGGTGCACCTGTGCCGCCTGAGCAGCGCGGCTGGCGTGGCGCTGGTGCGCCAGGCCAAGCAAGACGGCCTGCGCGTCACTTGTGACGTCAGCATCAATTCGCTGCACCTGACCGATGTCGACCTGGGCTACTTTGACAGCCGGGCCCGCCTCAACCCGCCCCTGCGCCAGCAACGCGACCGCGATGCCCTGCAGGCCGGTCTGGCCGACGGCACCATCGACGCGCTGGTGTCTGACCACACGCCGGTGGATGACGACGCCAAGGCCCTGCCCTTTGCCGAGAGCGAGGCCGGCGCCACTGGGGTCGAGCTTTTGCTGAGCTTGGCGCTCAAATGGGGGCAACAACAGGGCTTGGGCCTTGCGCAGACCCTGGCCACCGTCAGCAGCGGCCCAGCCCGCGTGCTGGGCAGTGCCCTGGGTCCACATGCTGCCAGCGCTGGGCGCTTGGTGGTCGGTGCGGTGGCGGACATTTGCGTGTTTGACCCGGCCGCCGCCTGGACGGTTCAGCCTGCGCACCTGCGCAGCCAGGGCAAACACACGCCGTTTTCCGGTTACGAATTACCGGCTGGTGTGCGGTACACCATTGTGGGCGGGCGGGTGGCGTTTCAGGCAGCTTGACGGATTGCCAGGGGGTGTCGTTGCGAGTCTCGTGGTGACATGGCCTTATTCGAGGCTTCGTTGGCGAGCGCATTGGGCGTCCACACCGTCGGGCTTACGCGCTCGCGGTTCGAGGTGTGGGCGGGTCACCGTGGCTGGCGTTAACACCGGTGCTGCTCACAGGGTCTGTGGCAACCGCGAATTGGCTTCAGCCCGCCGGTATGGCCACCCACTGCGCCAACGTGCTGATGGGCGCGGTGTCGGGCAATCCGGATTCCCTGGCTGACGGCCCAACCTTGTTCGCAAGCCTGTCGGGTGGCTGTGGCGACAGGCCGGAGTTCATTCGCGGTTGCCACAGAGTTGGCCGACTATCGCGGCGTTGATGCAAGGGTGGTAACGCGCCCGTCCAATCAACCGCGAGCACGCAGACCAGGCGCCACGGACGCCCGGCGGGCCAGCCTTGGTGGCGACGCTCTTGACGAGCACAGTGGGCGTCCACACCGTCGGGCTTACGCGCTCGCGGTTCGAGGTGTGGGCGGGTCACCGTGGCTGGCGTTAACACCGGTGCTGCTCACAGGGTCTGTGGCAACCGCGAATTGGCTTCAGCCCGCCGGTATGGCCACCCACTGCGCCAACGTGCTGATGGGCGCGGTGTCGGGCAATCCGGATTCCCTGGCTGACGGCCCAACCTTGTTCGCAAGCCTGTCGGGTGGCTGTGGCGACAGGCCGGAGTTCATTCGCGGTTGCCACAGCGTTGGCCGACTATCGCGGCGTTGATGCAAGGATGGTAACGCGCCCGCCCAATCAACCGCGAGCACGCAGGCCAGGCGCCACGGACGCCCGGCGGGCCAGCCTTGGTGGCGGCG
>JBAXMQ010000293.1:0-2246 GCA_037134215.1 Betaproteobacteria bacterium
GAGCGCCGCGGGTGGCACACGCACCCTGCACTGACAGCGCCACCCGTCTGGCCAGCCGATGCGTGATCTGCCCGCCTTGCTCGACAGCCTGGACCCGCAGGCCGGGCTGGTGGACCGGCACCTCTGGCTGATTGCGCTGGTGGATTGGCTGCGCGGTGTCGAGGGCTCGGTGCCGGCGACTCTGGCCCGCCTGGACCTGATGCTCGACGCGCTGCAGGCGCGCCCCGCGACCCGGGATCGGCTGCAGGCCTGGTGGCGCCAACTGCTGGAGGCGCTGGACGCCACCAGCCTGCTGGCCGATTTTGGTTTTTCGTCGCGCAGCGCCTTCACCAGCGAGCTGGCCCAGCGGTTGCGACACAAGCTGATGCCATCGACCCCCGAAACCAGCGACGCCTCGACCCTGTTCATGCTGGTGCTGTCGCAGCCCTTTGATGCGCAATGGCTGGCCGCATTGGGTGAAGTCGCCCTGACCCGCCTCAGTGCCTTGCTGCAGGCCCCGGCGCCCCGGTCCAAGCCTGCTGAGCCGGCGACGCTCACCCAATGGCAAAACCTGCTGCTGGAGGCCATCACCTTCTGCACCAGCCAGGTGCGTGCCGCTGGTTTCACGCCGGAGTTGCGCCAGCGCATGAGCGCACCGGCCCGCCAGGCACAGGCCTTCCACAGCTTGGCGCGGGACTTTGAGGCGGTGCGGGACAGCTTTCTGGCCTCACCCGGCACCGAAACCGCTGACCGGCGGGCCGCCCTGCGCCGCTTTCAGGAAGGGCTGGACGCCTGCCGACACGCGGCAGCGTCGGTCTACACCCATCTGGACGAGCACGGCATATCGGTCAATCTGGTGTTTCAACTGCGCCAGTTGCGGGAGCGGGTGCTGCGCATCCGGGCTCTGCTGAACTGCCTGGTGGCTGCAGAGTCTGGCCCTAGCACGGCCAGGCTGCTGGCGCACCTGGTCGCGGTCGGGCAAGAGCGGCGCAGTCTGCGGGCCCTGCTGGACGCCAACACCTCGATGCTGGCGGCCAAGGTGGCCAAGCGCAGCTCTGAAACCGGCGAGCACTACATCACCCGAACCATGGCCGAGTACCGCGACATGCTGCGCAAAGCGGCCGGCGGCGGCGCCCTGACGGCCGTCACCACCTGGCTCAAATTCAGCGTCATGGCCCTGGGGATGTCGGCGTTCTGGGGCGGTTTCTGGGCTGGCGCAGTCTACGCGCTGAGCTTTGTCATCATCCAGTTGCTGCATTTCACGCTGGCCACCAAGCAGCCTGCCATGACGGCGCCCGCCATGGCAGCCAAACTGAAAGACCTGAGCGACCCGAACGCCCTGGCGGTATTTGCCGACGAGGTCACCCACCTGGTGCGCTCCCAGGTGGCCGCAGTGCTGGGCAATGTGCTGCTGGTGTTCCCCGTTGTGCTGCTGCTGTCGCTGGCGCTGCAAGTCACATCTGGCCAGCCCATGATCTCGGCAGTTGAGGCGGACTATGTCTTTCAGTCGCTCACCCTGCTGGGGCCCAGCGCCCTGTTTGCCGCCTTCACCGGGGTGCTGCTCTTTGCGTCGAGCATCATCGCCGGCTGGGTCGAAAACTGGTTTGTGCTGAACCGGCTCGACTCGGCGTTGCGTTTCAATCCGCGTATCACGCGCCGGCTGGGGTCGGCACGGGCCGACAGTTGGGCAACTTTCGCCCGTGCCAATGTCTCGGGCTTTGCCGCCAACATCTCGCTGGGCTTCATGCTGGGTCTGGTCCCGGCGATCACGGGCTTCGTCGGGGTCGGGCTGGAGGTGCGCCATGTCACCCTGTCGGCAGGCCAGCTCGGCGCTGCCTGTGCCGCAATAGGTTGGGACGTGCTGCGATGGCCAGCAATGTGGTGGGGCCTGGCGGCGATTCCGGTGATAGGCGCCGCCAACCTGGGCGTGAGTTTTTACCTGGCGTTTCGGGTGGCGCTGCGCGCGCACAACGTGACCGGCGTGGCCCGCCACCAGGTCAGCGCCGCCATCGGCCAGCGCTGGCGGCAAGCGCCATTGAGCTTTCTCTGGCCCATGAACCAGCAGCCTGTGGCGCCCACCGGGCCAGACACGCCATGAAGCCGCTGGGCGAGTTCGACCTGATTGAGCGTTTCTTCAAACGCCCGGTGCAGCATGCCGTACTGGGTGTGGGCGACGACTGCGCACTGCTGCAGCCCCGCCCTGGCACCCAACTGGCCGTCTCCAGCGACATGCTGGTGGAAGGCCGTCATTTTCTGGCCACCGTCGA
>JBAXMQ010000294.1:0-2230 GCA_037134215.1 Betaproteobacteria bacterium
TGAAGTAGGTGAACATGAAGAAGCTCAGCCAGTCGGGCGTGGCTTCGTTGAAGGCACCCAGGATGCGCGGGTTGTTCTGGTCGCCGCTGCGCCGCTCGAGCAGGGCATCGGCCTCTTCGCGCCCGTCACGGCCGAAGTGCTTGTGCAACAGGTAAACCATGGCCCAGAGGTGGCGGCCCTCTTCGACGTTGATCTGGAACAGGTTGCGCAGGTCGTACATGCTGGGCGCGGTCAGGCCCAAGTGGCGCTGCTGCTCGACCGAGGCCGGCTCGGTGTCGCCCTGTGTCACGATGATGCGGCGCAGGTTGGCGCGGTGCTCGCCGGGCACGTCCTGCCAAGCCTTCTCGCCTTTGTGGTCGCCGAAATGGATGGTGCGCTCGGCGTCGCCCGGGTTGAGGAAAATGCCCCAGCGGTAGTCGCGCATCTTGACGTGGCCGAACTGGGCCCAGCCCTGCGGGTCCACGCTGACCGCGGTGCGCAGGTAGACGTCCATGTCGGTCGAGCCCTCAGGCCCGACGTCGTCCCACCAGTTGATGAAGTTGGGCTGCCACTGCTCCAGCGCCCGCTGCAGGGTGCGGTCGTCGCTGAGGTTGACGTTGTTGGGGATTTTTTCGCTGTAGTTGATGGCTGACATGAGGTGCTCCAATAAAACAAGAAATGCAGGACGAGGTAATCAGACGCGGTTCCAGTCGAACTGGGCTTTGTCGCCCTTGCCGTAGACCTTGAGCGCGCCCTTGTCGCCCACCGCGTTGGGCCGCTGGAAAATCCAGTTCTGCCAGGCGGTCAGGCGGCCGAAGATGCGGGTGAACATGTTCTCGGGGCCGTTGAAGCGCAGGTTGGCCTCCAGCCCGGTCAGGGCGTCGGGCGACATGGCCACCCGCTCCTCGACGACGATACGAATTTCGTCGGCCCAGTCGATGTCGTCCGGGTTGGCGGTGACCAGGCCCAGTGCAAAGGCGGCGTCCGCGTCGAGCAACTGACCGGCGCGGGCGCGCACGGCGTCCAGTGCCGGTTGTTCGTCGTAGAACCGTCGCTGCAAGCGGCTCTGGCCGGTGACCATCGGGTAAAAGCCGAAATTGGTGTCGCCCACCGCGATCTTGGGTGCCGCAGCCTCGTCATCCGGCAGGGCCAGGTGGTAGCTGCGGTCGCAGGCCAAGGCCAGCTCCAGCAGGCTGCCCACAAAGCAGGAGCCCGGCTCGATCAGGGCGAACAGGCTGCGCGAGGACACATCCAGCCGCGAGAAGGTGCGGCGCAGCAGGCCGATAGTCTCGCGCACCAGCCAGTGCGTCTGGTGCGCGACCAGGGTGGCGTCCATGGCCAGCACGGCAGCGGCATCGCCTTCGGTCTTGAGCAGCCATACCCCGATGTCGAGTTCATTGGTGCGCATTTGCAGGACGGCGTCTTCCAGGTCACGCGCCATGGCCAGCGGGTACCAGGCGTCGCCGGCCGCTTCGATGCCGGCCAGGTCGGCGGGTTGGGCGCCAGCCGGGGCCTTGACCGTGAAGGTGGCGGTGCGCTTGGCGCGGTCGATCTGCACCTTCACATGGGTGTAGTGCAAGGCGTCGGCCTCCACCGTGCAAGCCACCGGGTTGAGCTTGACGCCGCGGGCGTCGGCGGGGCGGTCGCTCAGGGCCGCCAGCGCCAGCGCGCGCTGCTGCACTTGTTGGGCGAACACTTGGGGTTTGGCGATATGGTCCACCAGGCGCCAGTCCTTGGCCTTCTGGCCACGCACGCCTTCAACGCTGGTGCAGAAAATGTCAGCCAGATCATGACGCACATGTTTCTTGTCGGTCACACGGGTCAAGCCGCCGGTACCCGGCAGCACGCCCAGCAACGGCACCTCGGGCAGGCTAACCGCGCTGGCGCGGTCGTCCACCAGGATGATTTCGTCGCAAGCCAATGCCAGCTCGTAACCGCCGCCAGCACAGGCGCCGTTGACGGCGGCCAGGAACTTCAAGCCGCTGTGCGTCGATGAGTCCTCCAGCCCGTTACGGGTTTCATTGGTGAACTTGCAGAAGTTGACCTTCCAGGCGTGGCTGCTGACACCCAGCATAAAGATGTTGGCGCCGGAACAGAACACCTTTTCCTTGGCGCTGGTCACCACCACGGTGCGCACCTCGGGGTGCTCGAAGCGGATGCGCTGTACCGCGTCATTGAGCTCGATGTCCACCCCAAGGTCGTAGCTGTTGAGCTTGAGCTTGTAGCCGGGGCGCAGGCCGGCGTTTTCGTC
>JBAXMQ010000295.1:0-2202 GCA_037134215.1 Betaproteobacteria bacterium
GCTGTCCCCCGCCCGTTGGGCTCCTCCTTGATGCCGCTGCGCCGAACGCCCCACCGGCCTGATCGGGCATGGTGGTTGGTGCGCCGTGTTATGGGACATGGCTGTGCCCTTTTGCTGACGCACCGGCGCACCGTTGCACCCAAACTCAGAGTGCCAACCCCTCGCCTGCTGCAGGGGCCGATGGCGTGTCGCAGCGAGGTTAAGGAAGGAGCCCGCAGGGCGGAGGGACACGAGCGGCGGCACGCCGTCGGCCCCTGCAGCACACCAAAATCAGCGCTCCGAAAAAACTATCGCTCGGCCAAACTCATTGCCGCACTGAAAGGGTCAATGAACCACCCGCTCAAAGCTGAACTGCCCCGGCGCACGGATCGGGTCCACGTCGACCGGAATCACGTCTTTGGGCGCAAAGCGTCCTTCAAGCAGCAGCTTGGACAGCGGGTTCTCGATGCGTTGCTGGATGGCGCGCTTGAGCGGCCTTGCACCAAACACCGGGTCGAACCCGACCTTGGCCAGCTCGGCCAGTGCCGCTGGTGAGACTTCCAGCACCAGGTCCATCTTGGCCAGGCGCGCTTGCAGTACCTGGATCTGGATGGCGGCGATGGAGGCGATGTGCTCGGCCGACAGAGCGTGGAACACCACCGTCTCGTCGATGCGGTTCAAAAACTCGGGGCGGAAGTGGTTCTTTAGCTCGCCGGTTACGGCGTCCTTGATGTCCTCGCTGTCTTGCCCCACCATACTTTGGATCAGGTGCGAGCCGATGTTGCTGGTCATCACAATCACGGTGTTCTTGAAGTCCACGGTGCGGCCCTGGCCGTCGGTCAGGCGGCCATCGTCCAGCACCTGCAGCAGCACATTGAACACATCGGGGTGGGCTTTTTCCACCTCGTCAAGCAGCAGCACGCTGTAGGGTTTGCGTCGCACTGCCTCTGTGAGGTACCCGCCCTCCTCGTAGCCCACATAGCCCGGGGGCGCACCGATCAGCCGCGCGACCGAGTGCTTTTCCATGAACTCGCTCATGTCGATGCGGATCAGATGGTCCTCCGAATCAAACAAAAAGCCCGCCAGGGTTTTGCACAGCTCGGTCTTACCGACGCCAGTCGGGCCCAGAAACAGGAAGGAGCCGGTCGGGCGGTTCGGGTCTGACAGGCCGGCGCGGGAACGCCGGATCGCATTGGCCACTGCCGTGATGGCTTCGTCCTGCCCCACCACGCGCTGGTGCAGGCGGGCTTCCATCAGCAGCAGCTTGTCTTTTTCGCCCTGCAGCATCTTGGCCACCGGAATGCCGGTGGCACGGCTCACCACCTCGGCGATTTCCTCGGCGCCGACCATGGTGCGCAGCAACTGCGGGCGGCCACCATCTTTGGCGGACTTCGCCTTACCAGCCTCTTGGGCCTGTGCGTCTTTCAATTGTTTTTCCAACACAGGCAACTTGCCGTAGCGCAGTTCACCGGCCTTGTTGAAGTCGCCTTTGCGGGTCAGTTCCTCGATCTGGAAGCGCAGCTTTTCCACCTCTTGCATGATGGCTTTAGACCCCTGGGCCTGGGCTTTTTCGGCCTTCCAGATCTCATCGAGGTCGGCAATTTCTTTTTGTAGCTTGCCGATTTCTTCTTCGATCAACCCAAAGCGCTTTTGCGAGGCCTCATCCTTCTCGCGTCGCACCGCCTCCCGCTCGATCTGCAACTGAATCAGGCGCCGGTCGAGCTTGTCCATCACTTCGGGCTTGGAGTCGAGCTCGATCTTGATCTTGGATGCTGCCTCGTCGATCAGGTCAATGGCCTTGTCGGGCAGAAAACGGTCGGTGATGTAGCGGTGGCTCAGCTCCGCTGCAGCCACGATGGCCGGATCGGTGATTTGCACGCCGTGGTGGGTTTCGTAGCGCGCCTGCAGGCCGCGCAGGATGGCGATGGTGGCCTCCACCGTGGGCTCGCCCACCAGGATTTTCTGGAAGCGGCGCTCCAGCGCCGCGTCTTTTTCGATGTACTTGCGGTACTCATCCAGGGTGGTGGCGCCCACGCAGTGCAGTTCGCCGCGCGCCAGGGCAGGCTTGAGCATGTTGCCGGCGTCCATGGCCCCCTCGGCCTTGCCGGCACCGACCATGGTGTGCAGCTCGTCGATGAAAACGATGGTCTGACCCTCGTCCTTGGCCAGGTCTTTGAGCACGTTTTTCAGGCGTTCCTCAAACTCGCCACGGAACTTGGCGCC
>JBAXMQ010000296.1:0-2198 GCA_037134215.1 Betaproteobacteria bacterium
GTCATCATGATCATCCGGGCGACCCAGAAGAAGATGATGTCGTAGCCGGTGACCAGCAAGCTGCTGGGCAGGTAGAGGTCGTAGTCGGTCAGCTTGTGCGTTTCATTGTGTTCGTTGGCTCCGCTCTGGGGCGCGGCGGGCCCGGTCCGGCTCATACTCGCTGCGCTCACCAAATCGCCGGCTCCGGGCCCGCGGCGCCCCAGAGCTATCTCTGCTTCTGTCCCACCGTTGCCGCGCTGTTCCGCCCCGCCTTCGGGGGTGAGCGGGGCGGGCACGTTCGCAGCGATTTGGCGCGCAAAGCGCGTATGAGCAAGAGCGTGCCCGGCCCGCTCACCCCCGAAGCTGCCTTGTACGGAGCCATCGGTCAGAGAAGTAAGCCCCCCCGTCCACCCCATGGTACTGAACGGCACCAAGGCCGACGAGTACCAGGTGTCTAGCACGTCGGGGTCGCGCCGCAGGGTGCCGGAGTAACCGGCTTTTTCGGCCTGAGCCCGCGCCCCGGCTTCATCTCTTGCTACAAAAATTGAACCGTCGTCGGCGTACCAGGCCGGGATCTGGTGGCCCCACCAGAGCTGGCGGCTGATGCACCAGTCCTGGATGTTGTTCATCCACTGGTTGTAGGTGTTGACCCAGTTCTCGGGCACAAAGCGCACCTGGCCGGACTGCACCGCGTCGATGGCTTTTTGCGCAATGCTTTTGCCCGTTGGGTCCTGGGCGCTGACCTGGTTCATCGCCACGAACCACTGGTCGGTCAGCATCGGCTCGATCACCTGGCCGGTGCGGGCGCAGCGCGGCACCATCAGCTTGTGTTTCTTCACCTCCACCACCAAGCCCAGCGCCTGCAGGTCAGCCACCACTTGTTTGCGCGCGACAAAGCGGTCCAGCCCCTGGTAGGCGGCGGGCGCCTGGTCGTTGATTTTGGCATCCAGCGACAGCACGCCGATCATCGGCAGGTCGTGGCGCTGGCCCACCGCGTAGTCGTTGGCGTCATGCGCCGGGGTGACCTTGACCACCCCGGTGCCGAAGGCCCGGTCCACATAGGCATCGGCAATCACCGGGATGCCGCGGCCGCACAGCGGCAGCTGCACCCGGCGGCCGATCAGATGGGCGTAGCGCTCGTCCTCGGGGTGCACCATCACCGCCACGTCGCCCAGCAAGGTTTCTGGGCGGGTGGTGGCCACCACCAGGCCCGGCGCCAGTTCACCGTTGACCGGCTGCGGGCCGTCGGCAAAGGGGTAACAGATGTGCCAGAGGAAGCCGTCTTCTTCCTCGCTTTCCACTTCCAGGTCGCTTACCGCGCTCATCAACACCGGGTCCCAGTTGACCAGGCGCTTGCCGCGGTAGATCAGGCCCTGCTCATAGAGCTGGACAAAGGTCTCGGTCACGGTCCCCGACAGCTTGGGGTCCATGGTGAAGTACTCGCGGCTCCAGTCCACGCTGTCGCCCATGCGGCGCATCTGGGTGGTGATGGTGTGACCGCTTTTTTCTTTCCACTCCCAGACCTTGCTGACAAAGGCCTCGCGTCCCAGGTCATGCCGGCTGATGTTTTGCGACTGCAGTTGCCGCTCCACCACGATCTGGGTGGCAATGCCGGCGTGGTCGGTGCCGGGCACCCAGACCGTGTTGGCGCCCAGCATCCGGTGATAGCGCGTGAGCGAATCCATGATGGTCTGGTTGAACGCGTGCCCCATGTGCAGCGTGCCGGTTACATTGGGCGGCGGCAGCTGGATGGCAAAGGCCGGCGCATCGGCCACGGCGGCGCCGCTGCCTCGGTGTCCGGCCACGGCGTAGCCTCGCCGCTCCCATTCCGGACCCCAATGCGCCTCCAGGGCGGCGGGCTCGAAGGATTTGGACAGGCTGTTGAGGCCGGGTTGTTGCAGTTCGTCGTTCATGGTGTCTCGCTGGGCAGGCCGCCGAGTTTATGCCACGGCCGTCGCGCCGGGGGCTGACGGCCGGGCCCCATCCATGGCACACGATACCTTGCGCTTACTCAAACACCGCTGGCGATAGCGAAAAGCAATTTTCGGTATTGAAGCTGACAATTAGACGGTGCTTGCCATCCGGGCTAAGCTTGGGACGTCTTTGGAAATATTCATTTCAAAGCACGACCATCTTATTAACCCCTAGGAGATTTCCATGGCAGCACTCAAAGGCTCCAAGACGGAAGACAACCTGAAAGCCGCCTTCGCAGGCGAGTC
>JBAXMQ010000297.1:0-2167 GCA_037134215.1 Betaproteobacteria bacterium
GTGATGCCGACCCGCAATGCACGCAACGGCCACCTGTTCACCCGCTTTGGCGACCTGAAGATACGCAACGCCCGCCACAAGGCCGATGCCAGTCCGCTCGACGCCACCTGCAACTGTTACACCTGCGCCGGGTACACCCGACCCGATGGCAGCGTGTCGGGCGGCTTCAGCCGCGCCTACCTGCACCATCTGGACCGCTGCGGCGAGATGCTGGGCGCTATGCTCGCCAGCATCCACAACCTGCACTATTACCTCAACCTGATGCGCGAGGTGCGGGCCGCACTCGACGCCGGCCAACTGACTGGGTGGGTCCAACAATTCCGGTCCGACCGGGCCCGCGGGGTATGAAGCCCCAAGCCCCGTGCTGCCCGGCTGAACCCGCCTAGTTCTGGTGGGTGAATACCGTCAAAACGCCGGTGTAGGCGTACAGATGGTCATGCGCAATCTCGCCAGCAGCAAAAAAACCGACCAGCGGCACGTCCCCCAAGGCCCGCCGGATGATCTGCAGTTCGGCACTGGCCCCGCCAAAGTGCGGGCCGCCGCGCCCAGTGCAGCTGACATAGATGGCGCCCGCAATGCCGCGCGCAGGGTGGGGCGCCGCTTCGGCTTCGGAGGCATGCAGCGCCTGGGCCGCTTCCACCGCCATCTCCATCGGTTCCAGCTCCTCCCGGATTTCGGCACACACGCGAATCAGGTCAGCCCGTGCCGCCTGCGGATTGCGTTGACAAAATGCCAGTTGCATGCCGGATTGCAGACGGTCCGACACCGCCACACCCCGACGCCCCGGGTCCAGCCCGATGATGTGCCGCACCAGCACGTCGTTGCCAAAGTTGCCAGTCCGGCCCACGGCAAGGCTGTCGCCCTGCCTCCCTTCGGCCGGGGCTGCTAGCAGACCGACCAACGTAGACCTCACCGCCTGCAGCGCGGCCTGCGGTTGTGCCAACGACACCTTGAGCTCGCGCAACAGCACATCCAGCGCCGGCTCGTCCCCCAGGGCCAGCGCCACGTTATCTTGGGCCTCGGTCACCCGGTGCGCCCCGGCCAGTGGCAGGCAACCCTGTGTCACCCGCGACACCAGGTTCACCCCTTCCGCAAAAGCCACTCCGCTCAGCCCACCCTGAAAAACGCCGCTGGCCGCACCCTGCCCGCGGATATTGCCATTGCCGCCGACCGCAAACTGCACCGTGCCCAAGCGGCTGGATGACAGACCGCCAAACAGGTAGCCTGTGCTGGTGCGCGCCGACATCTCATGAATCAGCTCGGTCAGCTCTGGGCCTGCCGGGTCGGCGTGCACCAGCGCCGTGTGGGCCTCAAAGCCCAAACCCAGGGGCGCCACCCCCGAGAACACCCGGTACTGGTCGGGCGGCAACTCGCACAGCATCACGGCCAGCGCCGGCTCATCAAAATACTCGACATTGTTGGCAGCGATGCCTATGCCCACCGTGCCGGACCAGTCCGTGATTTCAGGCAACTCGCCGCTCAGGTGCGCCAAAATCTCGGCGGCCTGCGGCACGTAATGGTCGGTGATGTAGAGCAGCGCCAGCGTTGGCGCGTTGGCATAGTCCTGCAGCGTCATTTGCGCGCGCAACTGCGCCAGCACCAAACCAGCCGCCATGAGCCACTGCGGGTGCGTGGCGTGGCCGTACGGAAACAGTTTCATGTCGCGGGCCGATCGCGGGTTGTCAACGACCCCGACCTACGGTTTTCTTGGCGGGTTTTTTGGCTGAAGCCCTTGCGCTGCTTGATTTATTTACTACGTTTTTTGTAGCAATTGCCGTGTCTGTTCCCGTGCTTTTGGCGACATCCTTCATCGCCGTTGCGGCGATTTGATGAAACTGCTGCGTCAGCGATCCCCACAATTGCAACGGGTCCACCAGGCCGGCGGCGGGCTCGCTCGCCCGCTGCGCGCCGGCAGGGGCTGGCTCGGCGGCTTTGGCCTTGGGCGCCTGGGCCATGTCGCCAATGTTGAAGTTCATGCCCTTGAGCGTGGCCAGCGTCATCTTTTGCACTTCCAGCGCCTGGACCGTGGCCGCCAAAGCCTTGGCGTTCTGTTCCAGCCAGAAATGCACCACCTTGAGCTCGCTGATGCGTTTGTCAAGTTCTTCCACATTCAGGGTCGGTGCGATCCAGCTGGCCAGGTTGGGCATCTGCGGAACGGTCTGGGAAG
>JBAXMQ010000298.1:0-2144 GCA_037134215.1 Betaproteobacteria bacterium
CACTGGCGTATTCACCGGCCTGCACCTTGGACTTCACAACGTTCGCCATGTCGTTGGGCAGGGTGATGCTCATTTGTTGGGTGGTTCGCATGGCAGCCTCTGTTGATGTGGATAGGGCTCAATCCTGCGCCCACAAGGTCCGCCAGCTCAGCCGGTCAAGGATGGAGCCTCTGCAAACTAGGAGCGATTTACTTATCGGACGGGTGCAGAAGGAGGGGGGCTCGCGTCAAATCCACATCATCTTCGACCACAGGAATGATGCGATTGCACTCGAGACATTCACAGACAAAGACCTGCCCGCCGTCGATCCCTACTATTTCGAGCAACATTAATCTAGACCCGCACTTGTGACAACAGTCAGGTTGTTCCGTCATGACTTGATGCACGGTGTCAGGAGAAAATTGCCAGCCCATGGAAGCTACTTTTGGCGATCAACAAACACAGAGTTTCGGTGCCACGCCACAAACTCTGCCTTTGGCGCAAAGCGCTCAGGAGGCTCAATGGGTCGACCGTCCAGTGGCATGAGAACTTCCTTGACAAATGCCTCATCACAACGTTTCAGGTCTTCTGAAATGAGTATTGTGAATTCGTCGGTAAGGGTCATCAATCCCTTATCAAAGGCGCGGTCATGAAGCGCAGACAGACAAAGACCATTGCTTGGATTCAGCCGATTGTCTTTATCTTGACTCCACGGAACGATGTGACTTGCAATCAACAGTCGCGTATCTGTAATACCAGACATGCAGCAGCGTCCACGGTAACTGCTCAGCACTGCCCGGCGGAAAAAATGTTGTTTTATGCGCTGCGCTGTCAACATTTGTCGGGTTTCCCCTGTAAAGTTTTCTGGCAGAAACGCATCGTTTTCTGACTCCAACTCCGGTATTGAGTTCTTGTCCAACTGCTGGCGTAGCAACTCGCATTCAACTGCTAGCCGTTCCCAGTCTGAGTGAAATTCGTCCCAGACTGCCCGGTCTAGCGCGGAGGCATTTCCCAAACCAGAACGACCAGTATTTGTTATCGCTGGATCAATACTGGCGATGTTGAGCATCTTCATCGCCACCGCATCCGCAGTCCGCCCTATGACTTTTGCCAGCGCCACGATTTCAGGATTTCGCCCGTGAATACGGCCATAGGGAAGTTGGCAATACAAGTGAAACGCTAGCTTAATTTGCTCCTTGGTCCAAAGTCCGGTTGCCATGATGTTGTTCGGCACGTTTACGAAAAACTCCCCGCCAACCTCAAACGTCAATATTCCCCGCCCTAAGCGCATTGGTCTCAATAAAGTCGCGCCGCGGCTCCACGTCGTCGCCCATCAGCATGGTGAAGACGCGGTCGGCTTCGATGGCGTCGTCAATTTGCACGCGCAGCAGGCGGCGCACGGTGGGGTCCATGGTGGTTTCCCACAGCTGGGCCGGGTTCATCTCGCCCAGGCCCTTGTAGCGCTGGCGGCTGGTGGCGTGCTCGGCCTGGGCAATCAGCCAGGCCATGGCGCTGCGGAAGTCGCTCACGCGCTCTTCTTTTTGCCGCTCGCCCTCGCCGCGCATCACCCGCGCGCCCTCGCCCAGCAGGCCCTTGAAGGTGTTGGCGGCTTCGGCCAGCGCGGCGTAGTCGGCGCCGTGCACAAAGTCTTGCGTCAGCACGCTGCTTTTCACGTTGCCGTGGTGGCGCCGGCTGATGCGCAAAATGGGTTTGTCGGTGCGCACATCAAATTCGCCCGCCACTTCAGCATCCGGCAGGCGGGCCTGCAGCGCGGCGGCAGAGGCCTCGGCGTCGGCCACCGTGTCCAGGTTCAGCGCCACGCCGTCGGCCACAGAGCGCAGGGCCTCGGCGTCCATAAAGTTGCGTAGGCGTGCAATCACGGCCTGGGCCACCTGGTGCTTGCGCGCCAGCTCGGCCAGGGTGTCGCCACTCAGCGTGCTGCCCTGCGCGCCGCCGGTAAACACCGAGGCGTTGACCAGCGCAATGCGCAGCAAAAAGCTGTCCAGCGCGCTGCCGTCTTTCAGGTACAGCTCTTCTTTGCCGGCCTTCACCTTGTACAGCGGCGGCTGGGCGATGTAGATGTGGCCGCGCTCCACCAGCTCGGGCATTTGCCGGTAAAAGAAGGTGAGCAGCAGGGTGCGGATGTGGGCGCCGTCCACGTCGGC
>JBAXMQ010000299.1:0-2105 GCA_037134215.1 Betaproteobacteria bacterium
GCCCACATTGACGTGGGGCTTGGTACGTGTGAATTTTTCTTTTCCCATTTTTCAGTTCTCCAAAGAGCAAAGGCCCGTGTACAGGTTTAATGTTTGCACGGTGTTGCTGGTTCGCCCCGCACGGGAACAGGGCGGCACACCGTCGCAGACAGCTTGAAATCAGAGGTGCCCGAGCCAACCCGCCATGCGAATCTTGATCTGGCACCGGATCATTACTTGGCTCTTGATGCCATGATGGCTTCAGACACGTTGCGCGGAGCTTCCGAGTAGTGCTTGAATTCCATCGTGTAGGTGGCTCGACCTTGCGACATAGAACGCAGCGTCGTGGAGTAGCCAAACATTTCGGACAGGGGCACTTCGGCCTTGATGGCTTTACCGCCACCGACCATGTCTTCCATGCCCTGCACCATGCCGCGGCGGGACGACAAATCGCCCATCACGTTACCGGCGTAGTCTTCAGGGGTCTCAACTTCCACCGCCATCATCGGCTCCAGAATCACCGGGCCGGCCTTGCGGCAGCCTTCCTTGAAGCCAAAAATGGCAGCCATCTTGAAGGCCAACTCATTGGAGTCAACGTCGTGGTAGGAGCCGAAGTGCAGTGTGACCTTCACGTCCACCACCGGATAACCAGCCAGCACGCCCTGCGTGACCGCCTCATGGATACCCTTTTCCACCGCCGGAATGTACTCGCGCGGCACCACGCCACCCTTGATGGCGTCAACGAACATGATCCCCTTGCCGGGCTCGTTCGGTTCGATCTTCAGCACCACGTGACCATATTGACCCTTACCGCCCGACTGACGCACGAATTTACCTTCGGCGTCTTCGATGGTTTTGCGGATGGTTTCGCGGTAAGCCACCTGGGGCTTGCCCACATTGGCCTCGACGCCGAACTCGCGCTTCATGCGGTCCACGATGATTTCGAGGTGCAACTCACCCATACCGGCGATCAGGGTCTGGCCAGACTCCTCGTCGGTCTTGACGCGGAAAGACGGATCTTCCTGGGCCAGCCGCTGCAAGGCAATGCCCATTTTTTCCTGGTCAACCTTGGTCTTGGGCTCAACCGCCTGGGTAATCACAGGCTCGGGGAACACCATGCGCTCCAACATGACGATGGCCGACGGATCACACAAGGTTTCGCCCGTGGTCACGTCTTTCATGCCGATGCAAGCGGCGATGTCGCCGGCGCGAATCTCGCTGACCTCTTCGCGGTTGTTGGCATGCATTTGCACAATACGGCCGATGCGTTCTTTTTTGCCACGAATCGGGTTGTAGACGCTGTCGCCCTTGGAGAGAACCCCGGAGTACACCCGCACAAATGTCAACTGGCCCACAAACGGATCGGTCATCAGCTTGAACGCCAAAGCCGAGAATTTTTCGCTGTCGTCGGCCTTGCGGGTCACCGGGTTTTCGTCTTCATCAATACCCTTGACCGGGGGAATGTCCACCGGCGAGGGCATGAATTCAACCACCGCGTCCAGCATGCGCTGCACGCCCTTGTTCTTGAAGGCCGAGCCGCAGTACATCGGCTGGATTTCGCTGGCGATGGTACGCGCGCGAATGCCGAACTTGATTTCTGCCTCGGACAGGTCGCCCTCTTCGAGGTACTTGTTCATCAGCTCCTCGTTGGCCTCTGCCGCTGCCTCGACCATTTTTTCGCGCCATTGGCCGGCCAGTTCGACCAGCTCCGCCGGGATGTCCCGGTAATCGAACAGCATGCCCTGCGATGCCTCATCCCAGATGATGGCCTTCATTTTGATCAAATCGACCACGCCGGTGAAGTTCTCTTCGGCACCAATCGGGATCACCATCGGCACGGGATTGGCCTTCAGGCGCAGCTTCATCTGATCCACGACCTTGAAGAAGTTGGCGCCGGTGCGGTCCATCTTGTTGACAAAGGCCAGTCGTGGCACCCTGTACTTGTTGGCCTGACGCCACACGGTTTCAGACTGAGGCTGCACGCCGCCCACAGCGCAGTACACCATGCAGGCGCCGTCCAGCACGCGCATGGAACGCTCCACCTCGATGGTGAAGTCAACGTGGCCAGGGGTGTCGATGATGTTGATGCGGTGCTCGGGCAAGGACTTGTCCATGCCTTTCCAGAA
>JBAXMQ010000300.1:0-2075 GCA_037134215.1 Betaproteobacteria bacterium
TGCTGGCGGATACGGTCAGCTACTGGGTGACACAGGGCGTACAAAATGCCGAGCTGACACTGGACGGGTTTGAGGGCCAGCCGATCGAGGTCAGTATCCAAATGACCAATGGCGAGGCTCAGATTGGTTTCAGGTCGGATTTGCCTGAGACCCGGCAGGTGATTGAAGATGCGATGGCCCAGTTGAGGGATTCGCTGGCCAGTCAGGGCTTGGTATTGGCTGGCGTCTCCGTCGGGACCTCCAGCCGGCAGGATGGGAGTGCCGGCGAGATGCAAAGACGCCAAACCGGTCGTCGGCTTAGGGGCATCAGCCTGACAGACACAGCGACAGCGCGCACCATGCCCCGGCTGGCTGGGTCCATAGGCCGGACCCTTGACCTGTTTGCCTGATGCGCTTCTGAGCCGTCAACGGCATGAAAGCCCGACTTTTACCGGGCTGATCGTGACTACGAGGCCTCATTTGTGCTCAATAATGTGGTTCATTGTGTTAGTTTCAAGGAATCCCAGTGGCGACGAAACCAGATGCTGACAAAGAAGGCGCTGAAGAGGCTCCAAAGGGGAAACCCAAAAGCAAAAAGATGCTGCTGATTGGTGGTGTCGCGTTTTTGGTGCTGGCGCTGGTCGGCGGCGGCGCATTTTTTTTGCTGAGCAAGAAAAACGCCGCCAGTGAAGATGGTGAAGAGGTGGCGCATGCAGCGCCCAAAGGGCCACCAACCTATATGCCCCTCGACAACATGGTGGTGAACTTGGCTGACCCGGGTGGCGCGAAAGTAGCGCAGGTTGGCATCACACTGGAACTCTCGGACGCCAAAGCGACCGACAAGGTCAGGCAGTACATGCCGTCGATCCGCAGCGCCGTGTTGTTGTTGTTGTCCCAGCGCACCTCGGACGAGGTGTTGACGATTGAAGGCAAGGAACAACTGGCGGAAGACATTTTGCGCGAGGCATCCAAACCCTTTGTTCCGGTCGAAACGGCCAAGCAGAAAAAAGAGAGCGCCAAAGCCAAAAAGAAACCTGGTGATAAGCCGGCTGTCGACGATAACCCGGTTCGGGGTGTCTTGTTTTCCAGCTTTATCGTGCAGTAAGGTCGATACACCGAGCAACTCATGAGTGAATCATTTTTATCCCAGGAAGAAGTCGACGCCCTGCTTGAGGGGGTGACGGGGGAGAGCCAGAAGCTCTCTGAGGAGTTGAACGAACAGGGCGAGGTCAGGCCCTACAGCATCTCGAGTCAAGAACGGATTGTGCGGGGGCGTATGCCCTCGATGGAGATCGTGAATGAGCGATTTGCGCGTAACTTGCGCGTCGGCTTGTTCAACCTGATTCGTCGCAGCCCAGAGATCTCGCTCGGCCCGGTGGCCGTGCAGCGCTACAGCGCTTTTTTGCGGGAACTGGCGGTGCCGACCAACTTCAACATCATGGCCATTCGTCCGCTGCGGGGCAGCGGCCTGATTGTGTGTGAGCCTGCTTTGGTGTTCGGCATCATCGAGATGCTTTACGGTGGTGTGGGCAAATTCAAGACCCGGATTGAGGGCCGCGAGTTTTCGGCCACTGAGCAGCGGATCATTGACCGACTGCTGGGCGTGATCACGGAAGAGTACAAAAAGGCTTGGAAGGGCATTTACCCGCTGGAGCTTGAATACCAGCGGTCCGAGATGCAACCCCAGTTTGCCAACATTGCGACGCCAAGCGAAATTGTGGTGTCCACGCATTTCCAGATAGAGATTGGCGATATCGCGGGGGCGATCCACTTCTGCATGCCTTATGCCACGCTAGAGCCGATTCGGGACGTGCTCTATTCGTCCACGCAGGGCGATTCAGTGGAGGTGGACCGACGGTGGGTTAATGTATTGACCCAGGAAATCCAGGCAGCCCAAGTTGTTTTGGTGGCTGAGCTTGCCCGTGCGGATGCCACCATTGAGCAATTGATGGCGATCAAGCCCGGTGATTTTATCGAGTTGGATCGAAAGTCAGTGATCGAGGCCACCATTGCGGGGGTGCCTGTGTTTGAATGTCACTACGGGACGCACAATGCCAAATATGCATTGCGTGTCAACAGAAGTTTGAGGGGTAATG
>JBAXMQ010000301.1:0-2058 GCA_037134215.1 Betaproteobacteria bacterium
AGTCAATGCCGCGCAGCGGCGTGGTGTCGCGCTCGGTCTCCAAAGGCTCGGGCAGGGCCAGCAGGTAGTTGGCCAGGTTAGGCATCTCCAGCGGGTAGAGGCGCGCACCATCGGCCACCGGCACGATCATGGCGCAGGGATGGCCGTGGCGGCTCACCAGGGTGGGCCGGCCTTTTTCAGCTGCGGCCACCAGCGCAGAAAAACTGGCCTTGGCTTCACGAATTTGCAGGGTGTCCATGGCGGCGCTCCTTGTGACTACATGAGGTCGTTTTATAGCGCTCTCAATCTACAGCTCTGGAGAACGCGCGCAATTGCCCCACAGACTCGGGATCGAGGTGTCTCAAGCTGCTACGGCGTGCCCTTGCTGGCGGCCAGGGTGGCCGCCTCTGCCGTGCAATCGCCCTCGGGCTGGGCGCCCTTGGCGCGTGCTGCCGTCACTTCCGCCCGGGCCAGCGCCAGCTGCGCACGGAACTCCGCGCTGCTCTGCAGCCGCGCCACAGTGGCGGCGGCCACCAGCCGGCCGGCGTCCACATCGCTTTGCCAGTGCACGCCGCAGATGGCGCGGCTTTGGCCAAAGGCATAGGCGCGCTCCAGCAGGTTTTGCGCCCGCTCCGGCGCCACCTCGGTCAGCACCAGGCCCCAGGCCCAGCCCAGTGAGGCGTGGCCGGACGGATAGGAGCCGTCCTTGGCCAGGGCGGCTTCGTCCTGGGGCGAGCAGGTGGGCTCGGCATAACGCACAAACGGGCGTTGGCGCTGGTAGTGGTCCTTGGCGGCGTAGGTGGCCAGGCCGGCGTCGGTCAGGCTGCGGCGCAGCAGCATGGTCAGGTGTGGCGTGGCCTGCTGCGAGATCGGCACCCCCAGCGTGCAAGAAAACGTGGCTGCGGCCGCCGGGAACTTCAGCACCGCGTCGCTGGCTGCCAGTGCCCATCGGGCCGGGCTGCGCTGCGCCTTGGCCTTCTGATGCGCCTCTTCATCCGCCGCCAGCGCGCTGGAGCCGGGTGCCGGCGGTGGTGGCAGCAGCGACAGGCTGTTGGGCAGGTCCTTGCGCGCCAGGTAGCCCAGCAGAATGCCGCTGCCAGCCCGCATTTCGGGCACCTTGGCCGGGTCGCTCTCGGGCACGGCGTCTGCCGCCAGCGCCGACCCACTGGCCAACAGCAGGGCCGTCAGCCAGGTGGCGCGTGTCACAAGGCGAGCAGGGTGGGGCAGGGGGTGGCGCATGGCGGGAATCTCCTCAGGGTTGATGCCCAGCATTATTCACGCTCAGACGGCTCAATGCACTGCCGATATAGGCCATGCGCTCGTCCAGCGATGCGTCCAGCGGCCGGATGCCAATTTTCAGCCCCAGAATGGGCAGCTGTCGGCCACCGCTGGCCTGCAGGCAGGCCTGGAGTGCCGCTTCGGTCAGCAAGGACCCCTCGGCGCCGATGCCGCCTGCCGTGCTGGGGGCTGGCGGCATGTGGCTGTCGCGCCAGGCGCCGTAGGGCGTGTCCTGCCCCGAGGCGCCTGACAACATCAGGCCCGCCAGCAGTCCATGCTGTTTGGCCAGCGCGATGTGGTCCAGCGCGCCCTGGGCGCTGCGTGCTTCAATCACCGAGCGGCCCCAATTGACCACGATGCCCACATCACTGCCGTAGCGTGTATTGACGGCCTCAATGGCGGCGATTTCATCGGCCAGGCTCAGAAAGCCCTTGGAAGCCACCTGATTGGGCACATGGGCATCGCAATGCTCCAGCACCAGCCGTGCGCCCTGCCAGTCCCACTGCACCAGCGTGGCCAGCGAAGTGCTGAGTGCCGCCACGGACGAGGCGGCGCGGCTTTGGTCGGGCGCGCTGTGGATTTCAATGGCGTCCACCACAGGCTGGCCGCAGGCGGCATTCAGCGCGGCGATGGCGTCACGGGCTTTTCGCACAAAGGTCAGGGCTTCTTCGCGCCCGGGTGCATCGTCCGATGCCAGACCGACCTGCGGATTCTTGGCCATGGCTGCCATCACGCCCGGGATGCAAGTGAACACGAAGCGCCAGTTCGGGTCGATGTGCTGCACAAACCAGGCGTCGTCGT
>JBAXMQ010000302.1:0-2051 GCA_037134215.1 Betaproteobacteria bacterium
GTCATTCCCGTGAACACGGGAATCCATCTTCAGGCCGTCAAGGCCTCTGACAAGTGGAGCCACTGTTCTTCCAGCACCTGCAACTCGGCGCTCACCACTTTGAGCCGTTTGCCGAGCTCGGCCAGTTCAAGTGGCGGCAGGGGGGTGCAGAGGCGGGCTTCGAGGCTGGTGCTCTCTGCCTGCAGGGCGGCCATGCGGGTGTCGAGTTCGTCGAGCTGGCGTTGCAGGGCGCGGGCGCCGGGTGCCTTGGCGCTTGGTTTGCCGGAGGGTGAAGTTGCTTGGGCTGCTTCGGCCGCTGGCGCGGGCGCTGCCTGGGGCGCCGGCGCCGGTGCGGCCACCTTGGCGGCGGCTTTGGGGGCGGCGTTGGCTTCTTTGATGGCTTCGCGCTGGCGCTTGGCTTCGTCCAGCAAATAGCGCTGGTAGTCGTCCAGGTCGCCGTCAAACGGGGCAACACCGCCGCGCGAGACCATCCAGAATTCGTCGCAGACGGCGCGCAGCAGGGCACGGTCGTGGCTGACCAGCATCACGGTGCCTTCAAATTCATTGAGAGCCATGCTCAGCGCCTCACGCGTGGCCAGGTCCAGGTGGTTGGTGGGTTCGTCCAGCAGCAGCAGGTTGGGGCGCTGCCAAACGATCATGCACAGCACCAGGCGGGCTTTTTCGCCGCCGCTCATGCTGCCCACGGCCTGCTTGACCATGTCGCCGCTGAAGTTGAAGTTGCCCAGAAAGCTGCGCAGGTCTTGCTCGCGCGTGGCCTGGCCGGCGATTTTGCCCAGGGCGGTGAGGTCTTTGACCAGCCGGATCATGTGCTCCAGCGGGGTGTCGGCCGGGCGCAGCACGTCCAGCTCTTGCTGGGCAAAGTAGCCGATGTTCAGGCCCTTTCCCTCGGTGACGTCGCCGCCGATGGGCTGCAGCGCGCGTGCCACGGTTTTGACCAGCGTCGATTTGCCTTGGCCGTTGGCACCCAGGATGCCGATGCGCTGGCCGGCCAGCACCGAGCGGCTGACGTTTTGCACGATGACGGTAGGCGGCGTGCCTTCTGGGGCGTCATCGGGCGGCGGGTAGCCAAAGCTGACGCCCTGCATCGAGAGCATGGGGTTGGGCAGGTTGGCCGGCTCTTTGAACTCGAAGGTAAAGTCCGCCTCGCTGAGCAGCGGGGCGATCTTTTCCATGCGGTCCAGCGCCTTGACGCGGCTTTGCGCCTGCTTGGCCTTGCTGGCCTTGGCCTTGAAGCGGGCGATGAACTTTTGCAGGTGGGCGATTTTGTCCTGCTGCTTGGCAAACGCCGTTTGCTGCAGCGCCATCTGTTCGGCCCGCATGTCTTCAAACTTGCTGTAGTTGCCGCCGTAGCGCACCAGTTTGGCGGCGTCGATGTGCAAGGTGACGTTGGTGACGGCGTCCAGAAACTCGCGGTCGTGACTGATCACGATCATGGTGCCTTCATAGCGTTTTAGCCACGCCTCCAGCCAGACCAGGGCGTCCAGGTCCAGGTGATTGGTGGGTTCGTCCAGCAGCAGCAGGTCTGACGGGCACATCAGCGCGCGCGCCAGTTGAAGCCGCATGCGCCAGCCGCCGGAGAAGCTGTTGACGGGGTTGGTGAGCTCGGTGGTTTTGAAGCCCAGGCCCAGAATCAGCGCCTGGGCTCGGGCCGGCGCGTCGTGGGCGCCGGCGTCTTGCAGCGCCATGTAGGCGTGGGCCATGCGGTCGTAATCGTCGGTGGCTTCAGACGCAGTCACCTCTTGCTGGGCGGCCAGCAGGGTGGTGTCGCCCTCCACCACAAAATCGGTGGCGTTTTGGCTGGTTTCGGGCATGTCCTGCGCCACCTGGCCCATGCGCCACTGGGTGGGGATGTAGTACTCGCCCACGTCTTCATGCAGGCCGCCGTTGAACAGCGCAAACAGCGATGACTTGCCAGCACCGTTGCGCCCCACCAGACCGACTTTTTCGCCCGGGTTCAGGGTGACGGAGGCGCCCTCGAGCAGCACTTTGGCGCTGCGGCGCAGCGTGACGTTTTTCAGGGTGATCACAGGCGTGGGTCGGTTCGGGTGGCG
>JBAXMQ010000303.1:0-2041 GCA_037134215.1 Betaproteobacteria bacterium
TCAAGCCGATGCAGAAAGCGGGCCCGTTAGTTTGTTGCTTCGGCTTGGAAGCGTGTGACGACGGCGGTCATGCGTGACCGGTTCTTGCCAAAGTCATACAGACCCAGCAAGGAGCGCGAGCGGAAATGGATGCGCTGCGCAGCCGGCTCCAGCAGGAAGATCACCTCATCCTTGAAGCCCAGCGGGGTACGAAATATGACCGTCAGCTGCAACGGTTCGTTGGCCACCAGGCTGGCCTCGGGAAAATGCGTCAGCGTGGCCTTGAGCAGGGCCAGCCCACGTGCCGGCTGGCCAGCATAGACCAGGGGGGCGAACCCCGCGCTGGCCGAGTTGACGCAGTTGCTGCTGATGCTGCAGGGCAGGGGCAGCTGGGGCACGTCCTGGGCGACGGCTGCAGCCGGTGCCAGCAGGCTCAGGGTCAGCAAGAGTGGCCAAGGCAGGGGCAGTTTGCAAGAACTCATAGGCCCACTGTAACGCCTGGGGCTGAGGCCTGCAATTTGTCCGCCGGCCAGGCCTGCAAAAAGTCAAGCGCCCGGGCGGGCGACGCGGCCAGCCAAGCCTGGTACTGCGGCGGTGACAGGATCACCACCATGCGCTTTTCATCCCCGGGCTTGTGATAGTTCTGCATCAGCGGGTGGGTGTCGGCATTGATGGTGAGCATGGTGTAGCTGTGCACCAGTTCCCCTTGCGGCGAGCGCCAGCGCGCCCACAAACCGGCCAGCCCCAACGGCTCGCCGTCGGCGCTGGCGATGCGGGTGGCCACGGCGCGGCCGCTTCGCCAGTCGGGCTCAAAAAAGGCTTCGGCCGGGATGATGCAGTGTTGCCCCTGCCGCCAGGCATCGCGAAAGCTGGGTTTGACAGCCACGGTCTCGCTGCGCGCGTTGTAGGTGTGGCGGGCGATCTTGGTGTCGGCTGACCAATGCGGTACCAGGCCGAACAGGCCGGTCAGCGCCTCCAGCGGCGGCACGGCCTCGTCGCCCACATCCGCCATGGGGTGGCGCCGGATGAAGCTGCCGACATAGCCCGGCCACAGGTCCTCCCGGCCCGGGTCCGCCGGAGCGGCCACCCCGAAATGGCGCCGCAAGCGCTCTCGGTCTTTGACACCTTGGTAGTGGCTGCACATGGCGCCAAACTTAGTGCGTGCCGCAGTCCGTCGCCGCGCTGTGGCTTAAGGCACGGTGCGCCCAGTCGGCCCGTCGGGTTGGGTTTCAGCCGCCGCATAGACACGCCCGCCCGCACGCAGTGCCGAATTGGCGCGGCTGGATTGCAGCAGCGGGAAGAACATCTGGTGGTACCAGCGTTCCTGGCCGTGCACCAAATCGTCCTGCAGCCCCACCTGGGCCGGGTAACGGCGGGTGATGTGGGCCGTGCCAAACAGCAGGTCCCAGACAAACAGCAGATTGCCAAAATTGCCCTTGTAGTGGCCGACGCCGTCGGCATTGGTCAGCGCATGGTGCGCCCAATGGGTGGCCGGGGTGGAAATGGTGCGCTCCACCAGCCACATCACCGGCCGCAGCGCCCGGATGCGGTACAGCGGCTCGTCCCAACGCCAGGCACAGTGCGCCCCCATGATCACCAGCAGCTTGACCACCACATAGGCCGCATACACCGAGCCAAAACCCAGGTAGGTCAGCGCCCCGGCAATCCACAGGCCCGGCATCATCAGGTAGTAAAAGAAGTTGTTGCGGTAGGTGATGCGGATGCTCATGTACTGTGCCGTGTGGTGGGCGCGGTGCAAGGGCCACAGCAGCGCCGAATGCGAGGCCCGGTGCCACAGGTACTGCGTCAGGTCGTCACCGACCAGCAAAATGGCCACCATGCCCCACCAGGGCAGGTGCGCCAGTGCGCCACGGTAGTCTGGCGCCAACCAGCTTCCGAGGGCGTTGGTACTGAGCAGGGCCACTGGCTGGCAGATGGCAATGAGGCTGAGGAACATGAACAGTTCCAGCTTGCTGTCGTCCCGGGTCGCCGTCACCGTGGCCTGGTAACGCCGCGTCGCCAACTCCATGACAAGGAAGCCGGCAATGATGCAGAGCACCAG
>JBAXMQ010000304.1:0-2023 GCA_037134215.1 Betaproteobacteria bacterium
TGGCCGTGCCCATGGTCATGCAGTGGCCGTGGCTGCGGTGCATGCAGCTTTCGGCCTCAAAAAAGTCTTGCAGCTTGAGGGTGCCGGCGCGCACCTGCTCACTCATGCTCCAGACCCCGGTGCCCGAGCCCAACTCCTGGCCGCGCCATTTGCCATTCAGCATGGGCCCGCCGCTGACGCCGATGGTGGGCAGGTTGGCGCTGGACGCGCCCATCAGCAGCGACGGCGTGGTCTTGTCGCAGCCCATCAGCAGCACCACGCCGTCGATCGGGTTGGCGCGGATGCTTTCCTCCACATCCATCGAGGCCAGGTTGCGGTACAGCATGGCCGTTGGGCGCAGCAGCGTCTCGCCCAGCGACATCACCGGAAACTCCAGCGGGAACCCACCCGCCTCGTACACACCGATCTTGACCTGCTCGGCCAGCGTGCGGAAGTGGCTGTTGCAGGGCGTGAGTTCGCTGAAGGTGTTGCAGATGCCGATCACTGGCCGGCCGTCAAACTGGTCGTGCGGCACGCCCTTGCCCTTGACCCAGCTGCGGTAAGCAAAGCCGTCGCGGTCTTTGCGGCCGAACCATTGTTGGCTGCGGAGGTCCTCGGGCTTCTTGCGTGGCTTGGCATCTGACATGGCGGCTCCTCGTTGATGGCCAACATATTACCGTCAAGGTACTCATGGTAAACCCGGTATCCGGGTGCCTTGGCGATGTCTAACATGAACCTTTTTAAGGTGACCCTATGCAACACGCTCTGACTTTCCCTGTTCGTCGCGGCTGGCGATCTGCCGCAGTGTCGGTACTCATTGGCACGATGCTGCTCGGCGCGCAGGCTCAAGCCCAGCAGGCGGCGCCCATGTCGCCTGCCGTGCTGGCCAACCCGGGAGAGGTGGGCTTGTCGGCGGAACGGCTGGCGCGGATCACCACCGCCTTCAACAAGGAGATCGCCGACAAGGCCCTGCCCGGCGTGACCATCATGGTCGCGCGCAAAGGCAAGCTGGTTTACTCGGGCGCTTTCGGCGTGCGCGATCCGGCCAAGCCCGAGCCGGTGGCCGTTGATTCGCTGTTCCGTATTTACTCCATGACCAAGCCCATGACCTCGGTGGCTGCGATGATGCTGGTTGAAGAGGGCAAACTGCAGTTGTCGGATTCAGTGGCCAAATACCTGCCGGCTTTCAAGGACATGCAGGCCCTGACGGCCACCGGCACCGAGCCAGCCCGCCCCATGACTGTGCAGGACCTGCTGCGCCATACCTCGGGCCTGGGCTACGGCGAGATCTCGCCCAACTCGGTGCTCAAAGAGGCTCTTGCCAAGGATGGCCTGTACAAACCCGGGGTGATTGACTTTGATGCCCGCGACATGACGCCCGCCGAACAGGTCAACCGGCTGTCCCGGATCCCGCTGCTGCGTCAGCCCGGCACCGCCTGGGAGTACAGCCTGGCCACCGATGTGCTGGGCCGCGTGATTGAGGCGGCCTCCGGCCAGCGGCTGGGCGACTTCATGGCGGAGCGTATCCTGCGGCCGCTCAGCATGAATGACACGTCCTTTTTTGTGCCGTCTGACAAGATGGGGCGACTTGCTGAGCCGTTTGCCAAGGATCCCGCCACCGGCAATGCTTTCAAGCTGATCGACGTGTCCCGCTCTCCGGGCAATGACTCGGGCGGCGCCGGCGCCGTCTCTACCGCGCCGGACTACCTGCGCTTTGCGCAGATGCTGCTCAATGGCGGCACCCTGGATGGCAAGCGCATTCTGTCGCGCACCACGGTGCGTTGGATGACGGCTGACCACCTTGGGCCCCGGATCCCGATCGCCCAGACCCCTGGCGGCAACGTGCTGACGCCCACGCTCTACACCTTCGGCCTCGGGTTTGCCGTGCGCCCCAGTGACGGCCTGGCGTCCACGCCCGGCAGCGCCGGCGACTACAACTGGAGCGGCTATGCCGGGACCGTGTTCTGGGTCGATCCCAAGGAAGAGATCGTTGCCGTCATGATGATGCAATCGCCGGGGGCCATGCGCCTCTACCACCGCAACC
>JBAXMQ010000305.1:0-2020 GCA_037134215.1 Betaproteobacteria bacterium
CGCGGTAGCTGTCGCAGGCGGTCAGGCGGTCGGTCCACACCACGGTCCAGGTGGCCGTGCTCGACTCACCGGCCACGGCCGCCGCAGCCTCTTCCGGGTCCACCCCGTCCTGCGGCGTGATGCGGAACAGGCACAGGGTGTCCGTGTCCTTGGGCACGTAGTCGGGCATCCAGTAGCCCATCTGCTTGTACTTGAGAACGCCAGCGCTGTAGCGCTTTTTGGCGTCGGTGATCTCGGTGGAAGCGCTGGTCTCGGTCATCATTTGCTCCTGAAAAAAATGGGCGTCACTGGGATGAGGTCAACTGTAAAAGTGGCCTGAAATAATGTAAATTCACATTTATTCGCAGTTCAGTTAAGGTTTAACTTATGGGTCGAGCTTGTCTGATGAGGGCATTTTTGAGGTGCGACAAGCGGGCACAGGCAGCCGTTGTGGGTGAGCTGCGGGGGCCGACTAGGTGACGCCGCTCATGTCCCCCGCCCTGCGGGCTCCTCCTTGACCTCGCTGCGACACCCAGTCGGTCCCCGCAGCCGCAGATGCGTTTGGCGCACAAAGCTTTGGGGCCACGGTCACTGCGCACCAACCATCGCGGCAGATCAGGGCGGTGGGACGTTCGGCGCAGCGGCATAAAGGAGGAGCCCGCAGGGCGGGGGACAGCCGCGGAGCCGAACGCCCCTCCGCCCTGATCAGAAGAGAAGCCGTCGCAATACGAATTTGTTTTGACTTAAGCACACAGCAATAATGAAAAACGCCACCTTCCGCCAACTCCGCGTCTTCAGCGAAGTCGCCCGCCAACTCAGTTTTGCCAAGGCCGCCCGCGCCCTGCACCTCACGCCGCCAGCCGTGACCATGCAGGTGCGCGAACTTGAAGGCCATGTGGGCATGCCGCTGTTTGACCGCAGCGGCCGTCACGTGACATTGACCACCGCTGGCGAGTACATACTCGTCCATACCCGCAAAATGCTGGCCACGCTGAAGGACGCTGAAGACACCGCCGCCCGGCTGCTCAAGCTCGAAGTGGGCACGCTCACCATCGGCATGGTCAGCACCGCCAAGTATTTTTTGCCGCACCTGCTGGCCCAGTTTCGGCGCGAGCACGAAGGCATCGAGATCCGGCTCGCGGTGGGCAACCGCGAGCAGTTGGTGCAGATGCTGCACGCCAACGAGGTTGACATCGCCATCATGGGCCGCCCGCCCAAAGAGCTGGCCACCCGCGCCGAGCCCTTTGCCGCGCACCCCCATGTGTTTGTGGCGCCGGTCGACCACCCCTTGACCCAGGGCGGCCCGCTGACGCCCGAGGCGCTGCGCGGCCAGGGCTTTATCCTTCGCGAGGAGGGCTCCGGCACCCGCGCCGCCCTGGAGAAGTTTTTGTTGCAGGCCCGGGTCGAGCCGCGCGTGACCATGGAGATGGCCAGCAACGAGACCATCAAGCAGGCCGTGATCGCCGGCATGGGCCTGAGTTTTCTGTCGCTGCATACCCTGGGGCTGGAGCTGGACAACCGGCTGATCGCGCTGTTGCCCATTGAGGGCGCACCCGTGGTGCGCGCTTGGAACGTGGTGCACACCCTGGCCAAGCTGCTGTCACCGGCGGCCGAGGCCTTTCGGTACTTTGTGCTGGAGCATGGTGAGGACTATCTGCGCGAGCATTTCGGGCGGCATATGGCCTTGGTGGGGCCGGGCTGAGCCACGGGATGACGATGGCCAAAACCCTTGGACGATCCGTTACAGTGCCAGCCATGTCTAACCGCTGCACCCCATCGCTGTTGCTGGCTTGATGCGCCCACAAGGCATGACCGATATCCGCGCGCTGCCCCATCTCACACGCGCCAGCGCACCGCTGGTGCAAGAGGTCAGCGCCATCAATGAGTTTGGTGAAGCCTGTCTGGTCTCGATCCCGGCCGAACGGGCGCTCACGGTCTATGTGGACAAGCGCGAGCTGGTGACCCTGATGACCTTGGGTGCCCAGCCCGAACTGCTGGTGCTGGGCTTTTTGCGCAACCAGCGCCTGGTGCAGTCGGTGCA
>JBAXMQ010000306.1:0-1996 GCA_037134215.1 Betaproteobacteria bacterium
CCCCACCGCAAGGAACGCCCCATGACCGAAGCCTATGTGTACGACGCCATCCGCACCCCGCGCGGCAAGGGCAAAAAAGACGGCAGCCTGTATGAGGTCAAGCCTGTCAACCTGCTGGCTGGCCTGCTGACCGAACTGCAGCGGCGCAACGGGTTCGATACCGCAGCAGTGGACGATGTGGTGATGGGCATCGTCTCGCCGATTGGCGACCAGGGCTCGGTGCTGCCCAAGGTGGCGGCGCTCAAGGCCGGTTGGGATGTGCGCTGTGCCGGCTTGCAGATCAACCGCTTTTGCGCCTCCGGGCTCGAAGCCGTCAACCTGGCCGCGCAAAAAGTGCGCTCGGGCTGGGAAGACCTGGTGGTGGCCGGTGGTGTGGAGAGCATGAGCCGGGTGCCCATCGGCTCGGACGGCGGCGCCTGGGCCATGGACCCCGAAACCAACTCGGCCACCGCCTTTGTGCCGCAGGGCATTGGCGCCGACCTGATCGCCACCTTAGAGGGATTCAGCCGCCAGGATGTGGACCGCTTTGCCCTGACCTCGCAACAACGCGCCAGCGCGGCACAGGGCGCCGGCCATTTTGCGCGCTCGGTGGTGCCGGTGTGCGATGCGCTGGGCCAGGTCATTTTGGCGCAGGACGAATTCATCAAACCGCACAGCACGCTCGAAGGCCTGGCCAGCCTCAAACCCGCCTTTGAACAGATGGGCAGCATGGGCTTTGACCAGGTGGCGCTCACCCGCTACCCGCAGGTGGAGCGCATCAACCATGTGCACCATGCCGGCAACTCCTCGGGCATCGTGGACGGGGCTACTGCCCTGCTGATCGGCTCAGAGGCCGCTGGCCGCAGCCATGGGTTGACGCCACGCGCCCGCATCGTGGCGGTGGCACTCAGCGGCGCCGACCCCACCATCATGCTCACCGGCCCGATGCCAGCCACCCGCAAGGCTCTGGCCAAAGCGGGCATGACGGTGGATCAGATCGACCTGTTTGAAGTGAATGAGGCCTTTGCCGCCGTGGTGATGCGTTTCATGAAAGAGATGCAGGTGCCGCACGACAAAGTCAACGTCAACGGCGGCGCCATTGCCATGGGCCACCCACTGGGCGCCACCGGCGCCATGATTCTGGGCACGCTGATCGATGAGTTGCACCGGCGCCAGCTGCGCTACGGGCTGGCCACGCTGTGCGTGGGCGGCGGCATGGGCATTGCCACCATTGTGGAGAGACTCTGATGAACACCATCCGCTACAGCCTGCAGGACGGCATCGCGACCGTCACCTTTGACGAGCCCGGCTCGCCAGTCAACACCATGTGCCAGCAGTGGCAGGACGACCTGCACGACCTGGCATCCCAAGTGGTGCAAGACCGTGCGGCCATTCGCGGCATCCTGCTGACCTCGGCCAAAAGCACGTTTTTTGCCGGCGCCGACCTCAAAGCCACCATGCGCCTCACCCCCGCTGACGCCCCTGCCGTGTACACCGGCATCGAGCGCGTCAAGCAGGATTTCCGCACCTTGGAAACGCTGGGCATCCCAGTGGTCAGCTGCCTCAACGGCGCCGCCCTGGGCGGCGGCTGGGAGGTGGCGCTGGTCGGCCACCACCGCATCGCGGTCGACGACGCCCGCATCCAGTTCGGCCTGCCCGAGGTCACGCTCGGCCTGCTGCCCGGCGCCAGCGGCGTCACCAAAATGACGCGCCACCTCGGTCTGCTGGGCGCCCAGCCCTACCTGGTGGAAGGCCAGCTGTTTTCACCTCAACAAGCGCTTGGCCTGGGGCTGGTGCATGCGCTGGTGGTACCGGGCACGAATGCCCAGGCCGAGATGCAGGCCCAGGCCCTGGCCTGGATTGACGCCCATCCCACCGCCCAGCACCCCTGGGAGGCCAAAGACTACAAGGTGCCGGGCGGCACCCCGGCCAACCCGAAAGTGGCGGCCATGCTACCCGTGGCGCCGGCCATGCTCAAAAAGCAAACCCGCGGCCGCTACCCCGCGCCCGAGGCCAT
>JBAXMQ010000307.1:0-1990 GCA_037134215.1 Betaproteobacteria bacterium
CTGGCGTCTGCCAGCCCGGCCGACAACAGCACGGCTGTGTCTGTGGGCAGCAACATCGTGCTGACCTTCAATGAGGCCATCACCGCAGGCAGTGGCAATATCGTCATCAGCAATGGCACCGACACGCGCACCATCAGCATTGCTGATGCCAGCCAGGTGAGTATCAGCGGCGCGCAACTCACCCTCAACCCGAGCGCAGACCTGCTTGCCGGCTCGGCCTACAACGTGCAAATGGCCAGCGGAGTCCTCAAAGATGTCGCCGGCAATGTCTTTGCAGGCATATCCGATGCCACTACACTGAATTTTGGTACCCAAGCGGTCACCCCACCGCCCTCGTCAGGGCCGAAGTTTTACACCGGCGCCTTGGCCCCGGTGGCGGAATCGAGCACACAGTTCAGTGCCAGCATTTACCTGGCTAACGCTAATAACGTGGGCGCCTATGGCGTAGACCTGGAAGTCCAGGGCAAACCGGCAGGCGTCACCTACACCTTCTCGGCAGCCAGCGTCAGTGGCTTCAGCTCATTCGCGGGTGACGGTGAGGGAGGAGTGTCAGGTTTTGCCACCGGTGCTGGCGTAAACTTTACAACTGCTGGCACATTGATGGGCTCGGTCACCATCACCTTCGCCACAGCCCCCACCTCCGCCTTCACGCTGGCTGTGGTCAACGCCAATCTGGATGCCATCGATTTCAACCCCATCGCATTCACTTGGGATGCCTTTGACACTTACGGACCTACCGGAACTGCCGGCAACGACAACCTCATCGGCACAGCTGGCAATGACAACATTTTCGGGCTTGCAGGCAACGACACGCTGATGGGCGGAGCAGGCAATGACACACTCAACGGTGGCGCTGGTGCTGACCAACTCACCGGCGGCGACGGCAACGATGTCTACAAGTACGTGGCGGTAGGCGAGTCTTCGGCAACCAGCACCGATCTGATCATCGGCTTTGCCACTGGTGACATGATCAATCTCCAAGCGATATTGGGGAATGTGTCAGGTGGTGCTGGCTACACCGGCACAATGACCACAGTGGGTAATGCCACCGCCGGCGTGCTGCAAATCGTGACCGACACCGGCGCATTGGGCGCTGTGGCGGACAACCAGCTGCACCTGCTGGTCACCCATGATGCGCAGGGCACGCACCTCTCTATCAAGTTTGACACCAACTCAAGCGCCGGCACGTCCGCACTCAGTGACATCATGGTGATCGACTTTCAAGGCGATGTGCGCTCACTTTTGCCTGCGGCCCTGACGTACCTCTGATGCGGCCATCTCTTGCCCACCGCCCGCGAAGGGGGGCGGTCTTGCCGTGGGCGGTGCTGGCGGCACTGTGCGTTTGCCCGTTGCCTGGTCTTTGCCAGGCTTCTGCTGGGGCAGAAGCCTTGCGGGTTTACTCGGTGGGCGATCAGCTGATAGCCTACCTAGCACAGGCCGCGCACTGGGTGGACCAGCCGGCCAGCCGGCTTGCCCTAGGCAAGCTCAGCCCCAAGGTGCGAGCCGCCGTGTTGGCCCACCCCGAGGCGCGCCTTGCCAGTGAACAGCGTGAGACGGCGGCCCTGGCCAAGCGCGAGGCCTATGCAGGCTTTTTACCCCAGGTGTCAGCCAACGTGGAGACGGGCAACCGCAACACCGACCTGGTTAACACCCCGTGGAGCTATGTGCCGGCGCACCAGGACAACTCCAAGGCCATTGCCATCACCGGGCGGCAATTGCTGTACGACTTTGGCGCGGTCAGCAACCAGGTGGACGCCCGGGGGGCGCTAGAGACTGCGGCCGCCGCGCGCAGCCAGGTGCGGCGCTCCGAGCTGGCGTTGCGCGCCATGAACGCTTGGCTGGAGCTGTTTCGGGGCCAGCAGACGCTGGAGGTGAGCCGCATGAATGTGCTATCGCGCCGGCAAATTTTGTCTTTTGTGGATGAGCGCGAGCAATTGGGCGCCAGCGCCAAGAGCGAGGTATTGCGCGCCCGCGCCCGCTTGGCCGACGC
>JBAXMQ010000308.1:0-1983 GCA_037134215.1 Betaproteobacteria bacterium
TCGGTTTCAGGTTCGGGCATGGGCATGGGCGGCGCAGACAACCTCGCATCATAGGCGCTCGGTAGGCGCTCATCTTGCCGGCTCACGCCGAATGACGTGTGTGAAGCGACGTGCCGGGTCCGTGTTGACAAACGGAAAATGGCCGCACAGAATGCAAGAAACTTAAAAGGAGCGGGGGAATGAAGTTTGCATCCATGCTTGTTTCATCGTCTTTGAGCGCAGCTCTGCTGCTGGGCCTGTCTGGTTGTGGCGGTGGCGGAGGAGGTAGCGGTGGTGCACCCATTAACACCCCGGTTTCCGCCATTGACGGCGCAACCGTGTTCCCCGCCGGGCTGGCGGTGGCCTCACCGGTGGGTATGGAAAGCACAGCGGCAACGCTGGCCCAGGCCGCGCCCTCGGTCCGTTTTCGGGCACTCGCACTGGCTTTGGCGCAGGGCGATTTGCGTGCGGCAGGACACGCGGCGAGCCAGCTCTTGCCCATGTCCGACGCGCAGGCAGCCGCTTCCCGGTCGCCGCGCTACCTCAAATCTGCTAACGCGGTCAACGCGCTGCTCACCGGCACCAGCACACCACGTGCCGGTGTGGGGTTCAATGCAGACAAGTTCCTCAAGACACCGGTCAATGCCGGTTGCTATGGGCCATCCGTGCTCTACCAGGGTCATCCGGACTGGGTGTCTGGGACGCCGGCTGCCGATGGCACGCTGCCCAGCGGCGATCTGGGCATCTGGAGCGCCGTCGACACCGCCACCGACTGGGCCTGCGCTGCGGCGCAGCTGGACGCCCGCATGGACGGTGTGGCCCTGCGCAGCAACACCAGCCTGATGACGCTGGCCAGCCTGATCAACGTGGCCAACACCGCCGGCAAAAGCTTGCCTGCAGTGGGCGCCACGGTGGATCTCAAAACGGAAATGAACGTGGCCTTCAGCCCGGATGTAACCTTCACCAAAGCCGAGATCTCGCAACCTGTGGCTGGCTCCTACAGCTATTCGGTCGCTTTCAGCTTCACCCATAGCTCGGGCACCCGCAATGCCGAGATCCGCCTGAGCCACGCGCCAGGTGCCAGCAAGAATGAGTACAGCGGCCTGCTCACCTATGCGGTGACCCGTGGCGGATCTGACCTGCGCAATTGCAACGGCAAAGCCCTTGGCACGGTCGATGTCGGCACCCTGAAATACACACGCACCTCCCGTACCGCGATGACACTGGTCCAGCGCGAGGGCAACTACTGCGGCGTTGGCACCGCCACCCCGCTGGCCACCAGCTACGCCAGTTTTTCCAGCGATGGGCAGTTGGACCCGGCGGGTAAATGGAGCGGCACCAAGGGTTGGGCCAACAACTTCAACCGCTTTGGCGCCGTGTATGACCCGACCACGCTCAAGGGCAACTACACCTTTGGCTGGCAGGCGGGCGACCTGGACAGCAACTCGCGGGTGTTCAACATCGGTCTGAATTTCAACGCGACGACTGAGGCGCGAGACGGTGAGGCGTACTTTGGCTACGGCGACGACATTGCCAGCAGTACCGGCACCATCAAGGGCTTTATCTGCAACTGGGCCGGCCCCAGTGCCAGCCATACATCATTGAAGGACTATGCCCAGCGTCAGAACATCAGTTTCAATGACAGCACCGGCAAGTGGCGGCCCACGGGGGAGGCAGCAAGCTCCTCCAACATCACTTATGCGCCTACCAACAGCTGTGAAATCGCCACTGCTGGAACCACGTTCTATTACGACAAGAATGCCGACGCATCACTGCTGGATGAAAAAGCGGTCGTACCCAATCCAGCGGTCGCCATCGATCTTTTTGGCAAGACCACCTACGCCACAATCCCCCTGGCCATCGCTGGTCGCGGTGTGGTGGTGCCCGGTTACTGAGCCCGGCTCACCTCCAGCAACCAAGCCTGAAACAGCGCCACCACGGCGCTGTGTGCGGCGTCCTGCACACCGCGCTCGCGCGGCTCGACAAACCAGTAGCCCTGCGGGC
>JBAXMQ010000309.1:0-1981 GCA_037134215.1 Betaproteobacteria bacterium
CCGATGAATTGTTGCAACTGTGCCGCGCCTCCACGCTGTCGTCCATCAAACAGCCAGAACGGGTGGACTTCATCGACGAGATGCCCCGCAACACGATAGGCAAGATCGATAAGAAGGCTGTGCGTGAACCTTACTGGGCGGGGCGGCGCCAAATTTGACGCGCTGACCCCGAAAATTCCAGTTGACCATGGTCAAACCTGCCCTACCCCGCTTTCAACGTCGGCTTGTCAGGCGCATGCTTCTGCTTCCCCTGTTGGACTTGGGGGTGGCCGGCATTTACATTGTTGTGACGGGCCGTGTGAATGTGCTGCCCATGGTGTTGGTCAACCTCGCCTTGTTCGCCTGGGCCACCTACGGCTTCTCTTTATGGGCTTACCGACCCGTCCGCTTGTTTGAGACTTCCAGCGGCAGCCAGGAACAGGCCGTACGCCGGATCGAACGCCTGCCAATGCTCAGCGCCGGTGCGGCCGGGCTGCTGGTCGTACTGTTCAGCATCACGGCGTCTTCCTTGGGGGTATATACACCGCCACAGGCTGATCTGACGCAGTTTTCCCAGCGCCAGATCGCGCTGGCGCTGGTGTTTTATGCCAGCATGTACGCCGCGCTTTACAGCTACTTTGCATTTTTTGCAGTGAACGACCTCTGCATCTCGATGCGTCGACACTGGCGGGACGCCCTGCAGTTCTCTTCGCGCGATGTGACCCGGGGAACGTGGCAGACCTCGTCCCCATGGCGCGGCTTGCTGGCGCGCAGGCTCGCCGCCATTTTCGTGGTAATTGGCCTGCTGCCCTCACTGCTGATCGGTATGGATCTCAGCGTGCTGGCGCCCATTCGTACATTGCAAGGCTTGTCTGTGCCCAATGTGATCGCACTGGATTTAATGGCCACACTGTATGTTGTACTGGCATCGGTTTATTTTGTCAGCCGCAGTTTGCTGGTGCCAGTGCGCGAGCTCTTCGCGGCCCAGGACGCGGTGCGCCGAGGCGATCTGGACCACCATGCCGCCGTCCTGGCCGATGATGAACTGGGCGAGGTGGCGGCGCGTTTCAACACCATGGTCGGGGCACTGCGCGAGCGTGAACTGATGAAAGGCGCACTGCAACGCTACCTCAGCCCCACGGTTGCCAATGAGCTCATCGCCTCGGGTGGCGTGATCGCCACGCGCTCGGTGGATGCCACCGTGATGTTCACCGACATTGAAGCCTTCACCAGCCTGTCGGAAACCCTGTCCCCACAGGCAACCGCCGACCTGCTCAGTGCCTATTTTTCAACGGTCACCGCGCTGATCCATGAGGTGGGCGGTACTGTCAACAACTTTGTGGGGGATGCCGTTGTCGCCGTGTTCAATGTCCCGGCTCCGCTGGATGACCATGCCCATGCCGCAGTTCGCGCCGCCATGGCGATTCAAGGCACGCTCGCTAGCAAGAAGTTCGCGCTGGCAGGTGGCCGCGAGGTCGCACTGCCGACGCGCATCGGCATCAACACCGGCCCGGTCTGCGCCGGCTCCATCGGCTCCGCCCAGCGTCAGGGCTACACCATGTACGGCGACGCTGTCAATTTGGCGGCGCGCATTGAACCGCTGAACAAGCGCCTGGGAACTCGGATTCTGATGTCAGCCGCGACCCGTGACACCGCACTACGCCAAGGTTGTCCAGACCGGTTTGTCTGTCATGACACGGTGACCGTGGCCGGCCGGAAGGAACCTGTCACGCTGTACTCAATGGATGCCTGACCCGGACCCGACGCGAGGCTCAGGTGACGACAACAACCATGGTTGACCCCACATTGCCGGCCAAGCCAAACCACCACCGTGAGGGCGGCTTTTCCAACAGCGATCCCTCGGTCGTGATTGGCGACTTTCCCTGGTACGAGATGGTCTGGCGCAGCCTGCGCGGCGACTTCAAGCCGCTCGCGCCACCTGAGAACGGCTACGCAGCTTTCGCCAAGGACTGGAGCGTGGCTGTGGACCACACTCGCCTGG
>JBAXMQ010000310.1:0-1964 GCA_037134215.1 Betaproteobacteria bacterium
TTGACGACACCAACCCCGAAAAAGAAGACACCGAGTACGTCAACAGCATCATCGACGCGGTGAAGTGGCTGGGCTTTGACTGGAACGGCGCGCCCCACGCGCCACCCTACCAGGCCAGCGACTACTTTGGCTTCATGTACAGGGCGGCAGAGCACCTGGTGGAAACCGGCCACGCCTATGTGGACGAGCAAACGGCTGAGCAGATGCGCCTGAGCCGGGGCGACTTTGGCAAGCCCGGGGTGGACAGCCCGTTTCGCGCCCGCACCCCGGCCGAGAACCTGGCCCGCTTTCGCGAAATGCGCGACGGCCTGCATGAGGATGGATCGATGGTGCTGCGCGCCAAAATCGACATGGCGCACCCCAACATCAACCTGCGCGACCCGGCCATTTACCGCATCCGCCGCGCCACCCACCACAACACGGGTGACACCTGGTGCATCTACCCGATGTACACCTTTGCCCACCCGATTGAAGACGCGCTGGAGCAGATCACCCACAGCATTTGCACCCTGGAGTTTGAAGACCAGCGCCCTTTTTACGACTGGCTGCTGGACAAGCTGTGCCAGGGCGGCCTGCTGAGTTCGCCACCGCCACACCAGTACGAGTTTGCCCGGCTCAACCTCACCTACGTGATCACCAGCAAGCGCAAACTGGCCCAGCTGGTGTACGACCACAAGGTCAGCGGCTGGGACGACCCGCGCATGCCAACCATCGTGGGGCTGCGCCGGCGCGGCTATACGGCGCAAAGCCTGCAGCTGTTTGCCGAGCGCATTGGCGTGACCAAGAGCGACAGCTGGATTGAATACGCCACGCTAGAAGGCTGCCTGCGCGAAACCCTGGACCACAGCGCCCCGCGCGCCATGGCCGTGCTGGACCCGATCAAGCTGGTGCTCACCAACTGGGACGAGGTGATGGGCCCGGGGACGCTGGACGACTGCAGCGCCCCGGTGCACCCGCACCACCCCGAGCTGGGCCAGCGCCATTTCAAAATGGGCAATGAGGTGTGGATAGAACGCAGCGACTACGAAGAAACGCCGCCCAAGGGATTCTTCCGGCTCTTCCCGGGCAACAAGGTGCGGCTGAAATACGGCCACGTGATCGAATGCACCGGTGCTATCAAAGATGAAGCAGGAAACCCAAGCACCGTGCTGGCCCGCCTGCTGCCCGACACCAAAAGTGGTACCCCCGGCAGCGACAGCGTCAAGGTCAAAGGCGTGATCACCTGGGTGGGCGTGGCCGACGCCAGCGCCGCCGAAGTACGCCTGTACGACCGCCTGTTTACCGACCCCCAGCCCGACGCTGGCGGCAAAGACTTCATCGAGAGCCTGAACCCCAGCAGCCTGAAAGTAGTAACCGCCATGGTGGAGCCGTCACTGGCCAGCGCCCAGCCTGACCAGAAGTTCCAGTTTGAACGCCACGGCTACTTTGTGGCGGACCGCGTGGACCACGTGCCGGGGCAGCGGGCGGTGTTTAATTTGGCGGTAGGGTTGAGGGATGGGTGGGGGAAGTAATCTGATGGAGACCTCATGAAGATTTCTTACGACAAGGCCACGGACTCTCTTTACATCCACCTGGCTGACCGGGAATCTGCTGACTCCGATGAGGTGAAAGACGGTGTGGTGCTTGACTTTGATGCCAATGGCGCACTGGTGGGCATCGACGTGCAACACGCCAGCCAACGGGCCGATCTGAGCAATTTGTCACTCTCAAAAATGCCTTTTGGCGAGTTAGTAGCCGCTTGATTTTGAATTGCAGAGGGCAGAGCGGTGCCAGGCAACAAGGTGCGGCTGGAATACGGCCACGTGATCGAATGCACCGGCGCTATCAAAGATGAAGCAGGAAACCCAAGCACCGTGCTGGCCCGGCTGCAAGTGGCTGGCCGTGATCGACGGCGCCACCCATATGAACCTGGCCGGCAACGGCATGTCCCGTAAAGCCGAAGCCCTGAGCACCCAGGTGATCGG
>JBAXMQ010000311.1:0-1952 GCA_037134215.1 Betaproteobacteria bacterium
GCTGACGGCCAGCTGCTGCTCGACCGGGACGAAAACATCCGCCCGGCCACCACCGCCGAATCCCTGGCGACCATGCAGCCAGCATTTGCCCAGTGGGGCGCCAAAGGGGGCGATGCGGGCTGGGACGCGCAGTTGTGTCGGCGCTACCAGTTGCCCGCCATTCACCACGTCCATCATGCGGGCAATTCGCCTGCCATGGCCGATGCCGCTGCCGCCGTTTTGGTGGGCTCACCCGCCGCAGTCGAGCGCGCCGGACTGCGCAGCCGCGCCCGCATTCTCGGCCTGGCCGATATCGGCTCCGACCGCATGCTGGCACTCACGGGCACCGTCGATGCCGCACGCCTGGCGCTACAACGCGCTGGACTTCGCCCCGCGGACATGGACCTGTTTGAAATCAACGAAGGCTTCGCCGCCATGGCGCTGCACTTCATGGACGAGATGAAGATCAGCGCAGATCGCGTCAATGTGAACGGCGGGGCCATCGCGATCGGTCATGCCATGGGCTGCACCGGCGCCGCCTTGGTCAGCGTTCTGCTCGACGAGCTGGAACGGCGCGCGCAACGCTACGGCTGCATCGCGATTTGTGGTGCAGCAGGCGTGGCCAGCGCCATGGTGATCGAGCGACTTCCAGCCTAAGTGTTTACCCGAATTTCGTGCAACGAGGCGCTTGTCTGGTGGACGGACGGAGGGTGATGTGACAAGATATCACTTTCTCAACTAGACCCAGTCAGCACGGACGAAGCGCTTGAATCCAGACCTTGCCCAGTTGCTTCAGCTGACCCTCAATGGTGTCGCGATTGGCGCCATCTACGCACTGGTGGCGCTGGGTCTGGTGCTGACCTACAAGGCCACCGAGGTCCTCAACTTTGCCCATGGCGATGTGCTGATGGCCTCGTCGTTTGTGGGCTGGGGCCTGATCGTCGGTCTGGGGTGGCCGTTCTGGTTGGCCACGCTCGCCACCGTGCTGTTGGCCGCCGCCTTGAGCTGGCTGATTGATGCCCGCATCATGCGCTTGATCGTCGGGCAGCCACAGTTCGCCGGGGTGATGCTGACCATCGCCATCGCCTTCATGTTGCGTGGTTTGGTCAGCATGTCCTTCGGGCCTGACTCGCGCACCTACCCCACCCCCTGGACAGGTCAGAAAACCCAGGTCGGCACGCTCGTGGTCAATGACCTCAGCTTGGCCATCGTCGGCTGCGCCCTATTGATCACGCTGGTGCTGTTCTGGTTCCTGAAGAAGACCGCGGTCGGTACGTCCATCCAAGCCGCCTCGCAGAACCAGCTGGCAGCCTACCTGAGCGGCATCCGTGTCAAACGGGTCACCTCGATGGTATGGGCCATCTCTGGCGCCATTGCGGCCGTCTGCGGCCTGTTGCTGGCGCCGATCGCGCTCGTCGACATCGGGTTGTGGATCGTGGTGCTCAAAGCCCTTGCCGCCTTGGTATTGGGTGGTTTTGGCAGTGTGCCAGGCGCGATCCTAGGCGGTCTTTTGCTGGGCGTGATCGAGCAGTTTTCCGGGGTCTACTTGCCCGACGGTTTCAAGGATGCCATGGCCTACATCGTGCTCATCGGCGTGCTGATCCTGTGGCCACGTGGGCTGTTGGGCGAAGCGCACGGCCGCCGGGTCTGACGAGAGCCACGCTGATGCGCTTTGCCTACGACACCACCTACCGCGACGGCCATGCCCTGTTGCGCTACCTGCCCGGCCGGCTGGCCTATGGTCTGCTCACGGCCGCGCTGCTGATTGCCCCCTGGATCATGCCCAAGTACGTGGTGGGCGAACTCAGCTACGTGTTCATCATGTGCATTGTCAGCCTGGGCCTGATGGTCTTGGTGGGCTACACCGGGCAGGTATCGCTGGGGCATTCGGCCTTCATCGCCATCGGCGCCTATGCCCACACCTGGCTGCTGGCGCACGGGGTGCCGCTGGTGCCTTCCATGCTGCTGGCCGC
>JBAXMQ010000312.1:0-1951 GCA_037134215.1 Betaproteobacteria bacterium
CGCGCAAGCTGCTCAGCACCGTGTACCGCGTGCAGCAGATGGGCGGCATCAGCTACGGCGCTGGTCACATCATGGACATTCTGCGCGGCAAGGTCACCGAGAAGGTGACCCAACGCGGCCACGAGCGCCTGAGCACCTTTGGCATCGGCGCAGCGTTGACCGAGGTGCAGCTGCGCGGCGTGCTCCGGCAATTGATCGCCATTGGCGCGGTGGCGGTGGATGCCGAGGCCTTCAACACCCTGCAGCTAACTGACGCCTCGCGCGCCGTGCTCAAGGGGGAGGTGGCGGTGCGGCTGCGCCAGTCGGTGTCATCGCCAGGCCAGCGCAAGCCCAAGCGTGGCGCCGCCTCAGCGCCGCTGCCGGCCACCCTGGATGCCGACGGCCAGAGCCGCTACCTGGCGCTCAAGTCCTGGCGCGCTGAAGTGGCGCGGGAACACAACCTGCCGGCCTACGTCATCTTTCATGATGCCACCCTGCTCGCCATTGCCGAGCGGGCGCCGCGTTCGCTCGATGAATTGCAGGGCATCAGCGGCATCGGAGCCAAGAAGTTGGAGGCTTATGGGCTTGAGGTGCTGCGGGCGGTGGCGGCGACCTGACAATTCAATTTCTCGGTTCAATCTCTTTTGACAAGGACAATTCACATGGCCATCAACACCGTTGTCAAGGCAGACCATCACGCGCCGCCCGTCACTGAAATGCTGGCGAAATTTGCCGTCAGTCACCCGTCCCGGGGGTGGGACGATGCAGTCGAGCGGGAGGCGCACCGGACCTTTGCCAACTGGGTTGGCTGCGCCATCGGCCCGTCGGGCCACGAGACCCTGGTGGCGGCCCTGGCGGCTGTCAAGGAACTCGCACCTGCGCCCCAAGCTGCGGTGCTGGGCCGGCGCGACCGCGTGGACATGGCCAGCGCCGCCCTGATCAACGGCATCAGCTCGCACACGTTTGACTTTGACGACACGCACCTCAAAACCATCATCCACCCGGCCGGCCCGGTGGCACCGGCCTTGCTGGCGCTGGGCGAACACCTGAAGGTGTCGGGGCGCGAGCTGATCGACGCCCTGGTCATCGGCATTGAGGTGTCCTGCCGGGTGGGCAATGCCATCTACCCCGATCACTATGACCGGGGTTGGCACATCACCGGCTCCACCGGCATGCTGGGCAGCGCCGCCGCTTGCGCCCGCCTGCTCAAGCTCGATGCGGCACAGGCCCAGATGGCGATTGGCATTGCTGCCTCGCAACCGATTGGCCTGCGCGAGCAGTTTGGCACCATGACCAAACCCTTTCACCCCGGCGGTGCAGCGCGGGTGGGCCTGATGTCTGCCCTGATGGCCAAGCACGGTTACACGGCCTCCCGGCGGGCACTGGAGGCGCCGCGCGGGCTGATGCAGGTGTTCTCGGTCAAGACCGACTGGTCGCAGGTCACGCAACGGCTGGGCGAGAGCTGGGAGATCGCCCTCAACACCTACAAGCCCTTTGCCTGCGGCATCGTGATCCACCCCAGCATCGACGGCTGCGTGCAGCTGCGTGAGCAGCACGGCCTGGCGCCTGACAACATCAAAGCGGTGACGATCCGGGTGCACTCGCTGGTGCTGGAGCTGACCGGCAAAAAAACGCCATCCACCGGCTTGGAGAGCAAGTTCAGCGTTTACCACTCCTGCGCGGTCGGACTGATCTTTGGCCGCGCCGGCGAGCACGAGTACACCGACGCGGTGGTCAATTCGCCCGCTGTGCTGGCCCTGCGCGCCAAGGTGGAGGCGATTGTGGACGACCGCATCAGTGAGGCGGCGGCCGATGTACGCGTGCAAACCCATGACGGCCGCGACCTGCACATCGTGATCGAACACGCCATTGGCAGCACCCAGCGGCCCATGACCGAGGCGCAGCTCAAGGCCAAATTTGTGGACCAGAGCGCGCCGGTGCTGGGTCAGGCCAAGGCCGAAGAAAGCTGGGC
>JBAXMQ010000313.1:0-1928 GCA_037134215.1 Betaproteobacteria bacterium
CCAGCACAAAGCCGGAGCGACCGTAGTTGGCCTGCTGCGCCGGCACACCGTCCAGCCCCACCGTGCGGCCATGCAGGCTGGCCATGCCAGCGCGCCACAGGGCTATGCCGTACTGCTGCCCGCGGTAACCGGGTTTGACGAGGTACAGGCCGATAAAGCCAAACGTCTGCCCGTACTTGACGGCGCCCAGCGTGGCAATCAGCTCACCGTCGAGAAAACCGCCCCAAAACCCGCTCGGGTCGGCGGCATAAAAACAGTTGGCATCCTGAAGGCCGGGGTTCCAGTCTTCGGCGGCTGCCCAGTCCAATGCGATGTGGACCTCGGCCAAGCTGAGGTTTCGGATTGCGTACGTCATCGGTCAGTCAGGCGCGCCAGGTGCCATGGCAGACTGCAGCCTGGTCGCATCGTTTTCAAAGAAAGTTTCATCACATGAGCATCGAAATAACAAAAGAGGCCAGGCAACAGGCGATTGCCTCTATTGAACGCTATTTTCAAGAGAATATGGATGAAAAGATCGGCAACGTCAGCGCCGGCGCGTTGCTGGGTTTTTTCATTGAAGAAATTGGGCCCGTCATCTACAACCTAGCGGTGACCCACGTCCAAGAGCGGCTGCAAATGCGCGTCATGGAGGTCGATCTGGAGATCAACGAGTCCGAGTTTCAGTACTGGCGCAAATACGATTCAGCCAAAAAAAGGAAATGACACCCGCCCATCCGAGAAGGGTGGGCGCCTAGCGTCCGATGCTCGCCAACTCACCATCGCCTGTGACCCGGCGCAGCCACAGGCAGGCATCGTCGAGTTCAAGCCCAGCCTCGGGCAGCCGGCCAACGTGCTTGAGAAAGCCATGGTTCATGCCGAAGCTGCAGCGCTCGCGCAGTGGCAAGCCAGCCTGCGCCAACCGCTGGGACAGGGCCTCGCCCTCGTCACGCAGCACATCGTATTCCGCGACCAACACATAGGCCGGCGGCAAGCCGGCGCAGCTGACCATGCGCAGTGGTGAGGCCAGCGGATCGGCCGCTTGCGCCGGCGACGCAAGGTGTTGGTCCCAGAACCAGCGCATCGCCAGCGCCGTCAGGCCAAAGCCAGTCCCAAAACGTGGGTAGGCATCGGGCCTGCCAGACGGATGATCGGTGACCGGGTACAGCAACAATTGCCCGGCGAGTGCGGGGCCACCGGTATCACGCAAGTACATGGCCGTCGCGGCGGCCAGGCAGCCACCGGCGCTGTCACCACCCACCACCAGGCGCCTCGGATCGGCGCCCAACGCCTGGGCCTGAGCAGCCAGCCACAGCGTGGCGTCCACGGCGTCTTCGGCGGCGGCCGGAAACCGGTGCTCGGGTGACAGCCGGTAATCAACCGACACCACTACGCTGCCCGACCCGGCGCACAGGTAGCGGCAGATACCGTCGTGCGAATCCAGGCCCAGCGCCACAAAGCCACCACCATGGAAATACGCCAGCGCCGAATGGGGTCCTGGTCCTGGCGGGGTGTAAATTCGCGCTGGCAGCGGGCCGCCCCGGCTTGGTATCGCCACATCCCGCACCGCCGCCACCGGCACCGGTTGCGGCGGCGGCGGGTTGCCGGCCAGTGCCGCGGCACGCACCTCGGCCATGCTGGCCATCTCGGGGTAGGACGGCACACCGGCCGTAGCGGCTGCATCAAGCAGTTGTTGCAGGTAAGGGTGAACAGGCACTGTCAGCTCCTTGGTCTGCCGGCCCCAGCCAGGACTCAGCGAGTGAAAACAAAAACCGCGGTCGACGCCCGCGCGTTCGGCATCCAGCGCAACACTTTGCCCTGCTCCAGGCCAAAGGCGTCCTGGATCAGCAGCCCATTTTTGCGGGCCAGCGCGTCAAAGTCGGCCAGTGTGCCCACCCGGATGTTGGGCGTGTCGTACCACTGGTAGGGCAGGCGCCGTGTCACCGGCATGC
>JBAXMQ010000314.1:0-1928 GCA_037134215.1 Betaproteobacteria bacterium
CGGGCTGACGCCGGTACCGAGGCAATGCTGCGTTCGTCTCTCACAGGTTGCGGCGGTACAGGTCAAACAAGGCGGCGGCGGTGAGCAGCGCCAGGTAGATCAGGGTCTGCGCGGCCAGCGGACCGAGCGTGGCCCAGCTGCCGCTGTGGTAGACCAGCCAGTCGGTGCGGGTGAAGTCGTCCAACCGAGGCAGCACATAGCCCACGCCCTGCATCACCGCGTTGATGACCTGTTGCGAGGGTCCGTCGGGCGCATAGCGGCTCTGACCGTACTGCTGCAGGGCTGTGACGGAGCGCGCCAGCAGGTAAAAGCCCATGGCCGCGCTGAGCGCCGTCATGACCTGCTGAAAGGTCATCACGCACAGCAGGCTAAAGGCCGCCACGATCCACAATTCAGCCAGCAGCGAGGCTGTCCAAAAGGCTGCGTCCCAGGTCTGCACCAGCAGGCCCAGCAGGCCGCCGAACATCAGCGCCGGCAACACGGACAGCAACGCAAACCCTGCGAGCTTGCCCAGCACATAACCGGCCCGCGGCAGCGGCAGGGCCAGCACCAGCTCCAAGCCTTTGTCATTGGCCTCGCGTACCAGGCTGGTGACCACAAAGATCACCATCAAAAAGGCGGCTGCAAAGCGCAAAAAGGCGGCCAGCAACGCCACCCGCGTTTCCTGCTGCTCGGTCACCGCCAGATCGCCCAAAAATCCGCTCAGGCCAATGCCGATCACCATCACCAGCCCCAGCAGCCACATCAGACGGTTGCGCAGGGCTTCGAGCAGGGTGTAGTAAGCAATGGTGGACGCTTGGCGGAGCATGGGGGTGGGGTCTGGGCGGGGTTGCGATATCGGTTTGGCAAATGATAGCTTGGTATTTTTTGAGGAGGCGACCGGTCGATTGCAGTGCGCCACAGGGTGTGCTGAAATCGGGTTTCAAAACTGCAAAAGCCTGATGAAGCCCTCCCTCGTCCTTCAATCGCATCGTGCTGCCATCCGAACGGTGGTGGAGCGGCACCGCGCCAAGAATGCGCGGGTTTTCGGGTCTGTTCTCCATGGGCGTGACCACGAGGGCAGCGACCTGGACATACTGATTGACCCAACACCCGAAACGACCTTGTTCGACATTGGGGCCATACGGCACGAATTGCTGCAACTGTTGGGCGTCCCTGTAGACGTACTCACGCCCAATGCTTTGCCCGAGGCTTTCCGGGCCGAGGTCATCGCCGAGGCGCGGCCGGTATGACCCGCGATCAAAAAAAGCCAATAATGTACTTGACGGAATATTCCATGGAGGCTATATTCTTGCATGCCCTGGGATGTTGAATATACAGACGAATTTGGTGACTGGTGGGCCAGCCTCACGCAAGACGAGCAAGCGTCATTAGCAGCCTCTGTTCAACTGCTTGAAGAGCGGGGACCAGCGTTGGGGTACCCGCACAGCAGCAGCATTAATGGGTCCAGGCACGGTCATATGCGCGAACTCCGCACCCAACATGGTGGGCGACCATTTCGCACGCTGTACGCATTCGATCCCCGCCGAATGGCAATTCTTTTGATTGGTGGGGACAAGACGGGAGACGACCGCTGGTACCAAGTGAATGTGCCAATTGCCGACCGACTGTACGACCAGCACCTGGTACAACTTCGACGAGAAGGAGCAATAGATGGCTAAGAAATTTACAGAACTGCGTGCGGGGATGACCCAGGCCGCACGCGAGAAGGCCGATGGCATGGCCAGGCAGATGTTGGCTGAAATGCCGCTCAACGAACTGCGCCAAGCCCGTGGCCTTTCGCAAAAGATGTTGGCCGAAGTGCTCCATGTGCAGCAGCCGTCGATCGCAAAGATCGAAAAACGAACCGACATGTACCTGTCCACCCTGCGTAGCCACATTGAGGCCATGGGCGGCGAACTGGATGTGATTGCGCGGTTTCCAGACGG
>JBAXMQ010000315.1:0-1920 GCA_037134215.1 Betaproteobacteria bacterium
GGCTGGCCACCAGCTCTTGGCCAGCGTGTATGTGGAATGCCGCTCAAACTACCTGGACGAGGGCCCTGAAGCGCTGAGACCCGTCGGCGAGACGCACCATGTGGCCCAGGTGTGCAACGACAGGCCTTCAACCCAGCCCTCGGCGCTGTGTGCCGGCATTGTTGGGTTTGCCGACTTGTCGCTCGGCGACGATGTCGATGCCGTGCTGCAGGCCCATGACGCAGCGGGCGACGGACGATTCAAGGGGGTCCGCTACGCCACCGCCTGGGATGCTGACCCAGCGATTCACACGGCTTATCCCAGCCACGCGGGCATGTTGCGCGAGCCCTTGGTTCAAGCTGGGGCCCGACGCCTTGCCCGCCGAGGGCTTTCGCTCGACACCTGGGTCTACTTCCACCAACTCGGCGACGTGGCGGCACTGGCTGAGGCTTGCCCTGAGCTGATGATCGTGGTGGACCATGTGGGAGGGCCCCTGGGCATCGGCAGCTATGCGGACCGACGGCCAGAGGTTTTTGCCCAGTGGCGCCTCGCCCTGCAAGCCTTCAAGCCTTTAGGCAACGTTTCGATGAAGTTTGGCGGCCTGGCCATGCCACTGGCCGGATTTGGCTGGCGCAAGCGCCCCACACCGCCCACCTCGCAGACCTTGACCGAGGCTTGGCGGCCCTATTTCGAGGTCTGCCTGGAGGTGTTCGGTCCGGCCCGCTGCATGTTCGAAAGCAATTTCCCGGTAGACCGAACCGCCTGCACTTACACCAGTTTGTGGAATGCCTTCAAGGCTTTGGCGCAGAACCTGTCGCCCGGCGAGCGCCAGTCTCTGCTGCGCGGCACAGCTCAACGCGTCTACAGACTCTGAAAAAAGGAGCACCGGGCCGCCGGGCTGCGAGAATCCCGACTTTCATTCACTTGGCACGGGGCCCGTCCGCCCCTCAAGCACCATGGCTATATCTCCGCCAGCGCCCCAGTCTCAGCCCCTGCCAGGGCCTGTCTTCACCTTGGCCGATTTCGATTTCGAACTGCCGCCCGAACTGGTGGCCCAGTATCCGGCCGCCGAGCGCACGGCGGCGCGCCTGCTTGACGGCACAACGGCCAGCCCGTCAGACCGCATTTTTCACGAGTTGCCGGGGTTGCTGCGGCCGGGCGATCTGCTGGTGTTCAACGACACCCAGGTGATCAAGGCCCGGCTGTTCGGCGAAAAGCCCACGGGCGGTAAGGTGGAACTGCTGATCGAGCGGGTGCTGGCAGGCAACCAGGTGGCGGCTCACATGCGGGTGAGCAAGAAGCCCGAAGTGGGGGCCACGATCCGGCTCAGCGGCGGGGCTGGGCTGTGCGCCACCCTGCTCGGACGCTGGCCTGATGCCGAGGGCCCCCTGTTCCGCTTTGTGCTGTCGAACGACCAGGGCGACGACCCCTACACGCTGATGGAGCGTCACGGCCACGTGCCGCTGCCGCCCTACATCACCCACACTGACTCGGCCGAAGACGCCCGACGCTACCAAACGGTGTTTGCCAAACACCCTGGCGCAGTGGCCGCACCCACAGCGGCCCTGCATTTCGACCAAGGGTTGCTCGATCAGCTGGCCGCACTGGGCGTGCGGCAGGCCGAGGTCACACTGCACGTGGGCGCCGGCACCTTCCAGCCGGTGAAAACCGAGAAACTGGCCGAGCACCGAATGCACAGCGAGTGGTATGACGTGCCTCTGTCCACCCAGGACGCCATTGCGCAATGTCGCGCGCGGGGCGGGCGCGTGGTGGCCGTTGGCACCACCACCCTGCGCTCCCTGGAGGCCTGGGCGCAGAGTGGTCAGGCGCGCGGCGAGACGCAGATTTTCATCACACCCGGCTTCGAGTTCCAAGTGGTGGACCTCCTCATCACCAACTTCCACCTGCCCAAGAGCACCCTGATGATGCTGGTCAGTGCCT
>JBAXMQ010000316.1:0-1915 GCA_037134215.1 Betaproteobacteria bacterium
GCTTTATTGCTCATTTCTGCTCTCCCGAGTTGAGGTTGTTCCAGATGCCTTTGTAGAAGTCTTCGTCATGTTGGCGGTTAGTCCGTCGCTGGACTGCTACTCGCCTGTCCCAGCTTGCCGGTAGCAGCACTTCGTGGAGCACATTGGCATCGGCCGTCGACTGAATTGTGTTTTGCCCACTCCGCGCGTCTCTGCTCCTTTGGGTTTCCAATCTAAACGTACGGTTCGCGTTTGGTTCCGAGCCAATCAGACCCTGACAGCCCAGTTCCAATCTCACAAACGCATATCGTCCATGGATCTCTTTGTCGTAGGCTGTGACCCGTGTGTTCCAAAACAACTCCTCCCCAGTCTGCGGATCAGCGAAGGGTTGACGGGCACCGAGAGATGGGTAGTTTGGTGATCCCCGCGTACTGCGGGATCGATCACCATTCGGCGTAGGCTCAAACCCGTTGGCAGGCAAGAAGTGATAAGCCGTCGATACATCCCGCCAATAAAAATCCGCCACCATCCGGTTCGGTGCCCAGGGCAGCGGATGTGCCTGACGGTCAAAGTACAGCTCCAGCACGCAGCGCACCAGGGGCTTGCAGGCTTTGGGGTTGCCGCCCCAGCCGCAGTCCTCCTCAGCGCCGTCGCGCTCCATGCGAAACGCAGCAGCAGCCACCCCTTTGAGCTCAGCGCTGGCCCACTCCAACGGCATGCCCACGCGCTGAGCGACTTCGGGCGTGTACACCCACACATTGGGGTCACGCCGGAACACAAAGTCACCCGGCCGGGTGCTGTGGGTGTTGCGCCAGTAGGTGGGGCTGCCCGGCGCGTAGGTGTAGTCCAGCCCATGCTTGCCAACCTCCTGGGCCAGGCCAAATTGGCTGGCGGTGAGGCACAACAACAGCCAGGCGGCTTGGAGACGTGAGGAAAGGGTCATGGCAGGTTTGCTCCTTGAAGGCTGAGGTGATGCGGGCCACGATGGCGGGTACCGGCATAGGCAGCATGTGGTTTGGGACTGAATTGGCCTCTAGGCCTTGTCCTGATTGACTCCATCGCTATTTTTTTGATAGTAAAGCCTAGTCCATCAACGTTCAATGCCATGGTCGTGACCGCTTGGGGATTTAATTGGAATCTGACGCCGACTTCGCCGATGACGCAACGACTCCATTGACTTATGCATACAGAAATGCATATACTACGACAAATGGAATTCACGTGCAACGTCATTAAAAACGACACCAACATACGGGAGCGTGGTCTTCCCCTTTTGGCCGCGCGGGTCATGTTTGATGCGGAAATGATGGTGCGAGAAGACACGCGCAAGGCTTACCCAGAGCCGCGATTCATTGGGTACAACAGGATAGCAGGACGTTTGATGGTGGTGGTGTTTTCCTGCCCCACGCCACAGCGCACACATATTATTTCTTTCAGAAAGGCCAATGACCGTGAGCAAAACAAGTTTAAAACTCAAAGCCTCTGACGCGTCTGTAGCCATTAACTGGGCAGTAGTGGACGCCTCTCCCCTGGCCGCTACACCTGATGCGGACAGCCCAACGTTGACCCGTGCCCAAGCTGCCGAGTTGCGCCCACTGGGTGAAGTGCTGCCGGCGTTCTCTACTGGCAAAACACGTATCACCATCAATTTGGACGATGCGGTGTTGCAGGCGTACAAGGCGCGAGCCGGTGGGCGCGGTTACCAAACGCTCATCAACGAGACCCTGCGCGAAGCGATGCGGGGTGTGCAATTGGCGGATTTGGTGCGCAACGTGATACGTGAAGAAATGCACAAGTCATAAGTAAAAAACCGCACAGCCCTTCGGAATATGTGCGGTCAGACTGTGTCATGCGAGCTAAAGTTGCTTCGCCCGTTTAGATTGGGCCTCAGCAAAGAGGGTATTGATTTTGTTGAGTTGGGTGGTGGAGAAGGTAT
>JBAXMQ010000317.1:0-1900 GCA_037134215.1 Betaproteobacteria bacterium
CAGGACGCCGAGCGCTACAACCTGCTGCACCCGCTGGAGACGCCGCGTGTGTCCTTCGTCGGCCAGCAACTGGAGAAGCACACCGGCCCGGTGGTGGCCTCGACCGACTACATGAAGGCTTATGCCGAGCAGATTCGGCCCTTCATCCCAAAAAACAGTGATGGTTCGGGCCGCTCCTACAAGGTGCTGGGCACCGACGGCTTTGGCCGAAGTGATTTCCGCAGCAAGCTGCGCGAGCACTTCGAAGTAAATCGCCACTACATCGTGGTCGCGGCGCTGAAGGCGCTGAGCGAAGAGGGCACGGTGCCGGTCGCCAAGGTGGCCGAGGCGATTGCCAAGTACGGCATTCAGGCCGACAAGATCAACCCGCTGTACGCCTGAGCCGGCCCCCTAGAAAGACAGGAGACTGACGTGTCTGTTATTGAAATCAAAGTGCCCGATATCGGTGATTTCGCCGAAGTCACCGTGATCGAACTGATCGTCAAACCCGGCGACAGCGTGCGGGCCGAGCAAAGCCTGATCACCGTGGAGTCCGACAAGGCCTCGATGGAAATCCCCTCCAGCCATGCCGGGGTGGTGAAAGAGCTCAAAGTTCAACTTGGCGACAAGGTCAAGGAGGGCTCACTGGTGCTGCTGCTTGAAGTGGCTGGCGCCAGTGCCACCCCGGCGCCCACACCCCCTTCTGAGCCAAAACCGGCGCCAGCCCTTGCCCCACCTGCTTCTTCAGCTACAGTTTCTGTAGCGACAGTTGTGCAAATCCCCGTGACAGCGCCCGTAGCAGCGCCCGTGGTCGTGCTGGAGACAGCCGCGCCTGCAGCCCACACCCCCGGCGGCGCGCCGGTCGGGCTGCCGCACGCCTCGCCCTCGGTGCGCAAGTTTGCCCGCGAGCTGGGCGTGCCCCTGGCCGAAGTCAAGGGCAGCGGCCCCAAAGGCCGCATCACCGAGGCCGACGTCCAAGTCTTCACCCAGGCGGTGATGAGCGGCGCGGTGCAAACGGCCGCCATCGCGGCCCAGGCCAAACCGGCGGCTGCCCCTGCCAACGACGGCGCCGGCCTGGGCCTGATCCCTTGGCCCAAGGTGGACTTTGCCAAGTTTGGCCCCATCGAGCGCAAGGAGATGAGCCGCATCAAGAAGATCAGCGGTGCCAACCTGTTGCGCAACGCTGTGATGATCCCGGCCGTGACCAACCATGACGACGCCGACATCACCGATCTGGAGGCCTTCCGCGTGGCCACCAACCTGGAGAACGAAAAAGCGGCAAAAACTGGAAATAGCGCAAGCGCCAAGGTCACCATGCTGGCTTTTCTGATCAAGGCCTGCGTGGCTGCGCTCAAGAAGTACCCCGAGTTCAACAGCAGCCTGGATGGTGATGCCCTGATCTACAAGCAGTATTACCACATCGGTTTTGCTGCCGACACGCCCAACGGCCTGATGGTACCGGTGGTCAAGGACGCCGACCAGAAGGGCATCCTGCAGATCAGCCAGGAGATGAGCGACTTGGCAAAAAAGGCGCGTGACGGCAAGCTGAGCCCGGCCGAGATGTCGGGCGCCAGTTTCACCATCTCGTCCTTGGGCGGCATTGGCGGGCGCTATTTCACGCCCATCATCAACGCGCCAGAAGTGGCGATTTTGGGTGTGTGCAAGAGCGCCGTGGCGCCGGTGTGGGACGGCAAGGCCTTCCAGCCGCGCCTGATGCTGCCGCTGTCGCTCACCTGGGACCACCGTGTGATCGACGGCGCTGCTGCGGCCCGTTTTAACGTTTATCTGCGGCAGATTTTGGGCGATTTCCGCCGGGTCTTGCTTTGATTTTCTTTGCTGGCGGCAGCGAGTGGGGCATGGCCCCCCGCCTCATGCTGTCAAAGGCCCAGAAATCGGCGGGGGCCCATGCCCCACACGCTGC
>JBAXMQ010000318.1:0-1895 GCA_037134215.1 Betaproteobacteria bacterium
CAAAGAACACGGCCCAGCTCAAGACCTTGTTTGCGCTGTCGAACCTGTGGATGGTTCGACACAAACTGATGGGGGCTGGGGCATGAGTGCGCCCGAAATCAGGGCTTGGGGCCGGCGAAGCGGTGCCGGAGCACCAAAGGGCCAAGGAAAACGGTGCAGCTTCAAAGGTTTGAAGCCGCAATCTCACAATCTGATAAGTGGGTGGCGCCTACCCGTTTCAGGGGCGGGTTATTCAGAGCATCCCTAAAGAAAGAATAAAGCATGAAGCTCAAATTCAAAAAACAGGCCTACCAGACCAATGCGGTAGTCGCCGTGGCAGATTGCTTTGCCGGGCAACCCAAGCGTGAAGGGCTGAATTACCGGGTAGACCCTGGCCGCGCCGTGGATGCCAGCGGTCAAGCGGTGGCGGCGTTGGAAACCGTAGGTTTCAAGAATGCTGATCTGGCGCTGACGCCGGGCCAAATGCTGGAAAACATCCATGCCGTGCAGCGCAGGCAAAACCTGCCCCTGTCCGCAGCGTTGGTCAAAACCAAGGTGTGCGACATCAATCTGGACGTGGAAATGGAGACCGGCACCGGCAAGACCTATTGCTACGTCAAAAGCATGTTTGAGCTGAACGCCCGGTATGGGTGGAGCAAGTTCATTGTGGTGGTGCCCAGCATTGCCATCCGTGAAGGGGTGTTCAAGTCGCTGGAAATCACCGCCGAGCACTTTTTGGACGACTACAAGAAACGCGCCCGGTTTTTTATCTACAACTCCAAGCAGTTGCACAATTTGGAGAGCTTTTCCAGTGACGCGGGCATCAACGTCATGGTGATTAACGTGCAGGCCTTCAACGCCACGGGCAAGGACGCACGCCGTATTTACGAAGAGCTGGACGACTTTCAGTCCCGCAGGCCCATTGACGTGATCAGCGCCAACCGGCCCATCCTGTTTCTGGACGAGCCGCAGAAGATGGAAGGCGGCAAGACACTGGATTCACTGGCCAACTTCAAGCCGCTGGCGGTGCTGCGCTATTCGGCCACGCACAAGACGACCCACAACAAGATTCACCGGCTGGACGCGCTGGATGCGTACAACCAGAAGTTGGTCAAGAAAATTGCGGTGCGCGGCATATCGGTCAAGGGCCTGACCGGCACCAATGCGTACCTGTATTTGGAGTCCATCGAGGTGTCCACCGCAGCGCCCGTGGCGCGGGTGGAGCTGGAAATCAAGCAGAACAACGGTATCAAGCGCGTGCTGCGCAAGCTGTCCCGCAACGACAACCTGTTCGATTTGTCTGGCGACTTGGAGCAGTACCGTGGCTTTGTGGTGTCCGACATCAATGCGCTTACCAATACGGTGACTTTCACCAATGGGCATGAGCTGGTGGCTGGCGAGGCCACGGGCGATGTCAGCGAATCGACTTTGCGTCGCATTCAGATCCGCGAAGCGGTCAAAGCCCACTTTGAGAAAGAGCAAGCGCTGTTCGCCCAGGGCATTAAGGTGCTGTCGCTTTTCTTCATTGACGCGGTCAGCAAATACCGCAGCTACATCAACGAAGCTGGCGATGCGGTCGAGCAGCCCGGCGAGTACGCCCAGATGTTTGAAGAGGAGTACAACCAGCAACTGGCAGAGGTGCAGACGCTGGATGACACGCCGTACAACCGCTACCTTAAAGGCATTGCGACCACCCAAACGCACAACGGGTACTTCTCCATCGACAAGAAGACCAAGCGCATGGTGGACCCGGAGACGGGCAAAAAGTCCACCGAGGCCGACGACGTGGATGCGTATGACCTGATCTTGAAGGACAAGGAACGGCTTCTGTCGTTTGACGAACCGGTGCGGTTCATCTTCTCGCACTCCGCTTTGCGGGAGGGTTGGGACAACCCCAACGTGTTCGTGATCTGCAC
>JBAXMQ010000319.1:0-1877 GCA_037134215.1 Betaproteobacteria bacterium
AACCAGATGCGCTCATTGTTTTTCTCCCTACGGCTATTGCCTGACTATCAAGGCTCATTCAGGGGGAATCAATACCTGTCATCCACTACAGGCCGGGCCACAACTGCTGATGCCTTGATGTAGGTCAGGCCGTGCCTCACCATCAACCGCCTTTGATGCGTTCAGTATGATCTGCTGATTGCGTTTTTGACCAACGAGCACCCACCTCATGTCTGTCCTGACTATCCTCAAAATGGGCGACTCCCGCCTGCTGCGCGTGGCGCAGCCGGTCACCGATTTCGATACCGATGCGCTGCATCTCTTGGTGAGCGACCTGCTGGACACCATGCGGGCGGCGTCGGGCGCCGGGCTGGCGGCGCCACAGGTGGGGGTGGATCTGCAGGTGGTGGTGTTCGGAACCGGCGAGCCCAACCCGCGTTACCCCGAGGCGCCGCCGGTGCCGCGCACCGTGCTGGTCAACCCGGTGATCACGCCCCTGCCAGACCCTTTGGATGGCAGCTTGCGGGAGGAGCAGGATTGGGAGGGTTGCCTGTCCGTGCCGGGCCTGCGCGCCATGGTGCCGCGCTTTGACCGCATCCGCTACACCGGGTTTGACCCCTTCGGTGACCCGATTGACCGAACCGTCGAGGGCTTTCATGCCCGGGTGGTGCAGCACGAGTGCGATCACCTGATCGGCATGCTGTACCCGATGCGGGTGCGCGACTTCTCCCGCTTTGGCTTTACCTCGGTGCTGTTCCCAGACCTGGACGCGCCGCAGGACGATTGATCAGGACTGATCAGGCCAGGGCTTCGAGCAACTCAGTTTCGATCGCAATCTGGGTGCGGTTGTGCTGCAGCTCGGCGCCCTGGATCAAAAACGTGTCGTCCACCCGCTCGCCCAGGGTGGCGATCTTGGCCAGTTGCAGGTTGATGTTGTGGCGGGCCAGCACCCGGGCCACGCTGTAAAGCAGGCCCACGCGGTCGCTGGCCGAGATGTTGAGCAGCCAGCGCTGCGCTTTTTCGTCAGGCCGCAGCGTGACACGCGGTGCCACGGGGAAGCTTTTGACCCGGCGTGACACCCGGCCGCGTCCGGGCGCAGGCAGCGGGCCGGTTTGGGCAATAGCGCGGCCGAGCTCGCTCTCCACCATGCTGATGAGTTCGCGGTAGTGTTCTGGCGAGCTGGCGTCAACCACCTGGAAGGTGTCCAGCGCATAACCGTTGCGCGCGGTGTGGATGCGAGCGTCCAGGATGCTGAAGCCGCCCTGGTCAAAATAGCCGCAAATGCGGGCGAACAGGTCCGACTGATCGGGGGTATAGACCAGCACCTGCAGGCCCTCGCCCAGGGGCGACTGGCGCGCCCGCACCATGGATTTGCCGCTGCCCACATGGCGCGACAGCTGCCTGGTGTGCCAGGCAATGTCGGCTGCGTCGTGCCGGGTGAAGTAACCGGCGTCCAGTGTGTCCCACAGGCTTTTTTGCGCCTCGAAGGGCAGGCTGTGCAGGGCCAGCAAAATAAGCGCCTCGCGCTTGCGAGATTCCACGTCGGCGTCCGGGTCGGGGGCCCGGCCACCCAGCACACGCAGGGTCAGGCGGTACAGGTCTTCGAGCAGCTTGCCTTTCCAGGCGTTCCAGACCTTGGGACTGGTGCCACGGATATCGGCCACGGTCAGCAGGTAAAGCGCGGTCAGACGCCGTTCGCTGCCCACCCGGGCGGCAAAGCTGGCGATGACGTCGGGGTCACTCAGGTCGGATTTCTGGGCAGCGCGGCTCATGGTCAGGTGCTCCCGCACCAAAAACTCGACCAGGCTGGCGTCGTCGCGGCCAATGCCGTGCTGGCGGCAGAAGCGCCGGACCTCGGTGGCCCCCAGGTCTGAGTGGTCGCCACCCCGGCCCTTGGC
>JBAXMQ010000320.1:0-1854 GCA_037134215.1 Betaproteobacteria bacterium
CAGGCCAAGACCCTGTTCCAGCAGCGGCTGGACCATTTTGCGCCGCAGTTGCAGGTGCAATGGCGCAAGCTCACCCTCAGCAGTGCCGGCACCCGCTGGGGCAGCGCACGGGCCGATGGCTCGATCCGGCTGCACTGGCGCTTGGTGCATTTCCGTTTGGCCGTCATCGACTACGTGGTGGTGCATGAGCTCAGTCACCTGCGGGTGATGGACCACAGCCCCCGCTTCTGGGACACAGTGCGCACCGTGGTGCCCGACTACGCCAGCCTGCGGGGCCAGCTCAAGGACGAGGCGATTCCGCGCTGGGTCTGAGACCTTGCAGCGGGGGCGATTCAGGGCGGACTGATGGCCACTCTTTGGCGGGATTCGCGCCGCGCCACCCAGACCGTGGCCACGCTGATCAGCAGGCCGCCTGCGATGGTGTTGAGCGCCGGCACGTCGCTGAACACCAGCCAGCCCATGATGGACGCCCAGACCAACTCCAGAAACTTGGCCGACTGCGTGGCGGAGATGTCGGCCGATTGGAGGGATCGCGTCAGACAGTAGTGGCTGGTGGTGCCCAGGGCGCCGCACATCACAAACCCCAGCCATTCCCAGGCGGTCGGCGCCTGCCAGTGCACCAGTGCCAGCGGCAGACTGAAGATCGACACCGTGATCGCCTGCCAAAGCAGGATGGTGCCCGTGTTTTCGTAACGGGTCAGCGCCTTGGTGACCAGAAATGAGGCCGCGAACAGCGGCGCCGACGCCAGCATCGCCAGGTGATACAGGCCGTTGCCGCCGGTGCCTGCCGCCAATTTGGGACCCACAACGATCAACACCCCGACAAAGCCGACCAGGGTGGCCAGCCAGCGCTCCCAGCGCATCGGCTCCCGGAAAAAAAGATAAGCCCCGAGCATGATGAACAGGGGCGTGGTGAAGCCGATGGCTGTGTTGTCGGCCAGCGAGATGTGCGGCAGCGCCAGAAACCACAGGCACAGCGCGACGGTGTGTAAACCACCACGCAGGAACTGGCCGCCCATCTGCTGCGGCCGGTAGGCCGCCAGGCCATGGGCCCAGACCATGGGCAGCAGCACCAGCAGACCGCAGGCGTAGCGAATGAACTGGGTCTGGAAGGGGTCAATGCGCAGCGACAACAGCCGCATCAACACATTGAGAAAGGTGAACAGCAGCCCGGCCGACGCCGCCCACATCAGGCCGCGTACGGCGTCGGGCAGATGCAGGGTGCGCCGCTGCACGCCAGCGTGGATGCGGTGCTGCCAGCGCCCGAGCCGGGAGCGCCCTGGCCCAGTGCGGGCCGGCTCAGGCGGCAGGGAGCGCAAAGCGGTATATCCGGTCATCGCCCAGGCGCCGCTGCAAACGCCCGTCGTACCACAGCAGGTGCAGGTGGGCGATGGACTCCCCCATGGCAAAGGTGGTCTGGTGCAGGTCGAGCGCACGTTTGAACAGCACCGGCAGCACCTCGGCCGCACTGCAGGACCGCTCGGCGCAGGCGGCCATCACCTCGGCCAGTCGCTCGGCATGGTGCGCGTGCAGCTGCTCGATCCGCTGGTGCAGGCCGGTGAAAGGCTTGCCATGCGAGGGCAGGGTCAAGGTTTGCGCGTCGAGCGCGCGAAACCGGTCGATCGAGTCCAGAAACTGGCGCAGTGGGTTGGCCTCGGGCTCCTGGTCGTAGACGCTGACGTTGGTGGAGATGCGGGGCAGCATCATGTCGCCGCCGATCAGCAGCCCCAGCTCGGCGCAATACAGCGAGATGTGCTCTGGTGCGTGGCCATAGCCGCTGATGCATTGCCAAGCGCGCCCGCCCACCGACAACTGATCGCCGTCCTGCATGCGGCGATACATGCCAGGCATGGC
>JBAXMQ010000321.1:0-1846 GCA_037134215.1 Betaproteobacteria bacterium
CCGGGTGGACGCCTTTGCCAGCCAGGCCAATGCCGCCAGCAACCTCAAGACAGGTTTGCTGGTGGAGACCGTGGAGGGGGCCGAGACCATCAAGGCCGGCCAGGGCGGTTGGCGCATGCTCTCGCGCTGGATGAGCACCACCGACCAGGCGCGCGAGCTGGATTTGCAGATGCGCAACATCAGCGAACATTCGCAGCACCTGGCCGGCGCGCTGCAGCAAATCTCTTACACCCTGATGATTGCCGCCGGTGCCCTGCTGGTGAGCCGGGGCGAGCTGACCATGGGCGGGCTGATTGCCTGCTCCATCCTGTCGGGCCGGGTGCTGAACCCGGTCTCGATGATTCCGGGCCAGCTGGTGCAGTGGGCGCAGACCAAGGCCGCACTCAAAGGGCTGGACCGGCTGTGGGCCCTGCAAGACGACCACCACGGCCAGGCGCAGCCGATTGTGGTGGACACCTTGCGTGGTGAGTACCGCTTTGAAGGGGTGACCGCCAGCTACGCCGGGCGCCCGGCGCTGGTGCTGCCCAAGCTACACATCCGCCCCGGAGAAAAAGTGGGCGTGCTGGGGCCGGTGGGCGCCGGCAAGACCACCCTGCTGCGGCTGCTCTCTGGCATGTACAAACCCCAGGAAGGGCGCATCTTGCTGGACGACATCGAGCTGGGCCACCTCTCCAAGCCGCTGCTGGCCGAGCACCTGGGCTATGTGCAGCAAGACGGGCGCCTGTTTGCCGGCACGCTGCGCGACAACCTGATTCTGGGCCAGCTGGACCCGGGCGACGGGCCGATCATGGACGCCGCGCGCCAGACCGGTCTGCTGCAGGCGGTGATTGCCGCCCACCCCAAGGGCTTGCAGCAAGAGATTCATGAGGGCGGCACAGGCCTGTCTGGCGGGCAGCGGCAGCTGGTCAACCTGACCCGGGCCTTTTTGCGCCGGCCCACGCTGTGGCTGCTGGACGAGCCCACTGCCTCGATGGACCGGGGGCTGGAGCTGCAGCTGACGCAGGCGCTGCGCACCGCCATTCGCCCCACCGACACCCTGGTGCTGGTCACACACAAGGGCGAGATGCTGGAGTTGGTGGACCGCCTGATCGTGATCGCCAACCACCAGGTGATGCTGGACGGACCAAAGGCCCAGGTCTTGCAGAAGTTGCAAAGGGGCGGGACATGAGGGCGGGGTTCAGGAGCCCCGTGCGCTGCCGGGGCGGGGTGTCTATGACGCTGCTGCTCTTGGTGGCGCTGGCGGTGTTTGTGCTGTGGGCGGCGCTGTTTGAGATTGACCAGTCGGTGCGGGCGCAGGGGCAGATCATTCCGGTGGCGCGCACCCAGGTGATTCAGGCGGCCGATGGCGGCGTGCTGGAGAAGCTGCTGGTGGAGGAGGGGCAGCGCGTCAAGGCCGGGCAGACCCTGGCTGTGCTGGAGCGCGAGCGCTCCACCGCCGGCTTGGATGAGAGCCGCGCCCGCGAGGCCGGGCTGACGGCTGCCCTGGTGCGCGCCCAGGCCGAGGCCGCCGAGCAGGTGCCAGAGTTTGGCCCCGGGCTGGGCCGCTACCCGGAGTTTGTGGCGGCGCAGCGGGCCCTGTACCTGCAGCGCAAACGCGGCCTGCAAGAAGAACTGGCCACACTCAATGCGGCGCTGGACATGGCGCGGGAAGAGCAGCGCATGAACGAGACGCTGTTAAAGAACGGCGACACCAGCCAGCTCGAAGTGATGCGGGCCCGGCGCCAGGTGGCGGAGTTGGAAGGACGGATCAACGCCACGCGCAACAAGTACCTGCAAGAAGCCCGCACCGAGGCCACCAAGCTGTCAGAAGACCTGGCGTCGAACCGCTACAAGCTCGACGAGCGGC
>JBAXMQ010000322.1:0-1813 GCA_037134215.1 Betaproteobacteria bacterium
CAAGTTGGTTAAGGCACTGGATTTTGATTCCAGCATGCGAAGGTTCGAATCCTTCCTCCCCTGCCAAACAATGGGCAGTACGTGCGTCAAGTCGGGTCTGGAAAACTGAAACATCGCGTCTGCTGAACCCCGTGACAACCCAATCCAATCTCCCCATGGCCCAACCGCTCATGCAGGCATCCCAGACCCCTGATTTCATGGTGTTCACCGGCAATGCCAACCCGGGCATGGCCTCGGCCATTGCGCGTCATCTCAACATTTCCCTGGGTTCCGCCGCCGTGGGCCGCTTCTCTGATGGCGAGGTCACCGTCGAGATCAACCAGAACGTGCGGGCACGCGACGTGTTCGTCGTGCAGTCCACCTGCGCTCCGACCAACGAGAACCTGATGGAGTTGCTGATCATGGTGGACGCGCTCAAGCGCGCCTCGGCCGAACGCATCAGCGCTGTCATCCCTTACTTTGGCTACGCCCGGCAAGACCGGCGGCCGCGCTCGGGACGGGTGCCGATCTCGGCCAAAGTGGTGGCCAACATGCTGCAGGCTGTGGGCGTGGCGCGGGTGCTCACCATGGACCTGCACGCCGACCAGATCCAAGGCTTCTTTGACATCCCGGTGGACAACATTTACGCCTCGCCGGTGTTGCTGGGCGACTTGCGGCAAAAGAATTACGAGGACCTGATCGTGGTCTCGCCCGACGTTGGCGGCGTGGTGCGCGCCCGGGCGCTGGCCAAGCAGTTGCATTGCGACCTGGCCATCATCGACAAGCGCCGGCCCAAGGCCAATGTCAGCGAGGTGATGCACGTCATTGGCGAGATCGAAGGCCGCAACTGCGTCATCATGGACGACATGATCGACACCGCCGGCACCCTGGTCAAGGCAGCTGAGGTGCTCAAGCAACGTGGCGCCAAGAAGGTGTACGCGTATTGCACCCATCCTATTTTTTCGGGCCCGGCCATCGAGCGCATTGCCAGTGGCAACGTCCTCGACGAGGTGGTGGTCACCGACACCATCCCCTTGAGCGCAGCCGCAACTGCTTGCCGAAAGATCCGGCAACTGACGGTTGCCCCCTTGTTTGCGGAAACCATCCAGCGCATTGCCAAGGGTGAATCCGTCATAAGTTTGTTCTCGGAGCAGGAAAATCTTTTCTGATCCGGGCCAAAGCGGGCTCGCAGCGCACCCCAACGGTGCCGCGGGCTTTTTTAACCGGAGTCACACTGGTCGCGGTGGACTCCTTCAGGAGTAAGTTATGAAATTAGTCGCTTTTGAGCGCGCCAAGCAGGGCACGGGTGCGAGCCGCCGTCTCCGCATCACCGGTCGCACGCCCGGCATCGTTTACGGCGGTGCCACTGAGCCCAAGCAGATCGAGCTCGATCACAACGCCCTCTGGCACGCCCTGAAAAAGGAAGCCTTCCATTCGTCCGTGCTCGATATGGAAATGGCCGGCAGCACCAGCCAGGTGCTGCTGCGTGACGTGCAGATGCACCCCTACAAGCAGCTCGTGCTGCACGTCGACTTCCAGCGCGTGGATGCCAACACCAAGCTGCACATGAAAGTGCCACTGCACTACAGCGGTGACGAGAACTCCCCAGCGGTCAAGACCGACGGTTGCATCGCCAACCACGTGATCACCGAGATCGAGGTGTTGTGCCTGCCTGGCGACCTGCCCGAATTCATTGCGGTTGACCTCAGCGGCCTGAAAAAAGGTGCCTCGCTGCACCTGGCTGACATTACCCTGCCCAAGGGAGTGACAGCTGTGACGCGCGGCAAGAACAACCCGGTGCTGGTGTCCGTGGTGGCGGTGGCAGGTGCCGAAG
>JBAXMQ010000323.1:0-1811 GCA_037134215.1 Betaproteobacteria bacterium
GGGCCGCTGGTGGAGTCCACCCACGGCCGGCTGCAATTCACCGCGCCGCTGACCGCCATCACCGCAGCGGTGGTGGGCGTGATTGCCAGTCTTGCTCTTTTATTCATAGCGCACATTGCTTATCCGGCGGGGCTGGGGACCGGTTTTCTCTCCGGGCTTGACGGGGTGGCGCTGGCCTTGACCGCCCTGGCAGCGATCGCCTTGATGCGCATGAATTGGGGTGTGATACCGGTGATTGCGGTCTGCGCGCTCGCCGGCTTGGCACTGCGGCTGGCGGGCCTGGCCTGACGATGGCGTACAGTCGCCGCTCACCTCTTGATGGACCGCCCATGACTTCCAGCACACCGGCCGCCGACGTCCCAGCCAGCCCCAACCCACCGCCCGACCGGGCCGAAGGCACCCGCTTTCGGGTGCTGGGGGCGCTAAGCTTCTCGCATTTCCTCAACGACATGATGCAGTCGCTGATTTTGGCGATCTACCCGCAGCTCAAGGGGGATTTCAGCCTGAGCTACGTGCAGATTGGCGTCATCACCCTGATGTTCCAGCTGACGGCCTCGCTGCTGCAGCCCTTGATTGGCTCTTACACCGACAAGCACCCACAGCCGCGCGCCCTGTCGGTGGGCATGGGCTTTACCCTGATCGGCTTGCTGGTGCTGGCGGTGGCGCCCAATTACGCTACCGTGTTGGTGGCGGCGGCGCTGGTGGGCACGGGTTCGGCCATTTTTCACCCAGAGTCCTCGCGCATGGCGCGGCTGGCCTCGGGCGGGCGACATGGCTTTGCCCAGTCCATCTTTCAGGTCGGCGGCAGCGCCGGCCAGGCGATGGGGCCGCTGGCGGCAGCCTGGGTCATCATCCCTTTCGGCAGACCCAGTGTGGCCGCGTTTTCGGCTGCGGCGCTGCTGGCGATGGCGGTGCTCTGGCAGGTCGGCAACTGGTACTTGGCACACCGCGTGGCCAGCGCCGGCCGGCCGGCGGCGGTGGTCAAACCCTCGCCCCTGCCGCCCCGGGCCGTGGTGTTTGCGGTCAGCATCTTGATGACACTGGTGCTGTCCAAGAGCTTCTACATCACCAGCATCAACAGTTACTACACCTTCTACCTGATCGACAAGTTCGGCGTCACGGTCTCAGGGGCGCAGATGTACTTGTTTCTGTTCTTGGTGTCGGTGTCGGTCGGGACGCTGCTGGGCGGGCTGGTGACCGACCGGCTCGGCGTCAGACCGGTGATCTGGCTCTCCATCCTGGGTGCTGCGCCCTTCACCCTGCTGCTGCCCTACGCCAGCCTGGGCTGGACCGCCGTGCTGACGGTGTTGATCGGCCTGATCACCGCCGCCTCGTTTTCCGCCATCATTGTGTTTGCCCAGGAGCTGATGCCGGGCCGGGTGGGTTTGGTAGCCGGGCTGTTTTTCGGGCTGGCCTTTGGCATCGGCGGGCTGGGTGCCGCGCTGCTGGGCTGGATCGCCGACCTGACCGACATTCCCACCGTTTACCAGCTGTGCTCGTTCATTCCGCTGATCGGGCTGCTGACGGCGTTATTGCCGAGATTGCCAGACAGCAAACCGAAATAAGCAGTCAGGGGCTGACTGGCAGAATCGGCTTATGCCGCAATTTGCCGCCAACCTGTCCTTTCTGTACCAGGAACTGCCCTTTATGGCGCGTTTTGCCGCTGCGGCGCGAGACGGCTTTGGTGCAGTGGAGTACCTGTTTCCCTACGACTATTCCGCAGCCGACATCAAGGCCCAGCTTGCCGACAACGGCTTGCAACAGGTATTGTTCAACGCCCCGCCGGGTGATTGGGCGGCTGGCGAGCGCGG
>JBAXMQ010000324.1:0-1799 GCA_037134215.1 Betaproteobacteria bacterium
CCACTGGTCGTTTTCGGTATAGACCCACAGGGTGGGGATGCGGGCGCTGCGGCCATAGTCGCCAAACATGGCTTTGAGCCGGTTCGGGGCACAGGGCTCCAGCGGCTGCGTGGTCGGGTTGCCACCGCCACCGCCGGCGAAATTGATGGTGGCCACCACCCCGGGTGGGTTTTTGGCGGCCACGGTGATGGACGTGGCACCGCCAAAAGACTGGCCCAGAATCAGGGTACGGTTAGGCAGCACATCAGGGCGCTGCCGTATGGCGTCCAGCACCTGCAAGGTCTACGCAGCAGCGGCCTCGTACCCGGGCGGGTAGTTTTTGTTACTGCAGCCACCGGTGTCCTCCACATCTTCCCCGCCAGACACGCCGTAGCCAATCCGGGTGGGGACCACCACCAGAAAACCCATGGCGGCAAACCAGCGCGCATTGGTGATGGACGTGGACCTGCCAAACGCAGCCCTCTCTTCCGGCTTCACCGATCTACCGTGGTTGATGAGCGCAATGGGGTAGGGTTGGGGTGCGTCGCTGTCGTGGTAGGTGGAGACCACCACCTCCTGCTCGATCACTTTGCCGTAGGCGTTGGTGACTTTCACCGGCACCTTGATGATTTTTTCGATCAGGCGGGCGTGAGCTGGGGTGCAGGTCAGCGCGCAGAGCAAAGTGAGCAGGCTTGAGATGGTGCGAAGTGCCGGCAGCGGGTGTGCGGTCATGGCAGTTTTACTCCTTGAAGGCTGGGGTAATTTGAATTTGGGGTCGGGGCTGTAGTTGGGTTTCCCGGTCTGCGACTCTGGCTCCATGGTCGACGGGCAACACCACTAATTTGGGCCAGGTACTCACGCAGCGGTGCCACCCAGCCCACCGAATGCGCGGCCAGTTGTTGCACCACGGCAATTTGCTTGTCCCCCACTGCCCTTGTCTCCCGCGATTGGCCTTCTGACGAGGCTCGGCTTGATGTGAATGGCTCTAACGACTGGCAAACATTATTGAACGCTTGACGGGCTTTGGCAATGCGCTGGCCTGATGGCCGTTGTGACCAACATCATGCCAACTGGATACGAGGTTTACGGAAAAACGTTGGCAAAGTCAGGGAACTACACGTGCAGGTGCTCACAGAAATGCTCCTGACACAGTGCCACCAAAATAGCCCTCTGCTCAGCCAAAGGCGGCGCTCAAGGCCTGCGCCAAGTCCAGCTGCAGATCGGCCACAGCTTCCAAGCCAATTGAAAAACGCACGATGTGCCCCGGCTTCAGGGCTGCCGGCCAGGCTTGCCGCATGGACGCCAGCGCATAGGGCACCACCAGGCTCACCGGGCCACCCCAGCTGTAACCGAGCTTGAACAGCTGCAGCGCATCGCAAAACGCATCCACCTGGGCCTGGCTGAAGCGCGGGTCCACCATGACGCTGAACAGGCCCGCCGCACCGCCGGGGCCTGGTTTGCACAGCGCCCGCCATGCCTCGTGCCCAGGGGCACCGGGCAGGGCCGGGTGCAGCACCTGCACAAATTCTGGGCGGCCCTGGCACCAGCGCGCCAGTTCGCGTGCAGCCTCGTCGTGGGCCTTGTAGCGCAGGGCGATGCTGGGCAAAGCCCGCAGAATGGCTTCCACATCGTTTGCGCCAACCCCCAGACCCAGGCGCATGTGGGTCAGTTTGACGGCCAGGTGCAGCGCCGGGTCTCGCGTGATCACGCTGCCCATCAGCACGTCGCCGCCGCCGCTGGGGTACTTGGTGAGGGCATGAATAGAGAAGTCGACCGCCAGCGCCGGGCTGCTGCCGGGGGTCAGGTCAAAGGGGGCAAAA
>JBAXMQ010000325.1:0-1786 GCA_037134215.1 Betaproteobacteria bacterium
TTGCCAAAAAGAGATGTTCATGGGGCTAGGTTAGCACTGAAGGCAATACCAAGTCACCCTACAGGGAGGCATCACGGTCTTGACGACTTGGAGATACTCTGATCTACAATAAGTAGTCCATAACCCTATTAAATATTAGGGTTTTAGATTACTTATGAAGAAAATTGACCTCATCCGAAGGTTGTCAGAGCTCGATCGGCGCGGCGTGCATGTGCTGGCACGTCGCGACATCGAGAAGCTCTTTCCTGATGAGGGCGAGAAGGCCTTGGAAAAATCGTTACAGCGGATGGTTGCCGACGGTCTGCTGCAGCGGGTGGCCAGGGGGCTGTACGTCAACCCAGCGGCGACCAGCAAGAACCGCTGGATCGCCGAGGAAGTCGCCAAGGCACTTCGCCCGGGCTGCCTTTCCTATGTCAGCCTGGAATCGATGCTGTCCGAGTATGGCGCGATCTCTCAAATCCCCATCAACCGGATGACGGTCATGACAACCGGCAAGAGCGGCGTGGTCGACACCCCTTACGGCGTCATCGAATTCACGCACACCAAGCGAGGCGTCACAGACATCCTCCATCGCACAGCACAGACCAAGGGCCGCCCGCTCAGGATCGCCACCCAGGAGGCGGCCATCCGGGACCTGTTGCGGGTAGGCCGCAACACCAACATGATCGATCGGGATGAGCCCGACGTCCAACCGCCAGGTGAAACCTCATGAACGACAGCCGGGAGGATTTCAACGCACTGGTGGACATGGCCATGGCCAACCCCGGGCTATCGGCGATGCGGCCGGTGGTGGAAAAAGAGCTGTTGCACTACGAAATCTTTCAGGCGCTGGACGCCGAGGGGCTGCTCAAAGGGCTGGTGTTCCAAGGCGGCACCGCGCTGCGACTTTGCCGGGGGTCAGATCGGTTCAGCGAGGACCTTGACTTTGCTGGCGGCAAGGACTTCTCGGCCGACAGCATGCAAAAAATCACAAGGTGCATGGAAAAGCGCATCGGGCAGCGCTTCGGCCTGAAAGTCACGGTTAACCACAAGCCAAGTGGTGTGGGCGAGGACGGGATCAAAAACATCCGCGTCAGCAAGTGGTGGCTATCGATCGAGACAAGCCCTGAAAACCCTGCCATGCCGCGGCAGCGAATCAAGTTGGAAGTGGCGAACATCCCGGCCCACACCCGCGAGCTGGTGCCGCTTCGCGCCAACTACGAACTGCTGAGTGCCATGCCCACCGTGCTGGTCAACACCGAGACCCTTGACGAGATCATGGCGGACAAGGTGTTGGCCTTCCCGACTTCGCTTTTGGACCATCAAGGCCAACCGGTGGGACTCGACTCAAGCAAAATTCGCCACCGCGACATTTGGGACCTGGCTTGGCTGTCGACACGCGGCGCCCAGCTGGTGCCAGAGTTGGTCATCGCCAAAATCCAGGACTACGGCGTGATGGACTATCCGCGTCTGCTGGCGGCGGCAATTGAGCAGACACCGCAAATCGTCAAAAGCCGCGCGTTCAAGGCGCAGATGACCCGCTTCGTCGATTCAGCCACCGTGACCAAGACACTCGCCACCGATGGCTACGCCAACTACCTGGCATCGTCAGTGGCAAGTCTGTGGATGCAGATGCAAAAGGCGCTGAGCGCCAAACCCTGAGCGCCCCAAACCACCCCCCCCTACCGCTCGTTCAAAGCCCCAGCAAAGGCCTTGTACACCGGCTTGGCCAGGTACTTCAGCACCGAGCGTTGGCCGGTGCGGATGTCCACGGTGGCGGTCATGCCGGGTTTGAGGGCCACCTCAG
>JBAXMQ010000326.1:0-1772 GCA_037134215.1 Betaproteobacteria bacterium
CCGTGCATGTGCTGGCGCAGCCCGGTGGCGTGGCCTGGAACGTGTTTGACGGCCCGATCCTGACGCTGGCGCGCGGCTTTCCTGACTTTGTCGACGCCGAGGCCGCTGGCGCCGTCAAGACCTGTGCCAATGCTGAGGCACTGGCCACGCTGATCGGTGCAAATGCTTCCAAAATAATAGCGAACTGTGCAAGCACGACAAGGGCTATCGACCGATTTGATACAAAAGACGGTGCGGCCGGGGCAAACCCGAAGCGGGCGCTGCAAGCCCCGTTTTACGCCGTCAAAGTGACCGGTGCGCTGTTCCACACCCAGGGCGGGCTCGACATCGACGCCCACTGCCGTGTGCTGCGCGACGACGGCAGCGCGCTGCCCAACCTGCTGGCGGCAGGCGGCGCGGCGCGCGGCGTGTCGGGCAATGCGGTCTGGGGCTACCTGTCGGGCAACGGCCTGCTCAGCGCGGTGGCCGGCGGCGCCATTGCCGCGAACACGGCGGTGACACAATGCCGGCCATGAACACCCTGTCATCCCGGCTGACCCAGCCGCAAGCCCTGCTGGCCCCTGGCATTTTTGACGCCCTGAGCGCGCTGGTGGCGGAGCAGGCCGGCTTTGAGGCCCTGTACCTGTCGGGCGCCTCGATCGCCTACACCCGGCTGGGCCGCTCCGACATCGGCCTGACCACCTTCAGCGAGGTCGAGGACACGCTGGCCCGCATCACCGAGCGGGTGCGAACGCCGGTCATCGTCGACGGCGACACCGGCTTTGGCAATGCCCTGAACGTGCAGCGCACGGTGCGCGGCTTTGAGCGGGCCGGGGCCGCCATGGTGCAGCTGGAAGACCAGGGTTTCCCCAAGCGCTGCGGCCACCTGGACGGCAAGTCGGTGGTCAGCACAACAGAGATGTGCGGCAAACTGCGCGCCGCGCTGGACGCCCGGCACAGCGACCAAACGCTGATTCTGGCCCGCACCGACGCGCTGGCCATCGAAGGCCTGGACGCCGCGCTGGACCGGGCCGAAGCCTACCTGGCCTGCGGCGTTGATGCCCTGTTCATCGAAGCGCTGCGCACGCCGGAGCAGATGGACGCCGCCTGCCAGCGCTTTGCGCAGCGCGTGCCGCTGCTGGCCAACATGGTCGAAGGCGGCAAGACCCCGGTGCAAAGCGCCCATGAGCTGGGGCAGCGCGGTTTTCGGATCGTGATTTTTCCGGGCGGCACGGCGCGCGCCGTGGCCCACACCCTGCAACGCTACTACGCCTCGCTGCACAGCCACCAGACCACCGCGCCCATGCGCGAGGCCATGCTGGACTTTGACCAGCTCAACGCCCTGATCGGCACGCCTGAGCTGCTGGCGCTGGGGCAGGCCTACGCCGAGCGCTGAAGCCGCAGAGGCAAGGCCATGTCCCTGATCAACACCATCGGCACCCTGGCTGCCGTGATCTCCACCGCCAGCTTTGTGCCCCAGGTCTGGCATACCTTCAAAACCCGCGACGTCAGCGGCGTTTCACTGGGCATGTACAGCGTGTTCACCGTGGGTGTGAGCTGCTGGCTCATTTATGGCCTGCTGCTGGGCGCCTGGCCCATCATCATCGCCAACGCCATCACCCTGACGCTGGCGATCAGCATCCTGGTGATGAAGTTGCGGTTTCGGTGAGGGTCAGTTAGCGCTGTCAAACAGGACCTTGGCTTGGGCATGGCAGAACGGTGGCTCGTAAGTGCCGTGGTAGTTGCCGTAGTAAGTGGCCGGACTGCTTTGCAGTACCGCCCCATAGGTGGCC
>JBAXMQ010000327.1:0-1770 GCA_037134215.1 Betaproteobacteria bacterium
TGCCCTTGAAGGGGTCGATCACGCCAGCGATGGTGTTGAGCAGCGTGGTCTTGCCAGCGCCGTTCGCACCGAGCACGGTCACAATGCGGCCCGGCATGACCTCCAGATTGATGCCCTTGATCGCATTGACCGGGCCGTACCAGGTCTCCAGGTTCTTGATGGCGAGCACGGGTATGGTCTCGGTCATGACCTCAGGCCCCCAGGTAGGCTGCAATGACGGCTGGGTCACCCTGCACCTCTTCGGGCGTGCCAAGCGCCAGCACCTGACCCATGTTCATGCACAGCACGCGGTCAGCTGCCTCGGACACCAATGACATGTCGTGCTCGACCATGATCACAGTGATGCCAAGGTCATTCTGTATGTCGTCTATCCAAAAGGCCAGTTCGCGGGTTTCCTCCGGGTTGAGGCCGGAGGCCGGTTCATCCAGCAGCAGCAGGCGGGGCTGGGTGGCCAGCGCCCGCGCCAGCTCTACCACCTTGCGCACCCCGTACGGCAGGCCAGCGACCGGGCTGTTGCGGTAGGGCATGAGGTCAAGCAGTTGAATCACGTCTTCCACCTGGTCTCGCGAGGCGGCCTCAGCCGCGCGCACCGCTGGCGTCCACAGCCATTGGGCGGCAAAGCTGCCATGCGGGAAACGGTGCCGGCCCAGCAGCAGGTTGTCCAGCACGGTACCGCCTTCGAACAGCTCGATGTTTTGAAAGGTACGCCCGATGCCGCTGTGCACTACCTTGTGGCGCGGCAGTGCCGTGATGTCCTGACCTTCGAACTCTACGCGCCCCTGGGTCGGGTCGAACACCCGGGTAATGACATTCAGTACCGAGGTCTTGCCTGCGCCATTGGGGCCAATGATGGCAAACACCTCGCCCTGCTCGACCGAGAAACTGACATTGCCGATGGCCTGCACGCCGCCAAAGCGCAGCGACAGGTCGGAGACGGAAAACACGCTCATTTGTACCGCTCCGACTTCATGTAACTCTTGCCACGTTTGAACATGTCTTGTCGGTACAGCGGAAAGGTCTCCAGGAAGGTCTTGAACTTGATCCAGCGCCCGTTCAGGCCCTTGGGCTCAAACAACACAAACAGGGCCAGCACGAAACCGAAGACGAAGGTTTCCAATCCGAACTGTTTGGCGATGTGGTCGGGCAGCAGCGGCTTGATTCGCGAGATGAAAGTGGGCAGCATGCTGATCAGGATGGCACCCAGGATGGCGCCACGCAGTGAACCCAGCCCGCCGATGGTCACCATCAAGACCAGCTCCAGCGACAAGATCAGACCAAAACCTTCCGGCGTCAGGAAGCCAACATGGTGGGCCAGCAGTGCGCCGCCCAGACCGGTGACCATGGCGGACACCACAAAAGCCAGCACCTTGTAACCCGCCACCCAAATGCCCAGGCTGTAGGCTGCGGCCTCGGAGTCACGCACACCCATGAAGGCCCGCCCGGTTTTGGCCCGAATCAGGTTGATCAAACCCAGCAGCACCAGCACCAACACCACCAGGCACAGGTAGTAGAACGACTGCAGTCTGGACAAATCGAGGCCGAACAACATCGGGCTGTTGACCGATACCCCATTGAAGCCACCCGTCACACTCTTCCAGCGGCCGATCACATGCTCGGTGAGGATGGCGAAGGCCAGTGTGACCATGGCCAGGTAAAGCCCGGACACACGGATCGCCGGCAGCCCGATGACCAGCCCGATGAGCCCTGTGAAACTGGCGGCCAGCAGCATGGAAGGCACCAGCGGCACCCCGTGCGCCAGCAGCCAGGTGT
>JBAXMQ010000328.1:0-1762 GCA_037134215.1 Betaproteobacteria bacterium
GAGCAGAGGATTGAAAATCCTTGTGTCGGTGGTTCGATTCCGCCCCAGGCCACCAAGTAATCACCTTACAAGACGCCAACCCTCACAGGTTGGCGTTTTTGTTTGTCGAACAAGATGTCCTTGTGTCCGGTCTATTTCCGGTATGGTTCTGAATGCGAACAGCATCCGACGACGGAGTCTTGAACATGGAAGAAGCACCACGCATCATTATCATCGCCGGACCAAATGGCGCTGGCAAGAGGTCGTGTCCCACGAAGTGGTGTAAGTCCGCAGCCCGGACAGGCTGAGATACACGTTACTCAGCGTGCCACTGCGGACAGCCGAGTCGGGGCAGTATCGCAGAGGGTTTGCAAGCCTTCAAGCTGCATATACCTGCGGTTCAGACTCCATTCGTCGCTCTGCTCGAGCATCATGGCACCCACCAACCTTGTGATCGATGCATCGTTGGGGAAGATGCCCACCACGTTGGTTCGACGTTTGACCTCGGCATTGAGCCGCTCCAGCGGGTTGGTCGAGTAAATTTGTGCCCAATGCGCCTTGGGAAACGTCATGAAGGCCAATACATCGTTTTCAGCATCGTCCATCAGCACGCTGAGCTTGGGGAACTTGGCGCGAAGCTGATCCGCCACCGACCTCCATTGGGTTTTGGCGGCCTCCGCTGTGTCCTGCACAAACACGGTCCCGATGGCGGCAGAGACCATGCGCCGCTGAGTTTTGCCGGCATGTGCCAGAGCGTTGCGCATGAAGTGCACCCGGCAACGCTGCCAAGTGGCCTTCAGAACCTTGGAGACGGCGGCCTTGATGCCCTCGTGGCTGTCGCTGATGACCAGCTTGACCCCACGCAGGCCGCGGCGGTTGAGGCTGCGCAGAAACTCTGTCCAGAAAGGCTCTGCCTCACTGGCGCCGACTTTGAGGCCCAGCACCTCTCGTTGCCCCTCGGTGTTGACCCCCACAGCGATTATTACGGCCACGCTCACGATACGCCCGGCCTCCCTGGTTTTGACATAGGTCGCGTCGATCCAGAGGTAGGGCCAGTCGCCTTCGATCTGGCGGTTCAGGAAAGCCCCCACACGTTCATCGAGCTCACCGCACAGGCGGCTGACCTGGCTCTTGGAGACCCCGCTCATGCCCAGCGCCTTGACCAAGTCGTCCACCGAGCGGGTGGAGATGCCCTGGATGTAGGCCTCCTGGATGACGGCGGTGAGCGCTTTCTCGGCCGTGCGTCGGGGTTCCAGGAATTCGGGGAAGTAGCTGCCTTGGCGCAGCTTGGGAATTTTCAGAGGAACACTACCGGCTCGGGTGTCCCAGGTGCGCTCGCGGTAGCCATTGCGGCTGTTAAGCCGCTCGGTGTTCTTCTCGTCGTAGTCGGCGCCGCAGCGGCTCTGGACGTCCATGTCCATGAGGCGTTGGGCCATGAATTGCACCATTTGGCGCAAAACGTCGATATCGGAGCCCTTCTCAGCGAGCTCGGCAAGTGCGATAGTAGCGGTGGTCATTGTGAAATTCCTTTGTTCAGGTTGGTGGGTCGCACCCCAACCTTATCCGGACTCACGATGACCACCCCAAAATAGATGGCCCGACCGAGCTGCAAGCCGCTTCGGGCTACGCCCTTCGCGCCTTGCAGCTCGGTCAATAACTTACACCACTACCGGGGACATTACCGTCCGGAAGACATTACAAATCCTACTAACAAACTTGATCAGTAAGATCGTTGTTGCTCAGCACCACGGCGGCAATCCCGTTGAGGCTGGGCCGGAAGATG
>JBAXMQ010000329.1:0-1751 GCA_037134215.1 Betaproteobacteria bacterium
CAAATCACCATGAGCCACACCAGCTCGCTCGCCGGGCCGGACGCGCTGTACCAGGCCCTGTTCCAGCGTCTGGGTGTGGCGCGGGTGCATGACCCGGCTGGCTTGCTGGAGACCCTGAAGTTTTTGCATGTGCACGGTGCTCTGCCGGGCCGGCGCATCGTCTCGGCCAGTTGCTCGGGGGGCGAGGCCTCGCTGGTGGCCGACCTGGCGCAGGCCCGTGGTTTGGACATGCCAGTCTTGCCAGCACCGGCGCAGCAGCGCTTGCACACGGTGCTGGGCGACAAAGTGAATGTGGCCAACCCGCTGGATTACCACACCTACATCTGGGGCGACCTGGTGGCCCAGACTGAGTGTTTCGCCGGCCTGCTGGACTGCCGTTTTGACGCCCACTTGCTGGTGCTGGATTTCCCCCGGCAGGACCGCTGCGCGGCGGATGCCTGGCAGATCACGGTGGACGCCTTCATTGCCGCCCAGGCCGCACAAGCCGCCCAAGCCGGCCACGGCGCACGTGGGGTGCTGGTGGCCTCATTGCCCGAGGGCCTGCCAGAGTCTGTGGCCGGCCAATTGTTGGCGCGGGGCATGGCCCCGATGCAGGGCTTGGCCGATTGTCTGGACGCAATTCGGCACGCGGCCGACATCGGCGCCGCGCAACACCGGCTGGCGGCCATCACACCTTTGCAGGCACCCGTGCCATTGCTGGGGGCTTGGAGCCGGCTGCACGATGAAGCCAGTGCCAAACAGGCCCTGGCCCGGTTTGGCGTGCCGGTGCCCGTGGGGCAGGTGCTGGGCCGGGCACAGGTGCTGCCTTATGCTGCCGCCTTGGGTTACCCGGTGGTGCTGAAAGCCCTGGCGCCGGGGTTGGCGCACAAGACCGAAGCCGGGGCGGTGCGGCTCAACCTGCAGAACGACGCCGAACTGGATGCCGCCTTGACCGCTATGGCGCCACTGGCCCAGCAGTTTCTGGTGGAGCAGATGGTGCGCGGCGCCCTAGCCGAGTTGCTGGTGGGTGTGCAGCGTGACCCGCAATTTGGCCTGACCCTGACCTTGGGCGCCGGCGGGGTGTTTGTGGAGCTGCTGCGCGACAGCGTGACGTTGTTGCTGCCGCTGACCCGTGCCGATCTGCTGCAAGCACTCCAAACCCTGAAAATGTGGCCCATGGTCACCGGCTACCGGGGTCGCGCACATGGTGACGTGGAGGCCCTGCTGGATGCGGTTCAGGCCATCCTGGCTTTTGCCACAGCCCACGCCGACCGGCTGCTCGAACTCGACGTCAATCCCCTGCTGGTGCTGCCGCTGGGCCAAGGCGTGCTGGCGGTCGATGCGCTGATTCGACTTGCCGATGAGGAGTGATTGATGAACCCATCCGTGCGCACTGCAGTCGATGACGGTGTCCTGACCATCACCTTGGACCGGCCCAAGGCCAATGCCATTGATGTGGCCACCAGCCTGGCGCTGCACGCGGCCTTTGTGCGGCTGCAGCAGGAGCCGGCCTTGCGGGTGGCCATCATCACCGGCACCGGTCGCTTTTTTTCGGCGGGCTGGGATTTGTCCGCTGCTGTGGCGGGGGAGGCGATCGACGCCGACCACGGCCCAGGCGGCTTTGCCGGCCTGACCGAGTTTTTTACGCTGGACAAGCCGGTGATCGCCGCCGTCAATGGTTTGGCGATTGGCGGTGGCTTCGAGTTGGCGTTGGCTGCCGATTTGATCGTGGCCGCTGACAGCGCCGAGTTTGCGCTGCCCGAGGTCAAGCT
>JBAXMQ010000330.1:0-1734 GCA_037134215.1 Betaproteobacteria bacterium
CACGGCGTACCCGTCTCCGCGAATGTCCTCCGCCCGCTGCGCGGGCTCCCCCTTTATTTCGCTGCGACGGATACACCGTGCCCCAAGCTGCGAAAGGATGCTCTGGCAAGACGTGCAATGAGACACCCTGAGGAGCGGGCTGGCTGGGTGTTTTGCGCAGGTAAAGGAGGAGCGCGCAGCGCGGGGGACACGGAGCAAAACGCCCGGCCAGCCCGCGCCCACCCACACGGTGACGCACAAAGGTACCCAAAACCTGGCTCACAGCGGAATGTTCCCGTGCTTGCGCCAAGGGTTCTCGATCTTCTTGTCTTTTAGCATCACCAGACTGCGGCCGATGCGCTTGCGGGTTTCATGCGGCAGGATCACATCGTCGATGAAGCCGCGCGCGCCGGCCACGAAAGGGTTGGCAAAGCGGGCCTTGTACTCGGCCTCTTTGGCGGCCAGCTTGTCGGGGTTACCCTTGTCCTCGCGGAAGATGATCTCCACCGCGCCCTTGGCGCCCATCACCGCGATCTCGGCGTTGGGCCAGGCAAAGTTCACGTCGCCGCGCAGGTGCTTGGAGCTCATCACATCGTAGGCGCCGCCGTAAGCCTTGCGGGTGATCACGGTGATCTTGGGCACGGTGCACTCGGCGTAGGCATAGAGCAGCTTGGCGCCGTGCTTGATGATGCCGCCATACTCCTGGCTGGTGCCGGGCATGAAACCCGGCACATCCACAAAAGTCAGCACCGGGATGTTGAACGCATCACAAAACCGCACAAAGCGCGCTGCCTTGATGCTGCTCTTGATGTCCAGACAGCCGGCCAGCACCAGCGGTTGGTTGGCGACAATGCCCACGGTCTGGCCGTCCATGCGGGCGAAGCCGATCAGGATGTTTTTGGCGTATTCGGGTTGGATTTCGAAGAAGTCGCCATCGTCCACGGTCTTGACGATCAGCTCCTTCATGTCGTAGGCCTTGTTGGGGTTGTCCGGCACCAGCGTGTCCAGGCTCCGGTCAAGCCGGTCGATGGGGTCGCCACTCTTGCGCACCGGGGCCTTTTCCCGGTTGGACAAGGGCAGGTAGTTGTAGAGACGGCGCAGCATCAGCAGCGCCTCCACGTCGTTGTCAAAAGCCAGGTCAGCCACACCGCTCTTGGTGGTGTGGGTCAGGGCCCCACCCAGTTCCTCGGCCGTGACACTCTCGTGCGTGACTGTCTTGACCACTTCCGGCCCGGTGACAAACATGTAAGCGCTGTCCTTGACCATGAAGATGAAATCGGTCATGGCGGGCGAGTAGACCGCACCGCCGGCGCTCGGCCCCATGATCATGCTGATCTGCGGGATGACGCCACTGGCCATCACATTGCGCTGGAACACATCGGCATAACCACCCAGGCTCGCCACCCCCTCCTGAATGCGGGCGCCACCTGAATCGTTCAGGCCGATCACCGGAGCGCCCACCTTCATCGCCTGGTCCATCACCTTGCAGATTTTTTCGGCATGGGCCTCGCTCAGTGCACCGCCGAACACGGTGAAGTCCTGGCTGAAGACAAACACCAGGCGGCCGTTGATCATGCCGTAGCCGGTGACCACGCCGTCGCCGGGAATCTTGTTGTCCTGCATGCCGAAATCGACGCAGCGGTGCTCGACGAACATATCCCACTCTTCGAAGGTGCCTTCGTCGAGCAGGATCTCCAACCGCTCCCGCGCCGTCAACTTGCCCTTGTTGTGCTGGGCGTCGATGCGCTTCTGGCC
>JBAXMQ010000331.1:0-1718 GCA_037134215.1 Betaproteobacteria bacterium
CGAACTGACCAGCGCGATCGCCACCTACAACATGGTGGCCCGCTTTCTGGTGGCGCTGGGCATCACGCCCGAGGCCTGAAAAACGCCGAGCGCCGGCGTCAGTCGGCCTTAATGTTGTTGTCCTTGACCACCTTGCCCCAGACGTCCATCTGGCGCTCGATGAACACACGCGCCGCTTCGGGCGTGCCGCCCACCACATCAATGCCCGTGCGTCGAGCCGCTTGGCCAGCTCGGGCGTTTTCATGGCCTTGTTGAGCGCCTCATTCATGCGGGCCAGGACGTCGGGCGGGGTGCCGATCAGCACCGCCGGGCTCAGGTCTTTTTTGGAGTCAAACGGGAGGCCCGGGATCAGACTCGGGTTGACGCCATGGCTGTCAAACACCACGGCAAAGGTGTAGCCATCAGACGCTGCTGCCGCCACCGCTGCCGCGCCGATCGAAGCCGAGGCACTGCCCTTGTTCTCAACCAACACCGACTGGCCGAGCTGCTGCGACAGCGCCGGCGCTAGCAGGCGCGCCACCTGGTCGACCGAGCCACCCGGCGGAAACACCGCCACAAGCTTGATAGCCTGCTTGGTGGGCCAGGCCTGGGCCAGTGTGGCTAATGGCGTCATGGCACCACACATACTGGATTTGAGTAGTAGGCGACATCGACCGGCCACCCGCCCAGTGCAGGATCGGGCTTACGGCTGCAAGCGCGGGCTCAGGTCAGCTTTCAACTTCTGAAGTGCGAGCCATTTGTAGGACCGCCCACCGAGGGGGCTGTTCAGTTTGAGCTGCGCGAATTCAACCGCGTCGCACAGTCTGCCGATGTCAATATTCGTCTGGAAGCCGCTGCCCTCGGCCATCAACACGAGATCCTCCGTGGCTAGGTTGCCTGCAGCGCCGGGTGCAAACGGGCAACCACCAAGGCCACCTGCACTCGCGTCGAAGCGACGAACGCCGGCCTCCAAGGCGGCCCACGCGTTGGCTACCGCCAGACCCCGAGTGTCATGGAAGTGCATCGCCATCTGATCCATGGGTATCGCTTGGCCTAGCACGCGCAGGCAATCGCGCACTCTGCCGGGCGTGGCAGATCCAATCGTGTCAGCAATCACGATTTCATCCACTTGTGCCGCCTGCATCTGCTGCGCCAACGCCAGCAGCACCGGCAATGGCATAGCCCCTTCAAAGGGGCAGTCAAAGGCGACGGCGAGGTAGGCGCGGGTACGCATCCCCATGGCCTTGGCGGCACGCACCGTGTCCTGGCTTATCCGCGTCGCATCCGCCAGCCCCTGTTTGATGTTCTTTCGGTTCATGGTGTCGGTTGCGGCCAACACCACGGAGATTTCGCGGGCACCGGCAAGGCAGGCCCGCTCCAAACCCCTGAGATTGGGCACCAGCACTGTCGACTGCAACTGCGGAAACAGTTGATGCACCCGCGCGAGGAGATCGGCGGCATCGGCCATCTGAGGAACCGCTGAAGGTGAGACAAAACTGGTCACCTCCACCCGCTGCAGACCGGCCGCCACCAGCAAACGGATCAAGGCCAACTTGTTGTCGGTTGACAGAGACACCATTTGGTTTTGCAGGCCGTCCCGCGGCGAGACTTCTGTGATGCGTATTGATTCCACGTTGCCGTTCAAGCTATCACGCCAGTTTGCCTCAACCGCGCCAACTGCTCAGTACTGTAGCCACCGAGCTCACTCAGGACACTCTCGGTATGTTCCCCCAGACCAG
>JBAXMQ010000332.1:0-1701 GCA_037134215.1 Betaproteobacteria bacterium
CGGTGGTGGCCGGGCGGATGTTTTCGTCCCGGTCGAGCAGCAGCTGGCCGTCAGCACCGGTCACCGGCATCATCGAGGGCGGGCGCCCCCGGGCGGCGGCCGCGGCCGCCCGCTGCTGGGAACTCGCCGCATAAGCGTCGAGCTGTGCACGGGTATAGCCACGCTGGGTCGCGATGGCGTCGGCGGCGATACCGATAGGCACCAGGCGTGCCTGGGCCTGCAGCGTCTGGTCGTGGGTCAGCGGCCCCTGGTCGCTGCCCATCGGCACGCGGGACATCATTTCGATGCCCCCGCCCAAGGCCAGGGTGTCGCCATAAAGTGCCTGCAATGCCGCAAAGTTGGTGGCCGACAAGCCGGATGCACAGAAACGGTTGAGGGTCACGGCCGATACCTGGTCACTCCACTCGGCCAAGGGCAGTGCCAGGGTGCCCACGCTGCTGCCTTGCTCCCCAGTTTGAGAGACGCAGCCGAAGACGGCATCGTTGATGAGCGCGGTGTCTACCCCGCTGCGGCGGACAAGCGCGACCAGCGTCTGGGCCAGCAGCTCGGCCGGCTTGAGGCTCTTGAGACTGCCTTTGTCATTGCCTTTGCCGCGGGGCGTACGCACGGCCTCGGCGATGATGGCGTAGGTCATGCTGTTTTCTCCGGTATGAGTTGGGCCAGCTCGCCGAGGAGCTTCGCAAATGAATTGTTGGCGCTTGCATAGCTTTGGACGCTCATCTTTGCCAGTGCATTGACGACTTCGCCGAGCGGCCCGGCGTCCAGTGCCAGGGCCTCGGTTTCGCCGACCGAGGCACGGCGTACCAGCCCTGCACCGCTCACCAGCACCTCACCATTGAGCGCGCAGGCCTCGCTGCACAGCCAGCTCACCAGCGGTGCCACCAGGGCCGGATCAAAGCGGCTGGCCAAATGCTCACTCATGTAGGGCGCGGTCATCTGGGAGTAGCCATAGGGGGCAATCACATTGACCCGCACCTGATGGCGCTGGCCTTCCAGGGCCAACGCACGCATCAGGCCGATCACAGCCGATTTGGCGGCGCTGTAAGCCGACTGCCCGTGATTGGCGTACAGGCCGGCACTGGAAGCCGTGAGCACCATGCGTCCGTAGCGCTGCTGAATCAGGTGCGGCCACGCGGCATGCGCCAGATGCAGGTTGCCAAAAAAACTGGTGTCAAAGATCGTGCGGAAATCCGCCATCGTCTGCTTGATGAAGGAGGTGGGCGTGTCAATGCCGGCGTTGGCCACCACGATGTCGAGCCGGCCGAAAGTTGCCAGCGCCAGGTCCACCATGGCCGTGCCGCTGTCTGGGTCGCCCACATCGTTCCAGTTGGCGCAGGCACGCCCACCGGCCGCTTCGATGGCAGCGACGGTCTGGGCTGCCGAGGTCTGGGCGTCCGTTTCGCCGGCATGCCGGCGGTTGTTCACCAACACCTGCGCACCAGACGCAGCCAGCTGCAGTGCGTAGGCGCGCCCAAGGCCTTTGCCAGCCCCCGTCACAATGGCGACGCGGCCGCTGAGGTCTACCCCTGGCGTCACTTCGGCTTGCCCCACGGGAAGAAGGTGGGCACGCGGGTCACGTAGGCCGCGTAGGCAGGCTTGGTTTTGGCCATGTAACGCTCTTGCATCGGTGTGGCTGATCCTGCACCCATGAACCAGGTCACATAAGCGGGACAGACCAGTGCCAGCCAGCCCCAGGGATGC
>JBAXMQ010000333.1:0-1676 GCA_037134215.1 Betaproteobacteria bacterium
AACCGACTTGAAGAACCCACCACCGGCATCGTTCGGATTGCGGGCCAAGACCTCACGGGCCTGTCACAGGCAGACCTCCGCCAGGCACGCCAGCAGGTGGGCATGATTTTTCAGCAGTTCAACCTGCTGAGCAGCAGGACAGCGCTGGAAAACGTCGCCTTTTCGCTGGAAATTGCAGGGCTGCCGGCCGCCCAAAGGCAAAGCCGTGCTCGTGACGCGCTGTCATCGGTCGGGCTCAGCGACAAGGAACAGGCCTATCCGGCCCAGCTGTCGGGCGGACAAAAGCAGCGCGTGGCCATTGCTCGCGCACTGGCCACTGCGCCCAAAATCCTGCTCTGCGACGAAGCGACCTCGGCGCTCGACCCACACACCGCGCTGTCCATCCTGCGTCTGCTCAAGCAGCTCAACCAAGAGCGTGGCATGACGATGGTCATGGTGACCCACGACATCAAGGTGGCCAACTACCTGTGCGAACATGCCGTGATCCTTGAAAAGGGCAAGGTGGTTGACCGCATCGACATGAGTCAGCCTGCGCCGCAAAGCCTGCTGGGCAAATTCTTTTTCGAAACGGCCAAGGGCTGGACCGACCAGACCGTCTTGCCGCAGGAGGATGCATGACTGACCTGATGAATGCGCTAGTGCAATTCGGACCTGACCTGTGGAAGGCGACCACCGACACCTTCCTGATGGTAGGGGTGACCATGCTCAGCGCGGTACTTCTTGGCACGCCCCTTGGGATTGTGTTGTTCACGACCGCGGTTGGGGGTCTGCACCCTCGCCCGCTGCTGCATCGGGTTACCAGCTATCTGGTGAATGTGCTGCGGTCGTTTCCGTTCATTATTCTGCTGGTTTTGCTGATCCCATTCTCCCGATTCGTTGTGGGCACCAGCATTGGCCCACGGGCCGCCGCTGTGGCCCTGTCATTTGCCGTGATTCCATTTTTTGCCCGGATGGTCGAACAAAATTTGCGTGACGTCCCACGGGGCATGGTCGACATGGCGCAAGCCTGTGGTGCCTCAGCGCTGCAGATCGTTGCCAAGGTCTTGTTGCCTGAAGCCCTGCCGGGACTGCTGGCCAGCCTGACGGTGACAGCCACAGGCTTCATTGCTTATTCGGCGGTCGCGGGTGCCGTTGGCGCAGGCGGACTGGGAGATCTGGCGATTCGCTATGGGTATTACAGGTTCGAGACTTCAGTGATGATTTGGTGCGTCATCATCATGTTTATTCTGGTTCAGTTGGCCCAATACTTGGGTGACTGGCTGGTGAGCAGGTCAGACAAGCGCTAGGTTGAGCCCCCATTTACAGGAGTTGATCATGAAAAAACGTAGTCTTTTGTTGTCCCTTTTAGCGACCCTTGCCATTGGTTTGGCTGGTCCGGTATCTGCCCAAACCGTGCTACGGATTGGTTATTTCCCTGGCCCCTACGCTGATCAATTCAAGCGTGGCGTTCAGCCCTATCTCGAAAGCCAGGGCATCAAAGTGGAGGCCACTGAATTCTCCAACATCATTCAACTCAATTCCGCGCTGATGGACGGCTCACTCGACGCCAATGTTTTTCAGAACCGCGCCTACATGGACACGTTCAACGCCCAGCACAAAGGGACCTTGGAAGAGGTCCTGCAAGTACCCAGCGCACCGCTCGGCCTGTATTCTGCCAAGCACAAAGACCTCAAGGC
>JBAXMQ010000334.1:0-1666 GCA_037134215.1 Betaproteobacteria bacterium
CGACCCCTTGGTTCGTAGCCAAGTACTCTATCCAACTGAGCTACAGCCGCGAAGGGGCAAATTGTAGCACGGTGTTCAGTGCAAACCCAGCAGGCTGCGGGCCTCAGCCGGGCTGGCCACGGTGCGGCCAGCGCGCTGGGCGCAGGATGCCAGAGCGCTGACCAGGTCGCCGTTGCCTCGGGCGCGGCTGCCATCGGGCAGGTAAAAAGTGTCCTCCAAACCGGTGCGCAACATGCCGCCCAGTTCGGCCGCGCGCTGGTGCACCGGCCAGATCTCGGCCCGGCCAATCAGGGTGGCCTGCCAGACGCTGTCCGGCGCCATCCAGCGCGGCAGCAGCGCCAGCAGATCGGCGTCGCAGGGCATGCCCGAGGCCACGCCCATCACCAGGTTGTATTCGGCGCGGCCGGCCGTGCCCTGCAACATGCCCGCCTTGAGGTACATGCCGACCGAGCGCACGATGCCGACGTCAAAGCATTCAAACTCGGGGTGGGTGCCGCAGGCCGCCATCACCGACAGAAACTGCTGCACCTTGGCCACCGGGTTGTCAAACACCATGGGGGGCCAGGCCCACTGGCCGTCGTCGCGCAGCTTGAGGTAGTTCAGGCTGCCGGCGTTGCAGGCGGCAATCTCGGGCCGCACCCGCTCTATGCAAGCCAGCGGGCCGGCCACATCGGGCCCGACCACACCGGTGGTCAGATTGATGATGACGCCAGGGCAGGCGGCGCGGATCGCGTCCACCACGGTCGCCATCACCTCGGGTTCCCAGGACGGCAGATGACCCATGCCGGGCTCCTGCCGGCGCACGTGCACATGCATGATGGCGGCACCCGCCTCAAAGGCCTCGCGCGCCTGCTGCGCCATCTCGGCCGGGGTCACCGGCACCGGGTGTTGCCGCGGGTCAGTCAGCACGCCGGTCAGGGCGCAGGTCAATATGGCTTTGTCCATCAGGGCTCCTGCATGTCGTCAAGTTCCAGTTCCACCAGCACCGCCGACAGCGCCACCTGCTGGCCCGGCGCGGTGTGCAGCGCCCGCACCCGGCCCGGCGCGCGGGCCGTGAGCCACATGTCCATCTTCATGGCCTCCACGCAGACCATCGGCTGTCCGGCCACCACCGCGTCGCCCACAGCCACCTGCACCCGGCTCACGCGCCCAGCCACCGGCGCGCGCGCCACACCAGCTTCCAGTGCGGCATCGGCCTGCGGAAACGGCGATGCCTCGCTGAAAACAAAGCTGGCTTCAGGCATGGCGATATGTAGCTCAAAACCGCTCCAGGCCACGTCCAGTCTGTGTTTTACGCTATCTAATTCATAGCTGACTGCATCGTCGGTGACGCTGACATGGCGCAGCACATGCACTTTGTCGCCCAGCGTCAGGTGCAGTTCGCCCGTGGCCAGGCTGTGCACGCGCAGGGCTTGCGTCTGCTCGCCGCAGCGCAGGGTCAGGTCAAAGGCGGCCACGCTGTTCGGTCGCCAGCCACTGCCCTGGCGCCGCACCAGCGCGGCTGCCGCCACGCACCAGGCCACGTCGTCAGGCATTGGGGGCTGCAACAGAGGCTCGCCATCATTCAGCCACTGGTCGAGCAAGGCGGCGTGCATGCGGGCTTGTCGAAACGCCGGGTGGTCCAGCAGATCGCGCAAAAAACCGCCGTTGTGCCGCAAGCCCAGCA
>JBAXMQ010000335.1:0-1639 GCA_037134215.1 Betaproteobacteria bacterium
GAGGCCTACTGAAGAAAGATGCTTGGCAGACAGCCGAGTCCAATACGGTTCGCACCTATCCTTGCGAAGGATCGACGGATGTTGAGAGTGCCTTATACGGCGAAACGCCGAGCCCTGTTCCTGCACGCGATCTTGTCGCCCATCCGCTTGGCACGTCGATCGCCGTGGTGGGCGATGTTGGCAAACAGATGAAGATCACCAGCGCCACCATGAAGGGGCCAAGCGGCGCCACGGTAACGCTGAGGACACCAGCCAATAGCCTGACCGATCCGAACCCCAGCTATTTGCAGAGCCATGAGGCCTATGTGATTGCCGATGCCCCTCTGTCGCCCAGCACAAGCTACCAGGTGATGATTGCGGGAACGAACGGGACATTGCCGTTCAGCAAGTCCTTCACTTTTACCACCAGAAGCAGCAGTCAACCCAAGCTTTGACCCCACTGCCTCCGCGGAACGCATTTAGCGACACCGACACCGACACCGACAACGCCCAACATACAAGAGACGCCATGATCAAGTTTTATTTCAACCTTGCACCCAACCCAGCCAAGGTGGCGCTGTTTCTGGAAGAGTCCGGCCTGCCCTACGAGATCGTCCCGGTGGACACGCGCAAGGGCGAGCAACACACGCCGGCCTACACTGCCATCAACCCCAACGCCAAAGTGCCTGCCATCGTCGACGACGGCGTGGCGGTGTTCGACAGCAACGCCATCCTGCTGTACCTGGCTGAAAAAAGCGGCCAGTTTCTGCCAGCCAACACGCCCCAGGGGCGCGGCGAGATGTTGTCCTGGCTGATGTTTGTGGCCAGCGGCATCGGGCCCTACAGCGGCCAGGCGGTGCACTTCAATCGATACGCGCCCGAGCCGATGCCCTATGCCATCGAGCGCTACAACTTTGAGGCCTGGCGGCACTGGAACATCGTCGATGCGCACCTGTCAAAGCAGAGCCACATGGTGGGCAACAGCTACTCATTGGTGGACATGGCGCTGTGGGGCTGGGCCCGCGCAGCACACCTGGTGCTGGGCGACGACGCTATGGCCAAGCTGCCCCACGTCAAGCGCCTGCTGGACGAGATCAACGCCCGGCCAGCGGCACAACGCGTTGAGGCCCTCAAGGCCCAGTTCAGCTTCAAGACCGAGATGGACGCGCAGGCACGCAAGGCTTTCTTTCCCCATATGGCCTGAGCCAAACGCCGCGAAGGCGACATGGTCAGGCGGCGTCTAGCACCCGCATCTCGATCTGAAGCCCCGCAGCCGTGGCCATGTTCACCAAAGCATCCAGCCCAAACAGGTTGATCTTGCCTCGCATCAGGTCAGAGACACGCGGTTGAGTCACGCCAAAGAGCTTGGCGGCTTGCGCCTGGCTCATTTTGGAGCGGGTCAGGTGGTTCTTCAGCGCGGTCAGCAGGATGGAACGCAGCTTCATGTTTTCCGCTTCTTCCGGTGTGTCCTCGATGGCATCCCAGACGCTGGCAAATCGTTCGTTGCTCATTGGGTTAACTCCTTCAACAAATCGCGGTAACGCTTGGCGGCCAAGTCCACATCGGCCCTGCTGGTCTTCTCGGTCTTCTTTTGGAAACAGTGAAGCACTGCCTGGCGTCAACTATCTTGAGCGGTCAGCGACAACTATTCTGAGCGGTG
>JBAXMQ010000336.1:0-1631 GCA_037134215.1 Betaproteobacteria bacterium
GCGATGTAGCTGCTGTAGTCGGCCAGCAGCAGGTACTGGTCGCCCCAGTTCACCAGCACATCGTAAATGGCGGTGTAGCGGTTGGGTTCCTCCGGGCTGAAGCGACCGTCGCGAATGGCCTCCAGCACGCGCTGCAACTCGGTCTTGCGCGACAGGATGGCGCGGGGCTGGTAGCCGGCGGCCCGAATGGCAGCCACCTCGGCCGTTGTGTTGCCAAAGATGAAGATGTTCTCGGCGCCCACGTTGGCCTGCAATTCGACATTGGCGCCGTCGAGCGTGCCGATGGTCAACGCGCCGTTGAGCGCAAACTTCATGTTGCCGGTGCCCGAGGCCTCGGTGCCCGCCGTTGAAATCTGCTCTGACAAATCAGCCGCCGGGATGATGAGCTCGGCCAGGCTGACGCTGTAGTTGGGGACGAACACCACCTTGAGCTGATCCACCACCCGGGTGTCGGCGTTGACGGTTTTGGCCACGTCGTTGATGAGCTGGATGATCAGCTTGGCCATGTGGTAGGCCGAGGCCGCCTTGCCAGCAAAGATCACCACCCGCGGCACGGTGACGGCGCCGGGCTGCTCCAGCAGGCGCAGGTAGCGGGTCACCACATGCAGCACATTGAGCAACTGCCGCTTGTACTCGTGGATGCGCTTGATCTGCACGTCAAACAGGGCCTCGGTGGACACGCTGATGGCCATGTGCTGTTGCAGCCAGTTGGCCAACCGCTGCTTGTTGGCCTGCTTGGCCTGGCTGACCGCAGCGATGAGGGCCGGGTCATCCAGGCGGGGCTGCAGCGCGCGCAAGCCAGACAGGTCGCGGCGCCAGTCGCGCCCGATGCGGGCGTCGAGCACGGCTGAGAGCGCCGGGTTGGCCAGTGCCAGCCAGCGCCGGGGCGTGATGCCATTGGTCTTGTTGTTGAAGCGCTGCGGCCACAGCCCGGCAAAGTCGGCAAAGATGGACTGCTGCATCAGCTCGGAATGCAGCGCCGAGACGCCATTGACCGAGTGGCTGGCCAGCACGGCCAGGTAGGCCATGCGCACACGGCGTTCGCCGGTCTCGTCAATCAGCGACACACGCCGCATCAGCGCCATGTCGTGCCCATGCTGTTGCGTCAGCTGCGCCAAGAAGTGGGCGTTGATGTCAAAGATGATCTGCAGGTGGCGCGGCAGTACCCGGCCCAGCACCTCCACCGGCCAGGTCTCCAGGGCCTCGTGCATGAGCGTGTGGTTGGTGTAGGAGAACACGCCCTGGCACAGGCGCCAGGCGTCGGCCCAGGGCAGGTGGTGCTCGTCGAGCAGCAGGCGCATCAGCTCGGGGATGGCCAGCACCGGGTGGGTGTCGTTGAGGTGGATGCTGACCTTGGCGCTGAGCTGGTCAAAGGTACTGTGCTGGCGCAGGTAACGGCGCAACAGGTCTTGCACGCTGGCGCTGACAAAGAAGTACTCCTGATGCAGCCGCAATTCGCGCCCGGAGGGGGTGGAGTCATCAGGGTAGAGCACGCGTGACACGTTCTCAGACTGGTTCTTGCGCTCCACCGCCGCCAGGTAATTGCCGCGGTTGAAGGCATTGAGGTCGATTTCCTCGGTGGCCTTGGCCGACCACAGGCGCAGCGTGTTGGTGGCCTGGGTGCCGTAGCC
>JBAXMQ010000337.1:0-1623 GCA_037134215.1 Betaproteobacteria bacterium
CTGGCCAGACGGGTGGCGCTGTCAGTGCAGGGTGCGTGTGCCACCCGCGGCGCTCAGGGCGTCGAGGACGAACATCGGGATGTCGGTGTCAAACTTTTCGCCATCCTCTGCCACGCAAAAAAAGCTGCCATGCATGGTGCCGGTGGGCGTGCGCAGTCGGGTGCCGCTGGTGTACTCAAACACCTCGCCGGGCTTGAGCAGGGGCTGCTCCCCCACCACCCCCAGGCCCTTGACGCGCTCGGTGTGCCCGTTGGCATCGTTCACGTTCCAGGTGCGAGAAATCAGCTGTGCCGGCACCGCGCCCACGTTGCGGATGCTCACGGTATAGGCAAACACGTACATGCCCCGTTCCGGTGCCGATTGCTCAGGCAGGAAACGGGGGGAAACTTCAACCCGGAATTGGTACTTCGACATGGGCCAATGCTACCTGCGAAAATGCCGCTTCCGCCGACCCCGCCATTTTTGAGCTCCTCGCCATGACCTACCGCATCGCCCCCTCCATTTTGTCTGCCGATTTTGCCCGCCTGGGCCAGGAGGTGCGGGACGTGATCGCCGCCGGCAGTGACTGGATCCATTTCGACGTCATGGACAACCACTATGTCCCCAACCTGACCTTTGGCCCGATGATTTGCAGCGCGCTCAAGCCCCATGCCAAGACCGCGACCGGGGTGGCCGTGCCAATTGACGTGCACCTGATGGTGCAACCTGTGGATGCCCTGGCGGCGGCCTTTGCCGACGCCGGTGCCGACTTGATCAGTTTTCACCCCGATGCCTCCGGTCATGTGCATCGCAGTGTTCAGGCCATCAAGGCCCGGGGCTGCAAGGCTGGCCTGGTGTTCAATCCGGCCCAGCCTTTGGACGTGCTGGACTGGGTCATCGACGACCTGGATCTGATCCTCATCATGAGCGTCAACCCCGGCTTCGGCGGCCAGAGCTTCATTGATTCGGCGCTGCGCAAGATCGAGCAGGTCCGGCGCCGCATCAGCGCCAGCGGTAAGGACATCCGGCTCGAAGTTGACGGCGGCATCAAGGTGGACAACATCCGGCGCGTGGCAGACGCCGGTGCCGACACTTTTGTGGCTGGTAGCGCTATTTTTGGCAAGCCCGATTACAAGGCGGTGATCGACGCCATGCGCCAGGCCTTGCAGGCCTGAGCGACGCATCCGCTGGTCAGGGCGTGCTGATTTTGGGCATGTCGAGCTGGACTGCCATGGGCCCGTCCAGGCTGGCGGCCAGCATCGCTCCGGTTTTGCTCACCGACTGCAGCAACAGCGCTTCGCTCACCGGGCTGCCCACCTGGAACGGGCGCGCCGGCTTGCCGTCGACCGCAATCAGCGCGTAACCCCGGGCGTGCTTGTCGGCCACAACGCCCGCCAGCTTGAAACGGCTGGCCGACGCGTCCGGTACAGGCACGCTCAGGCTCACAGCCGGGCTTTGTCCGCCGCCAAGTGCACGCCCCACCACCAAAGGATCAACCGCTGCCTGGGCGGTCGCCACCAGCGACGGGCCGCTGCCCGGCACCGGTGCCGCCATCAGTTTCAGCCCCCAAAACGCGGCACTGCCGGCGGCCAGTGCCGCCGCCAAAAAGGTCGCCAAGGGCAGCCACCAGCGCACATAGAAGGG
>JBAXMQ010000338.1:0-1621 GCA_037134215.1 Betaproteobacteria bacterium
CGAACAAGAACGCCGGCACGGCCAAGGCGGTGAATGTGACCGGTGTCAGCCTCAGTGGCGCCGACGCGGTCAACTACAGCGTGGCCGCCACCGGCAGCACCACGGCCGACATTCCTCAGCGTACGCTTTCTGTGACGGCGGGCAACGTTACGCGACAAGAGGGCCAGCCTAACCCGAGCTTGGTGTTCTCTTTGGCTGGGCTGCTGGCGGGCGACACTGTGCCGCTGGACCTGGCAACTTTGCTGAGCACGACTGCGGGCCTGTCTGCCCCGGCAGGGAGCTATCCCATCCGGGTGCGCGAGGTGACCGCAGGCGACTACGTGATTCGAGGTGTTGACGGCATCCTGACGGTCAGTCCGGCAGCGCGTATTGATGCAAACAGCCTGCTGTCGACGTCGCTGGCAACGGGCTCGCAGGCCGTCGGCCAGGGTTCGTCATCGACCTTAACTAAGAGTGCAGCGCCCCAGGCAGAACCCAACCGGCCATTGCCCCCGGCAGTGACCCTGCCAACTGGACCCGCCGGCAGCCGCTTGGCACGCTCGCAAGCGGGGTCGGACGCAACAACCGACCCGTTGCGTTTGACTGTGAGCCTGACAGCACCGCAACAGACCATCAGCACCGTTGGACTCAGCGTGACCTTGCCCGATGGGGTAGCGGTGCCGCAGTGGGTCAGCGTCGATACCGCTGCAGGAACTGTCACCGTCGACGCCAGCCAGACGACCGCCAGCGCGCTGGACCTTCGCGTCACTGTCAAAGACCCTGCAGGTGCCGACCAGGTGCGCCGCTGGCTCATCCCACTGTTGCCCTAAAGTCCACCCGAGCCAGGGTAGCGCCGCGCTCCGACTTGTACCACTACGGCGCTTTTCGGCAGCTACCTTGCAGTCGGACCTCTGCGGGTGGTTTCAGTTTCGGAGGTTACGGCATTGAAGGCTATGGAGATCCTTTCTCCTTGGCCGAAAAATGGGTGAACAAAATGTTGTAGCCAGGACGGAAAAAGAACCATCACCCCGGGGGTCGGGTCGATCAGATGCCGCTCCTCAAGCTTGCTGCCGGCAAGCATCAGGTTCGCGCCGGCCCGCGGGTCGATCAGTTCAAGACGTCCATTCGGCGCTTCGGGGGGTTCTGGCTGGCCTGAACTGACGTAGTACACGCCTGACCAATGGCATTTCGGGTGGTTATGTGCCGAAGCGTACTGGCCGTTTCGGACCACGTTGGCCCATCCTTCAATCACATAGTTGAATGCGCGATCGCCGTTGCTGTCGTTGAGGAAGGTGGCGGTTACCGCCATGATCATCTCGACAACGCGCTGCCGTAATGCAGTGATTGAATCAGACGACGCACCAAGAAAGTCGAGGTCGCTGTGCCAGCCGCCGACATTGCTGCGCCGTAGCCCACGGTCTGCCCGTTCGGCTTCCAACACCACATCGGCCAAGCCCATGTTGAGTAAGGCGCTGTCAGGCCATGGATACACCACCACGGGTGTGGCAAAGATCGGATTAAGGTGGCGCTGGAGCGGTAGTTCAATCATGTCAGAAATCATAACTGGCGAACGCTGCCAGCAAGGCATCGGCAAGCTCTTGCCCTCGAACCCTCCAACAGGGATTCAATCAAGCCGCCGGCA
>JBAXMQ010000339.1:0-1587 GCA_037134215.1 Betaproteobacteria bacterium
GCCCTGGCAACATCGAGATTGAAGAGCGCTTGCGCGCCTACATGCGCTGGAACGCTATGGCCATGGTGGTCAAGGCCAACCGGCATCACCCGATCGACGGCGGTGACCTGGGCGGGCACATTGGCTCGTTCGCCTCGCTGGCCCACATGTTTGGTGCCGGCTTCAACCACTTCTGGCATGCCGAGAGCGCGGTGCCAGGCAAGGAGCATGGCGGCGACTGCCTTTACATCCAAGGGCACGTGTCGCCCGGCGTCTATGCCCGCGCTTACCTGGAAGGCCGGCTGAGCGAGGAGCAACTGCTCAATTTCCGCCAGGAAGTGGGTGGCAAGGGCCTGTCCAGCTACCCGCACCCCAAGCTGATGCCCGAGTTCTGGCAGTTCCCCACGGTGTCCATGGGCCTGGGGCCGCTGATGGCGATCTACCAGGCGCGGTTCTTGAAATACCTGCACGCCCGCGGCATTGCCAACACCGAGAACCGCAAGGTCTGGGTGTTTTGTGGCGACGGCGAAATGGACGAGGTGGAATCGCTGGGCGCCATTGGCCTGGCCGCCCGCGAAAACCTGGACAACCTGATCTTCGTCATCAACTGCAACCTGCAGCGGCTGGACGGCCCGGTGCGCGGCAACGGCAAGATCATTCAGGAGCTAGAAGGCGAGTTCCGCGGCGCTGGCTGGAACGTGATCAAGTTGCTGTGGGGCAGCGACTGGGACCCGCTGTTGGCGCGCGACAAGGACGGCGCTCTGCGCAAGCTGATGATGGACACCTTGGACGGCGATTACCAGGCCTTCAAGGCCAATGACGGCGCCTATGTGCGCAAGCACTTCTTCGGCCGCGACCCCAAGACGCTGGAGATGGTGGCCCGCATGAGCGACGAAGACATTTTTGCTCTGCGCCGGGGCGGCCATGACCCGCAAAAAGTCTACGCGGCTTACGCTGCGGCGGTGAAGCACACCGGCCAGCCCACCGTGCTGCTGATCAAAACCGTCAAGGGTTTTGGCATGGGCAAGAGCGGCGAGGGCAAGAACAATGTGCACCAAACCAAGAAGCTGACCGACGAAGACATCAAGATCTTCCGCGACCGCTTCAACATCCCGGTGCCTGACAGCCAGATAGCCGACATCCCCTTTTACAAACCGGCCGACGACACGCCCGAGATGAAGTACCTGCACGAGCGTCGCCAGGCCCTGGGCGGCTACCTGCCGCACCGCCGCGTCAAGGCGGACGAGCAGTTCACCGTGCCCTCGCTCGATGTTTTCAAATCCGTGATGGAGGCCACACCGGAAGGCCGCGAAATCTCGACCACCCAGGCCTATGTGCGCTTTTTGACGACGCTGCTGCGCGACCAGGCGCTGGGCCCGCGCGTGGTGCCGATCCTGGTGGACGAAGCGCGTACCTTTGGCATGGAAGGTTTGTTCCGCCAGATCGGCATCTACAACCCGGCCGGCCAGCAGTACACCCCGGTCGACAAAGACCAGGTGATGTACTACAAGGAAGACAAGGCCGGCCAGATTTTGCAGGAAGGCATCAACGAGGCCGGTGGCATGAGCAGCTGGATTGCGGCGGCCACCAGCTACTCCACCAGCAACC
>JBAXMQ010000340.1:0-1566 GCA_037134215.1 Betaproteobacteria bacterium
ATGGTGCTGTCTTTGGGCAGGGCTGCCTTCAGGTCCATCAGCATCAAGTGATAACCACCAGGCTTGAGTTCCACAGTCTTGCCGGCGGGCAAGTCCAGACCACCAGCGACCGCCTTCATTTTCATGACGTCGCCCTCTATCTTCATTTCATGAACTTCGGTCACGCCGGCTACCGGCGACGAGGCCGCCACCAGCTTGGCGCCGTCTTTGGCGGTGAGTTTCATAAAGGCGCCGGTGGCCTTCTGGCCCTGGACGCTGGTTCGCACCCAGGCGTCTGTCACGTCGACGGATTGCGCGTGGGCCATGCCGCCCATCAGGGTAGCGGCGAATACCAAAGTTTTTAGTGTCATGGGATGCTCCAAAGAGTGGGGGAAAAAATCAATGCTGATGGCCGGCGGCGCTGGATTCGATCACTTCCAGCAGCGCCGCCGGGAACTTGAGGCCCTTGGTCGATACCCCGGACGCCGGCATCTCCACCCAGGGGTTGACGCCCTTGCTGCAGCTCTGCGTCACCTTGAACCACAGCGGGCCCGCCTTGTCGGGCAAACCCCCGCGCAGCACAAACTCGTCGTAATGAGGGTCCAGCAAGGCGTGCTCAGGTGAGATCGCGGTCCAGGTGATGTCGCTCACATCCTCCTCGACCTTGCGTCCGTGATCAGTGTAGGGCTTGTCCAGCCGGGCCTTTTTGATCGACAAGGCCCAGCCGGCCTTGGGCATGGGCTTGGCACCCTGAAACCCGGTTGGCAGGGTCACCTGAACGGCCGTGGTCGGCTCACCCTCGCAGCCATGACCGATGCGAAAGGCCGCACGGTAGCTTTGGCCGGCCAGTGCCGCCGGCTCCAGAAGAACAACATGGGCAAAGCCCACGGGGCAGGCCAGCAAGACCGCCCAAGTCAAACGTTTTTTCCACATGGGAAACCTCCAAGAAAAAGAAGAAAATCGGCCGCCAGCCCTTATCCTGCAGGCTTTTGGCGCTATCAATTCAATAGTTCAGGAGGCGGTCGGGGGTCCGCGCGCGGGCAGCGGCGCAGCGCTTTGGGTCGTGGCAACGAGAGCGGGTCTGAGCGACACGCTGTTGGTCTGGCTAAGGGCCAGCACTGGTTGATGCTGAATGACAGGCGGCGGCGTGGCTGCGGTGATGCACAGCGGACAATCCAGCGTCGCACCCAGGGGCAGCTCGCCGCCGTCATCGGTACTCACCAGCAGCTGCAGCGCGCCTGTACCCGAGCACACCAGCGCCAGGTTAGCGGGCTTGACCAGCGGCGACGCGATGGCCACCCCAGTGACCAAGGCCCAGCAGACCAGCACGAGGCGGGCCAGCAAGGTCGCGTTGCGCAAAGACTGCAGCGTGGTCATGGGGCGCGATTATGTCACCCGGCCATGCTGAGCCGGACGGGGCCGACGGGTGGGGACGGACGGCCCCAGGAGAAGGTCCGCACGCGCCTTGATGCGCGTCAAAGACAGCGGATGCCGAGCTCGGCACCATGCAGGCTTACACCACCAGGATTTGTCATGCGCCCAGAACTCGCCGCCCCCTTCAAAGCCCAACTGCTGGCAAAACGCCTC
>JBAXMQ010000341.1:0-1566 GCA_037134215.1 Betaproteobacteria bacterium
GTTGTCAACTGACCAAGTGTGCAGTTTATTCAAGTCTTCTATCTGGTATTTCGCACTCATTAATTCATAGAACCTTCTTAGTCCCAGCCCACTATCTATACCTGGTATCCAGGTTGCTGTTTTCAATCTGACAACCATCTTTGGATACTTCTACCGGCGATGCCTGCAAAAGCTACTGCAGCCTTTTTAAGCATGAAATTATCTGATTCAGCAATCCGCATGAATATATAGTAACTAAATGGTGCTATAGCCTCAACGGATTAATTAGAGATTGTTTTTCGATCGTGCAGATAAATAGCTCATCTTGCTAATTGTTCCTCTTAAAATGAATTGCTCGCTGTTCTAACTACTCATTGATCAGTTGAATTCTCATGTAGAAAGTTCTCATGTGTGAACCACTCATTAGTAAATTTTTTCATAGTAATTAACTGCAATCCCACATAGGGTTCGAGCTGCAATGGTCGTCAGGAAAGAAATGGTGAGGTGATTTATCTATGAGTCAATCTCAATATCAAGCTCCTTCAAAACAAGATTGGGCTAAACCTTTTCGAGATTACATGGAAGAAATATTGCGCAAATATGGCGACAATATTGGTAAGGGCTTGGATGAATTGGTGACACCCGCCCTGATTCTGGATCGAAAAATCTTGGACAAAAATATTAAAAAAATGACAACTGCTGTCGCAGGTTCGAAAGTTGTCTTAAGACCTCATACAAAAGTACAGAAATCAACAGATTTAGCACGAATTCAAATTGAAGCAGGAGCAGTCGGCGTAACGGTGTCGACAGTCTGGGAGGCGGCGGCCATGTTCGCCTCTGGAGTTCATAGTGTTCTGGTAGCTAATCTAGTTGTCGGTCAAAGTAAAATTGATTGCCTAGCACTCATTGCAAAACATGGAGAATTGATAATTACTGTTGATAATCTGCAAAATGTTGACGATATTGCCAATGCACTCAAAAAACATGGTTCTAAGGTTTCGGTTCTTATTGACTTAGATGTAGGTATGGCACGATGCGGAGCAAGATCCTCACAAGAGGCCCTAAGGCTCGCCGATCAAGTAGTTAGCCATCCAAATATGATGCTTAAAGGGATTCAAGCTTACGAAGGACACTGCATGCTTGAGCCCAATCCAGAAATGAGGGTCACTCTTGCGAATGAAGCAATGGACTATGCAGGGTCAGTTTTAGAACTCATCGCAGCAAAGTACCCAAGTGCGATAGTGCTTTCTGGAGGCGGAACGGGAACTTACAACATCACCGGAAAGCATCCTGCGGTGACTGAGTTACAAGCTGGATCATTTGTCTTTATGGATTCATTCCACGGAAATCTCGTACCTGGTTTTGAAATCTCCCTAACAGTTCTAGCAACTGTTACAGCTCGACACGACAATAGGATCATCCTCGACGCTGGTAGAAAATCTGTTGGTATTGACTTTGCACCACCTAGAATCAAAAACTCTGAATTGATTGCAGTCTTTTGTGCAGAAGAGCATGCCATATTTGATGTAAGGCCTAGAGACAATTTTGCGGTAGGAGACAGAGTGGAGTTGGTTTCAGGTTATGCTC
>JBAXMQ010000342.1:0-1534 GCA_037134215.1 Betaproteobacteria bacterium
TGGTGCTGGGCGCCGAGGGTGCCGGCCTGCGTCAGCTGACCGCCAAGACCTGCGACGCGCTGGTGAGTATTCCGATGCGCGGCGCTGTGGAAAGCCTGAACGTGTCGGTGGCGAGTGGTGTGTGCCTGTATGAGGCGTTGCGGCAGCGTTTGGGCAATTCGGGCGGGTGAGATGGGGCGGCTTAACAACTCCGCCGCCTAACGAACGGTTTGTTCTAAACCGTCTGCGGTTGCAGCCGCACCATGAAGACGCAGGGCAGCCACGAGTTCGGGGGCTGCGTAAGGTGGATGCTTCAGGTCGGCCACAGACCTTGCAAGTGCCCGAATGGTTCTGTCGGGCGCGCCATGGCACAGCCGATCCAGGAAAACACCAGCTTTTGACACTTCGACGCCCAGCTTGCGCGTGTCGGTGACGGCCAAGTGCTTGGTGTTGTTGGACACAATCATGACCTTGTGCTGGGCGGGGTCGTCTTCTTCGTCCAACCCATTGCGCAGGACTAACGCCGCCGCCACCAGGTGTCGGTCCTGGGGGTGTACCTTTGCAGGCACATGAGCCATGAAAGTCGGGTTTTCGTAACCGGTAATTTGATACCCGTTGCGAGTCGCCCGCCGAAAGGCCTTCAGCCGGCGTGCACCTGTTTTGGGTGCGTCGGGATGCACTTTTGGCCAGTTGCGTAAGAACTCAGCCTCAACGTCGGCCGTCCAGTACGCAAAGAAAAGACCCGCCAGCATCAAGTCAAACAGCACATCCGACAAGCGTGATGGCAGCAGCACGCAGGCATCCAGCACGACAAGGGTGTTTCCACCAGGCGTGAGCGGGTGGCCGTCCATGACTATTTGGCTTTTCTGCTTTTGCTGATGGCTTTGAGTCGGCGTATCGCCTCAGCTTCCGGGCTTTTGTACACGCCGGTTTTTTGGCTTTCGGCACGCAAGTTGGCGGACCGCTCGGTGACCTGGTGTTTGGCCTTCCATTCCAGTACTGCGGCACGCGAGACTCGTCGATGGCCCCCAGCAGACACCGTGGCGCCCTGGAGACGATTCTGATCAATGAGCATGGCGACGTAAGGTCGGCTGTACCCCAACAACTCAGCAGCCTGCGCGGTACTGATGAGATCTGTGCTGGCAATCAGGGGCTCGGGTATCTCGAACCCGAGAGTTTGGCTTTCGATGTCAACCAGGTGCCTTATCAGCATCAAGCGGGCGTTTCGGCTTTGGGGCGTCGTGGCCTCAAGCACTTGATGCAGAGCCGTGGCAACTTGATCAGACAAGGCCCCGGTGATTGAACCAATGGCTTCAGCCAATGGCCCCAGTGGATCGTTGTGACTGGCTGACGAGCGACCCAGGATGGCAGGCGCAGCTGGCATGATGTCCTCGGTGTGTTAATGCGGCTTGTGCTGCAGAAGGTAAACGAAAAAAACGAATAATACGTATTATTGCGGAGTGTCGCAATGGCCGCAAGTTCGCCATGGCGTTATCGAGTTAAACCCAGCCCAAACCCCCCAACACCGCGCCCGCGCCGAGCAGCCACAGCAGGT
>JBAXMQ010000343.1:0-1521 GCA_037134215.1 Betaproteobacteria bacterium
CATTGAATGACATCAATAAACTGTTTCTTGATGAAGTCCAAAAGTCCCATGGCAAGCACCTCCGTGTCAGTATGTGGGCTACTCTGCTGTGATGATACACAGCGCAATAAAGTGCGGCATCAGGGCAAATCTCCGCCGAACCAACAGGTGATCTTTCAGAGTCGATGTCTCAAAGCCGTTTTTGTCCTCCGACGGCCGCATCTGGCCCACTCCTGCCCTTCACCAGCAAGAAACCTATGACCGCTTTCGCTTGAGCACTATTGGCAAGACCAGTTGGCAGCGTCGGTGCGGGCGCCGCTGCCTTTGTAGGTGGCGTTTTTGGGCCAGGCGCAGATCGGGCGGGTGAACTTGACCGGGTTGGTGCTGCGGCTGCTGGCCATGATGGCGTCCGGCGCCACGCCTTTTTCAACCCAGTTGACCAGCGGTGACATCCAGTCGGCCACCGACAGGCCGCCACGGTCCACAAAGTCGCAGTGGTCCATGCCGTTCACCAAAAACAAGCGTGCAAACTTGTCGGTGTTGGCAGCCCCCAGGCGGTCGCGCACGCTGGCCATGTAGTTCACCGTGGGTTGGTAGCCGATCAGGCCGTCGCCCGTGCCGTGGTAGGCCAGCAGCTTGCCCCGGCGCATCTGGAAGGCCGACAGATCGGGGTCGGTGGCGTTCAGGATTCGCGCCATGAAGTCACCCCGGGTGGGGTCGGTCTCGAAGTTGAAGTCGGTCCATTTGTAGGTGCTGGGCGGATCGTTCTCAAAGAACAAATTGTTCACGAACGAGAAGGCGAAACCCCCTTGCGCCGGCTTCCACTTGGCCGGGTCGGTCGCGTCGTTCACCAGCCACAGCGCCCAAGAGGCTTCAGAGCCCAGAGGCTTGCCTGGGTACCAATTGGTACCGGTGCTGCTGCTGGGGCCGGCATAAACCGCCTTCACGGCTTTGACCTGAGCCGGCGTCAGGCAGCTGGCCGTATCGGTGCCGGCCGGGCAGACCAGGCTGGCTGGGTCAAATTTGCAGCTCCCGTTGGCGGGGATGATGCCTTCCGGGTCGGCGCATGCGGCCTTGACGGCGTTGCTGAGCAGGTTGACCTTGCCGTGGATGTTGCCCGCGAAGTTGTTGTCGTGAAACTGGCGCAGGCTCCAGTTTTGTTCCACCGCCAGCCCAGTGAGCTGATGGGCGGGCGAGCCGGCAATGATGCCGTCAAAGTCATCGGGGTAGCGCTGGGCTGACACCAAGGCCTGGCGACCCCCGGTGGAGCAGCCGTTGAAGTAGTTGTAGCTGGGCGGCTTGCCCTGGTTGGCGGTAATGATGGACTTGGAGACGAGACTGGCCAGGTGGACAGCACGGTAGCCGTAGTCGATTTCGGTGACGCGGTTGTTGTAAAACACAGTGCCGTCATTGGCGGCGGTGTGGCCGGTGTCGGTGACTGCCGTGGCATAACCATCGGCCAGAAAAGGCCCAGGCGCCGCCAGCGCGCCGCCGGCATAGCCGCCGTTGCCCAACATGACAAAGCGACCGTTCCAATTGGCT
>JBAXMQ010000344.1:0-1514 GCA_037134215.1 Betaproteobacteria bacterium
CTTGACACCACCAAGTACCTTGACCCGGATGGCGACACCACCTTCGACCGTGACTACGGGGCGGCCATCTACACGGCGGGCCGAGCCGTGGCGCCGCAGGGTGATTTCAAAGCGCCCTCAAACGCCGTCTTTGGCACCCAGGGCGGCGGCATAGCCTTGGAGGCCGGGCGGGATGTGGTGGGCGCACCCATGGCACAAATGGTTAACCAATGGCTGTTCCGCCAAGGCCGTAGTGGTGTTGACGCCGATGGCGTGGCCAGGTTTGAGCAGGTTCGGCAGCCTGACGGCAGCACACAGACCTTGCAGACGGCTTGGTGGGTGCGGCCTGACTATTTCTCGGGTGGCGTGGCCACCTTCGGGGGGGGTGACTTGTCCATTCGCGCGTTGACAGGATCGGTGCGCGACCTGGCGGCCAGCGTGGCCAGCAGCGCCTACACCACTGGCCTGGCCTTAGCGGACAGCCGGCTGGTCGAGCAGGGCGGCGGCAACCTGTCGGTCCGGGCTGGCCAAGACATTCTCGGCGGCCAATTCTTTGTGCAAAAAGGCCGTGGCCAGCTGCGCGCTGCACGTGATGTCGCAGCCGGTAGCGTGAAGGCGCTGGATGTGCTGGCGCCACCCAAAATGGATGCCGACGGTAATTTGGTAACCGATGCCGACGGTAACCCGGTAGACGTCTATACCCCTATGAAGCCGGTGCTGGCCCTGGGCGATGCGCAAATGGCTGTGACGGCCGGAGGCTCGTTGCAGTTGGAGGGTGTCTACAACCCGACCCTGACGCGACAAAGCCGAAACAATGTCGCCGGCAACCCTGACCCGGACAGTCCCCTGCTGCTGTTCGGCAACCGCAGCGCGTCAGCGCTGGATGCCAAAAGCCAATTTGCTCAGTTCAGCGCCTTCTCGACCTACGGTAAAAACAGCGCCGTGGCGCTGACGGCGGTGTCGGGGGACCTGCAACTGGCCAACAATGCCACCCTCCTGTCGTATGCGGGCGGCCCTGACGTCGCCACCGCCTCTGGCGATGTGTCGGGCCAGGCGGGGAGTTTTCTGTATGCGTATTACCCCGCCAGCCTGTCTGCCGCTGCTTTGACCGGCAACGTGACCACGGCGCAAGGCATGGCATTGGCCCCATCGCCTGTTGGCCAGCTTGAGCTGTTGGCTGGCCAATCGCTGGCTTTGCACAGCAATGGCATCAGCTTCAATACATTGACGATGCTGGACAACGACCCGGCATCGGTATCACGCGCCACCGGGCCGGCACTGCTGACAGAAGCAGATCGCAAGGTGATGAGTGGCAAGACCGTTGGGCTGGCCGCGCACACGCCAGGGCAGTTGCACGCTGCTGACGCCGTGCCGGCGCGCCTGGTGGCCCGCAAAGGCGACATCACCGGGCAGGCGGATCAGGTGGCTGCGATTGTGCTGCCCAAGTCGGCAGAGATTCTGGCGGGCCGCGACATCCGCGACCTGGGTTTCAGTGTCCAGAACCTGCGCGCTGGCGATGAAACGGTGGTGCGGGC
>JBAXMQ010000345.1:0-1514 GCA_037134215.1 Betaproteobacteria bacterium
CCCACGTGCCGGATGCCCAGGCCGAACAGAAAGCGCGGCAGCGTGGTCTGCTTCGATTTTTGTAGCGCGTCCACGATGTTCTGCGCCGATTTGTCGGCCATCCGGTCCAAAGCGGCCAGCGATGTCAGGCCCAGCCGGTACAGGTCGGGCAGGGTGCGGATGATGCCGGTGTCCACCAGCTGGTCCACCAGCTTGTCGCCCAGGCCCTCCACCTCGACCGCGCGGCGCTGGGCAAAGTGCAGGATGGCCTGCTTGCGCTGGGCGCTGCAGAACAGCCCGCCACTGCAGCGGTGGTCGGCTTCGCCCTCCTCGCGCACCGCCGCGCTGCCGCACACCGGGCACTGCGCCGGCATGGTGAACTGCGCCGCCTCAGGCAGGCGGCGCTCGGGCAGCACCGACACCACCTCAGGGATCACGTCGCCGGCGCGGCGCACCACCACGGTGTCGCCCACCCGCACGTCCTTGCGCCGGGCCTCGTCCTCGTTGTGCAGCGTGGCGTTGGTGACGGTCACGCCGCCGACGAACACCGGCGCCAGCTTGGCCACTGGCGTGAGTTTGCCGGTGCGGCCCACCTGCACCTCGATGGCTTGCACCGTGGTGAGTTGCTCTTGCGCCGGAAATTTGTGCGCCACGGCCCAGCGCGGTTCGCGCGTGACAAAGCCCATGCGCCGTTGCAGCGCCAGGCTGTTGACCTTGTAGACCACGCCGTCGATGTCATAGGGCAAGGCGTCGCGCTGCCGCGCCACCGCCTCATAAAACGCTACCAATTCAGCAGCACCAGAGGCAATGGTGACAAGGCTTGACACCGGAAAACCCCACATTTTCAGGGCCTGCAGCAGGGCGTGGTGTGTGTCGAAAGCTGGCCCGCCCTCTGCCACCGGCGTGACCTCACCCAGGCCATAGGCGTAAAAACTCAAGGGGCGGCGGGCGGCGATGGCCGGGTCAAGCTGGCGCACGGCACCGGCGGCGGCATTGCGCGGGTTGACAAAGGTTTTTTGGCCCTCAGCCCGCTGGCGTTCGTTGAGCGCCTCAAAATCCGCCCGGCCCATGTAGACCTCACCGCGCACCTCCAGCACCGGCGGCACCGGCCAGGCCCCGGGCGCGCTGGCGTCCAGGCGCAGCGGAATCTGGCCGATGGTGCGGATGTTTTGCGTCACGTCTTCGCCCAGCTCGCCGTCCCCCCGGGTGGCGGCCTGCACCAGCACGCCCTGCTCGTAGCGCAGGCTCATGGCCAGGCCGTCAAACTTGGGCTCGGCCACATACTCGACCGGCTCAGCCTCGTCGGTCAGTTCCAGCTCGCGCCGCACCCGGGCGTCAAAGTTGCTGGCGCCAGAGGCCTCGGTGTCGGTCTCGGTGCGGATGCTGAGCATGGGCACCGCATGGAGTACGCTGGCAAACGCAGCCAGCACGGCACCCCCCACGCGCTGCGTGGGTGAATCGGGGCTTGCCAGCTCGGGGTGGGCCGCCTCGATGGCTTGCAGCTCTCGGAACAGCCGGTCGTACTCGGCGTCGGG